>CAZJUC010000066.1:0-15048 GCA_964549065.1 uncultured Ilumatobacteraceae bacterium
GAGCACACCAGGCGCCAACTCGAACACGGCGCCCGCACCCTCGATGCCTGGTTGGACCACACCGTCGGCCTCTGCTGCGACGAACTGCGCGTCGCACTGCCAGCCGGCCGCGACAGCTTCGGCCACGAGCGTCGGGCCTTCCACGACGAAGCATCCTTCGTCGTGACGCGAACTGCGACGCCCGATCAGGCGCCGCAGTTGCTGTACTCGTGGATTGTTGAACGCCAACGCACTCATGGTGGCGAAGTGTCCCACGGTGCCCGGCACCGTGGGACACCTGGTCAGTCGAGCGCCGCCTTGGCAGCGACGACGAGCGCCTCGAACGACGCTGCGTCGGTGACGGCGAGATCGGCGAGGATCTTGCGGTCGACCTCGATGCCAGCAGCATTCAGGCCGGCGATGAACCGGCTGTAGCTCATGTCGTGCTGACGCGTGCCGGCGTTGATCCGCTGGATCCACAGACGACGCATCTCACCCTTGCGGGCCCGACGGTCGCGGAAGGCGTAGTTGCCCGACCGCATGACCTGCTCGTTGGCGGCCCGGAACGAACGGCTCTTGTTGCCGTAGTAGCCCTTGGCCTGCTTCAGGACCTTCTTGTGCCGCTTCTTCGTTGCGACGCCACGCTTCACACGTGCCATTTCGATTCCTCCTCGGAATGTTCGATCGGGATGAGCCCGGGGTTGCTACTCAGCGCTCGGCGAGGAGGCGCTTGATCTTCTTCTCGTCCGACGAATGCACATCTGCATCGCGGTCGAGACGGTGCTTGCGCGAGGACGACTTGTACTCGAACTTGTGCTGGTTGTTCTGTTGCTCGTGGCGCAGCTTGCCGGTCCCGGTCTTCTTGAACCGCTTAGCTGCCGTCTTCGACGTCTTCATCTTCGGCATCGGATACTCCCTCTGGTTTTTCTTCGACAGCTGCCGTCTCAGGCACCTGTGGCTCGACGACGTTCTCCGCCTCGGCGTCGGCTTTCGCCTGGCGCTCGGCTTCGGCCGCTGCCTTCTTGATCGCTTCTTGGGCCTGCTTGTCCGGTGACAACGTCATCGACATGCTGCGCCCCTCGAGGCGGGCTTGCGTATCGACCTTCGCTGCCGGGCCCACCGCTTCGAGCACGTCGTCGAGGATCTTCGACCCGAGCTCGGGGTGTGCCATCTCACGACCTCGGAACTGCAAGGTGATCTTGACCTTGTGACCCTCGTCGATGAATCGGATCACGTTGCGTGTCTTGGTGTCGAAGTCGCCCTTGCCGATCTTCGGCCGGTACTTCACTTCCTTCACCGACACGTTGGTCGACTTCTTGCGTGCTTCCTTTGCCTTCTGGCCCTCTTCGTACTTGAACTTGCCGTAATCCATGATCCGGCACACGGGAGGGTTGGCGTTCGGGGCCACCTCGACCAGGTCGAGTTCGAGACCTCGGGCCATTCTCAGCGCATCGGGAACGGCCTTGATTCCGAGTTGGTCCCCGGTCGGCCCGATGAGACGGACTTCACGAGATCGGATGCGGTCGTTCACGCGGTGCTGGTCGCCCCGGTTGTCTGGTCGCGGTGCTATGGCTGATCACTCCTGTGCAATGGGCCTCCCCAGTGTCTGAATATGTTGGCGCTCGACGCGAACCGCACGCGGAGCGACCCGACACTGACCGACGAGATCCTCGACTTGCGTCGCCGGAACCGTCGACCGGGGGCTGGTCTCAGCCTTGTGACCCGGACGCACTGTTCCCTCTCGGGGATGTGGCCGGGTGGGGGTCTCCCCCACTTCGCCTCAATTGTGATCGGTAGGGTAGCGCACGTGAGTGATGAAACCTCTGAACCCGAGATGGACCTCGAGCTCGACGACGACCTCGATCCCGAGACGGCGGACGCCCTCGCCGAAGCTGAACGAGCAATGCAGGAGACCCGCGAGCGCCTTGCCGAGGTTCCGGCGGAAATCGTGGTCACGAACCACGTGATGGGCCTGTACGAGCTGGCCGCGATCCATCTGTCCTCCTCGCCTCCGGATCTGCACCAGTCGGCCCTCGCGATCGACGCGGTGGCCTGCCTGGTCGACGGGCTCGGCGAGCGGTTGGGCGACGATCACCCGACGATGCAGGATGCCCTGAACAACATCCGCCTCGCCTTCGTCCAGATCAAGGGCCAGGTCACCACCCCCGAGCACACCCCCGACTGAGCATCCACTCCGAAATGGCGCGGTTCCGTTGCGCTCAGCGCAACGATGGCGGGATTTTTCGGGGTTTGGGAGGTCGGTGGGGTCGGTTGAAGCGGCCGACCGGGGCGTGAGCGACCCGGTGGTCGACGACGGTGACGCCCTCGGCGCGGAGCAGATCCCGCTGCTCGTCGGGCCGGCCACTGACGATTCGTCCCTGTGCGCCGACGACGCGCCACCACGGAACGTCGACCGGAGTGGTCGCCAGGATGCGCCCGACGAGCCGCGACTGTTTCGGATACCCGGCGACGTCGGCGACGTCGCCGTAGGTCGTCACCTCGCCGTGACCCAGAGCCATCAGCACGTCGACGATCCGGCGTTCGCGTTCGAGGCGTGGCTCGATGCTCACCGTCGGATGTTCGCGGCTTCCCAGCGACCGAACTTGGCCAGCAGGTCGAAGCTCACCTCGGTGCCCGGCTGGATCGTTCGGGAACCATCGGCGATCTCGATGCAGTGGAACCGACGGTCGACGCCATCGGCTCCGGAGATCGTGCCGAGACCGGCGGACTCGTCGAAATTGCTGACGACGCCTCGTCGGCCGGTCCCCCGCTCGAGTTCGGTCACGGCACGATCTTGGCGATCGGCATCTCGACGAGATCGGTCGCGCCGGCCTCGCGCAGCGCCGGAATGACGAGGTTGATCATCTTCTTCTCGACGACCGACTCGACGGCATAACCCCCGCCGGCGAGCGGCGACATCGTCGGCGACTTCATCGACGGGAGCACCTCGAGGACCGCATCACGATGCTCCTCGGTGACGTTGAGCTTGAGCATCACCCGTCCGCGTGCATCGAGCACACCGTTGAGCAGAGTCATGATCTGCTCCATGGCCCTGGCCTTCTCGGGGTCCTCGACCGACGCCGGGTTGGCAACGACCTCGGTGTAGCTCAGCATGATGGTGTCGATCACCTTGAGTCCTGCCGCCCGCAGCGCCCGACCGGTCTCGGTGATCTCGACCACACAGTCGGCGATGTCGGGAATCTTGGCCTCGGTCGCCCCGTACGACAGGCGTACCTCGGCATCGACACCGTGGTCGACGAAGAACCGCTTGGTGAGTTCCGGATACTCGGACTGGACCCGCACCCCGTTCGGCAGGTCCCGGACGCTGTTGGCCGAGCTGTCCCCCGCCACGGCGACCACCAGCTTGATCGGGTTGCTCGTGGCCTTGGAGTACTTGAGCTCGCCGAGACTCTCGACGACGCTGCCGGTCTCCTCGACCCAGTCACGGCCGGTGATGCCGACGTCGAACAGGCCCTCCGCGACGTACACCGGAATCTCCTGGGGGCGCAGGATGCGCACCGACTCGATCCGAGGGTCGTCGATCGTGGCCTGGTAGTCGACGGTGGACGACCGGTGCACCGGGAGGTCTGCCTGCTCGAACAGGTCGAGCGTCGCCTTCTCGAGCGAACCTTTCGGGAGCACCAGTCGCAGCATGACCGCCGAGGCTACCGGCCCCCTCCTCCACCGTCCCCAGACGTTTGTGTGGGGATTCCGGCGACCCGGCCCACCAGGAGTGCAACGCAAACGTGGTCAGTGAGCGGTGTCGGTGTCGGCGAGGAGGCGCAGCGCATGCGGGAGCACGTCGATCACGGCGTCGAGCTGTTCGACACAGCCCTTGGTGCTGCCGGGGGTGTTGACG
This sequence comes from uncultured Ilumatobacteraceae bacterium, assembly GCA_964549065.1. GTDB lineage: Bacteria > Actinomycetota > Acidimicrobiia > Acidimicrobiales > Ilumatobacteraceae > Sva-07. The sequence continues at coordinate 3,839 of CAZJUC010000066.1, forward strand.
ATGATCGCCTGGCCCCGGATGCCGGCCACGCCCCGCGACAGCCGCCCGAGCGGATTGCACGACCGCATCGCCTCGGCGAGCCCGGGCGCTTCGCGCTCGACGACCGCACGCGTTCCCTCCGGGGTCTGATCGCGCGGGGCGAAACCGGTACCCCCGGTCGACACCACCAGCCCCGAATAGCCGTCGCACATCTCACCCAGCGCTGCGGCCACCAGATCAACGCCATCGGCGGTGACTCGATGATCGACGACCTCGAAGCCGTGCGCCGACAGGTGTTCCACCAACGCTCGCCCACTGACATCGTCCCGGGTGCCGTGCACGACGCCATCGCTGACGGTCAGCACCTTGGCTCGGGGAGGAACCTCTTCGTCGCTCACGTCGTCCGACGGTACCGAATCATCACCATCGCATCGGTGTCGGCATCGTGCGGCAGCACCCGCCACCCGTGCTCGAAAGCGCGCCACGAACCGAGCGGCGGTGGCGTGGCGTCGACCTCGAAGCCGTCCGGAGTGTGATGCGCCACCGACTCTGCAGCGGTGACGGTGCACACGCTGTAGACGAGACGGCCACCGGGGCGCACCAGACCCGCCGACGACGCGAGCAGCTCGGCCTGGAGGGCAGCGAGGTCGGCGATGTCCTCGGGCCGGATCCGCCAGCGAGCGTCGGCCCGTCGCCGGAGCGCACCGAGGCCGGAGCAGGGCGCATCCAGCAACACCGCGTCGAATGACTCGGGCCGGAACGGCGGCGCAACGCCATCGGCGGCGACCACCGGAAGCTCGAGGTCGAGCTTCGCGGCGTTGTCCTGGACGAGTCGCGCCCGGCCCAGCCGCTGATCGGCCGCCACGACCGTCGCCCCACCGTTGGCGACGGCGGTTGCCTTGCCGCCCGGGGCGGCGCACACATCGAGCACCCGCTCGCCGGCGCTCGCCTCGACGGCGGCGGCCACCCACTGCGACGACTCGTCCTGCACGTAGCCGTCGGCCCGCTCGGTCACCGGCGGCGGCTGGTTCATGCGATCGAGTGCTGGAACGGCGTCGTCGCCGAGTTCGACCGAGAACAGCTCCACCATCCAGTCGGGGTAGCTCAGTCGGGCACCGTCGGACGGCCACGACATCTGGGCGATCGAGAGTCGTGCCACCTTGCGCAACACGGCGTTGACGAAACCCCGGGTGCGCTTGGGTGCGAGACCGACGGTCTCGCCCACGGCGGCGTGCGGCGCGACGCCGGCGAACACCAGTTGATACGTCCCGAGGCGCAACACCGAGCGGGTGGCGTCGTCGGGCGGCGACGTGACGAACCGGTCGATGATCGAGTCGCAGGCGCGGCGCATCCGGGTGGTGCCGTAGACGAGTTCGGTGACGAATCGTCGATCCATGTCGCCGAGCCCGGACGACGCCAACATCGGACCCAACACCAGGTTGGCGTACGCACCGTCCGCTTCGATTCGCCGCAGCGCATCGAGCGCCACCCGCCGCGCCGTCCGCGGCGTTGCCGTTGCCGTTGCCCGTGCCGAGGGGCTCACAGGTCGCCGAACAGCTCGTCGTTCGCGGGCTGGGCTCCATGACGCCACGCGTCGAACGTCATGGGGGCCTTGCCCTCGGGCTGCACCGTCAGCGGCACGACCCGACCGTCGACGAGGTGCGCCTCGTTGATCTTCAACCGCTTGTCGCGGAACGTGGTCCACGCTCCCCCGACCCGGATCAAGCGATGCACCTCCACCGCCGGCTGCGTCCAGTCGATCTCGAAGTCGGCTGCTCGGAACTTGGCGGCGTAGGTGACCTCGCCGGCCTGCGGTGACGGATCGTCGATCCATTCGCGGAGCGGACGAGCCAGCGTGTCCACGAGGAGATCGGTGCCGATGTCCACCAGCCGCGTCCGAAGCTCAGGGGCCGTGGTCTCGTCGCCGATCGGCACCTCACGGCGGGCGTACACGCCCCCGGTGTCGAGGCCTTCCTCGAGCGCCATCACACACACGCCGGTGACCTCGTCGCCGGCCAGCAACGCCCGCTCGACCGGGGCAGCTCCACGCCACCGAGGCAGCAACGAGAAGTGCAGGTTGACCATCGGGATCTCGTCGAGGACGTGCGGCGGGATGATCCGTCCGAACGCCACCACCACACCCAACTCGGCGCCGTCGTCACGCACCGCTGACAGAACGTCGTCGACCGAGTGCGACACGGGGAGTCCCAGCTCGAGCGCGGCGGCCTTCACCGGGCTCGGGGTGCGCCCGCTTCCCCGACCGCGACGTTTGTCGACCCGCGTCACCACGAGCACGACCTCGTGACCGGCTGCCACCAGCGCCCGCAGCGGTGGCACCGCCATGTCCGGCGTTCCGAGATAGACGAGCTTCACGGACTGCCTCAGCCCAAGCCGAGGCGCCGCTTGATCGGGTTGCGGGGAGCCTGACGGGCGGCTTCCTCCTCGATCCTGCGGTATTCCTTGATTGCTTCCTTGCGCTGGTCACCTTCGAGACGGTCGAACATGAGCACGCCGTTGAGGTGGTCGATCTCGTGCTGGAACATCCGTGCCTCGAGCTCGTCGGCCTCGATCTCGATGATCTCGCCGTTGATGTCGACACCGCGCACCAACACCGTCTTCGGCCGCAGCATCTCGACGTACAGGCCCGGGATCGACAGGCAACCCTCGTCGTAGACCCACTCGCCGTCGGACTCGACGACCTCGGGGTTGATGATGGCGAGCGGATTCTCGTCGATGTCCCAGACGACGACCTGCTTCTGCACCCCGATCTGCGGTGCCGCCAGCGCGATGCCGTTGCCCGAGTCGACCAGGGTGTCGAACATGTCATCGACCAGGCGGATGATCTTGCCGTCGACGTCGCCGACGTGCGACGCCTGCGTCTTGAGCACCGGGTCGCCGTATGTACGGATCGTGTACGACATCCATGTCAGGCTAGAGGCAGTGTCCAGCGAGCAGTACTTCGACGACGATCCCACCGTGGCATCGGACCCGGTGGTCGTCGACGTGACACTGCCGGACACGGCGTTCACGATGGAGACCGACCGGGGAGTGTTCTCCCACGGCCATCTCGACACCGCGACGTCGATGCTCCTGCGTGCCCCCCTCCCGCTGGCGACGTCAGGTGATCTCCTCGACCTCGGCTGCGGGGCCGGCCCGATCGCCCTGACCATGGCGCGCCGATCACCCGACGCGACCGTGTGGGCCGTCGACGTCAACCGGCGAGCGCGCGACCTGTGCCGACACAACGCCGAGCGCAACGCGCTCGGCAACATCCGCGTCGTCCACCCCGACGAAGCACCGGCCGACGTCCGGTTCGCCACGATCTGGTCGAACCCCCCGATTCGCATCGGCAAACAGGCCCTCCATGCGCTGTTGCTGACCTGGCTGGGGCGTCTCGCACCCGACGGCACCGCTGCGCTCGTCGTCCAGAAACATCTCGGAGCGGATTCCCTGCAACGCTGGCTCACCGACAACGGCCATCCGTGCGAGCGGCTGGCCTCGAAGGCGGGATTCCGCCTGCTCGGCGTCTCACCACACGCCCAGTCGGATGACCCGGAACAGGCCCAGCGATGATCGACCTCGCCGAGATCCGCGCCGCCGCCGCTCACATCGCCGCCGAGGCCGTGGTCACGCCGGTCCTGCGCTCCGACCGGCTCGATGCGTTGACCGGCGCACGAGTCTGCGCCAAGGACGAGTCCCAGCAGTGTGCCGGAGCGTTCAAGTTCCGCGGCGCGTACAACCGGCTGGCCCGGATCCCCGAATCCGATCGACCGCAAGGTGTCGTGGCGGTGTCGTCGGGCAACCACGGGGCCGCAGTGGCGTGTGCAGCGCAACTGCTCGGCATGCCGGCGACGATCCACGTGCCCGAGGACGTGCCGGCCGCCAAGCGGGCGCTGATCGAGCAGTGTGGTGCCGCCATCGTCACCTTCGAACGCTCGGTCGTCGACCGCGAAGCCGGCGCGCGACGTCAGGTGGCCGAGACCGGGGCAACGCTGGTGCACCCGTTCGAGGACCCGATGGTGATGGCCGGACAGGGAACCGCGGCCCTCGAGCTGCACGAGCAGGTCGGTCACCTCGATGTGCTGCTCGTGCCGATGTCCGGCGGCGGATTGATGGCGGGCTGTGCCTCGGCGATGCACCAACTCGATCCCGGCTGCGAGATGATCGGTGTCGAGCCGGCTGTTGCCGACGACACCAGACGATCGTTCGCCGCCGGGGAGATCGTCCGGATCACGCAGCCCGACACGATCGCCGACGGCCTCGCCGTCACCGCCCCCGGAGCCACCACCTTCGAGATCAACCGCCGTCTCGTCACCGATGTGGTGACGGTCACCGACGAACAACTCGTCGATGCCATGCGCATCGCCCGCGATCTCCTCGGCCGGCGCCTCGAGCCGAGTGGGGTGGCTGGACTGGCCGCGCTGCTCGACGATCCCAACCGGTTCGGCACACGCCGCGTCGGGATCATCCTGTCCGGGGGCAACATCGACGAGCAGCGCTTCGCCGGGCTGGTCGGCGACTGACCTGCTCGAAGCAACCCGTCAGACCGTCCACTCCACGGGCTGCAACGGGTCACGCTCGTAGTGACAGAACGTGCCGGTACGCACGTGTTGCTGCAGGTGCTCTGCGACGTCGGGTCTCGACTCGGCGAGTCGCGCCAGGGCGTACCTGATCGACCGGGTGACGCTCATACGCGCGCGTTCGGCATCGTCCGCAACGGTCCGATCCCGCCCGCCCAGACCGGTCGCCCGTCGCAGCTCCGTGATGAGATAGTCGCGGTCTCGTTCGGCGAGTTCGATGCGGGCCAGGTCGTTGTTGTCCTGCGCATCGGCGATGTCCTCGTCGATGTCGGCGAGTCGGCGGCGGTACGCCTCCTTCGCGGTGCTGTCGAGTACCGGAATGCCCCGCCCGACGGTGACTCTCGGATCCGCTCCCGAGTCGAGCCTGGCGAGGTCGGTGGCGTGGAACTCCCGACCGGGTTCGGCGAGCAGTCGTTCGATGTACCGATATCCCTTGAGGTCTCGAACGACCACGGACGACGACCCCCACTCGATCGTCCGCATCTCGCCGACCACGCTGAACACGGCGCGAGGACCGGACCGTGCCATCGGCGATGTGGCCACGGAGGACTGCTGCGGGGACTGCTGCGGCCCGTGGGCGCGTTCGGCCCACCAGTGTGCTCCGAAGGCCGCCAGTGCATCGCAGGCGGTCCGACGCTCGATGGCCGCGTCATCGGCCCGGCCGGCTGCCTCGTAGCCGTCGGCGACGACGAGCCGGGCCTGAGCGGCCTCGAAGGGAGCTCCCACGGTCTCGAACTCGGCGACGGCACGACCCGCCGATTCGATGGCGCGCTCGGTTTCGGCATCGAGCAGCGACAGACGGCTGCGAGCAAGGGCGTCGTTTCCGCGCAACATCGGCGAGGGGTAGGTCGCCGCGACGTCTGCGAGTTCGGCGGCGGCCCGCTCCAGCGTCGACCGGTCGCCGCGGGCGTATGCGATCGTCGCCTGCGCGTCGTACATCGGCGCCAGCCGCAACGGGCCGAACGGGGGCCGCTCCTTGGACGGCATGTCGATCGGGTGCTCGATCGCGCGGGCGATCATGGTGGCTGCGGTGTCGGCGTCGCCGCGGGCCAGGTGGACGAGCGCCAGACCGGGCTGCGGTGACCACGACAGTGCAGCCGCCCGGACATAGGCGTCCTCGGCGCCGTCGAGGTCACCGGACCGCAAGCGGATGTTGCCGAGTTCGACGAGCGGCCAGCCGAATTCCCGACGCATCCACGGACGCAGCTCCTCACACGCGGCGGTCGCCTCGGCCTCTGCGAGATCGCAGGTTCCGCTGACCCGGAGCACTTCGGCACGGTGCACCCGACATCGACCGTTGATGCCTCCGACCGCGGCGCCGTGGCGCCAGTGCTCCATCACGTCGGTCCACTGCGCAGCAAGCTCCGGCATCAACAGCCCCTGGGCGGCGCAGATGATCTCGCAGTACATCATTCCCGTGGTCAACGGGTCGGCGGCGCCCGACATCAGCAACGCCCCGACCTCGTCGAGCAACTCCAGGCCCACGGCGACGTCACCTTCGAAGATCGTCAGTCGGGCGCTGCAGGTCCGTCCGATGACCACCGCCGGCACGACGCCGAAACGCTCACCGAGCTCGATCGCCAGGGTGGCATGCGTTCGGGCCTCGCTCATCGATCCGCACATGAAACGTTCGTAGGCCCGCACCATGGCGATGATCGCCCGGACCGGGTGCTCGTCGACGCCGTCGAGATGCCGGTCGGCGCAGCGCAACCACCCACGTACTGGCGCCATGAGACCGGTGTCCATCATCAGGTACATCGCAACCATCGCAGCGACACGGCCCGCTTCGATCTGTTCACCCCGCCGGACGAGCAGCGAGTGCAGGTCCTCCCACGACCCGACGCATCCCTCGAAGTCGCCGGCGCCGTACAGCGCTTCGGCGCGCAGCTCGAGGAGTGCGGCCGATTCGGTCGACGATTCGATCTCGAGCGCGTCGAGCGCGTCGAGCGCATGCGACCAGTCGCCCAGGGCCATTGCTCGGCGGGCGGCGTCGATCCGCTCGTCGTGGGTGGGCGTCGCCATGTCCCATTGTGACATCGACTGTCACGCCTGGAGGACATCCGGATCCATGGGGGCCGGACAATCACCAGGAGGACATGACCGATGCACATTTCCAAGGACGCCATTCCCGTCAAGATCGACGCGCCCGGAGCGATTGCGCGCCAGCAGATCGACTTCGGTGCCGCCTTCGGTGTCATGGGCGCCGAATACTTCACGATGAGCAAGGGGGCCGACCTCGCACCGCTGCTCGAAGGGCTGCGCGGCGACATGTGCGATGCCGCGCACTGGGGGTTCGTCATCGACGGTGTCGTGACGGTCACCTACAGCGACGCCACGACCGAGGAGTGCTCCACGGGCGATCTCTTCCACTGGCCCGCCGGCCACAGCGTCCGGGTCGAGGAGGACGCCGATCTGATCCTCTTCAGCCCGCAGTCCGAGCACACGCCGGTACTCGAACACCTCAAGAGCAAGATGGGCGCCTGACGCAGCACCGATACCCGGGCGGTGTCGACCGGCGCCGCACCGGGTAGTCGGACTGTCGTGAAGCACATGATTCAGACGATGGTCACGACAGTCTCCGTGCTGACGGCGCTCGGGGTGGTGCTGCAACCTTCGATGACGGAAGCTGCATCCGAGGTACTGCCCTACGAGGTGGCGGTGACCGATGCCGCCGGCACGTCGCTCGACGAGTTCCGGACCAAGGTGATCGACACCCTCGACGACCCCCGGGGCTGGGAGCTGGGTGGGACGATCGACCTGCGCTACACCGACGACGGGGGTGTCTTCACCGTGGTCCTCGCCTCGCCCGCCGAGGTGGAGGCGGCCGCTCCGATCTGCAGCAGCGACTGGAGTTGCCGCGTCGGCGATCGGTCGTTGATCAACGAGGAACGCTGGAACGAGGGGACGATCGGCTACCCGCTGCCCATCGACGAGTACCGGAGCTACGTCGTCAACCACGAGGTCGGTCACTGGCTGGGCGTCGACCACCGGGACTGTCCGGGCTTCGACCAGCCTGCGCCGGTGATGATGCAGCAGTCGAAGTCGATCGACGGGTGCAACCCCACCGTCTGGCCCGTGCCGGAGGAACAGCGGACGCTGGGCGAGATCCGCGGTGTCGACGTCGCCCGCCAGCAGGTGCTGCGGCGCGGCGATCGCGGAGCCGGCGTGGCCGAGTGGCAGCAGCACCTCAACGAGATCGCCGGGGACGACCTCGTCGTCGACGGGTGGTTCGGTCCGAACACCGAGCGTGAGACCGTCGACTGGCAACGGTTCTTCCTGCTCGAGGACGACGGTGTGGCGGGCGAAGAGGAACGCCGCATCATGAACACGTTCCTGCGTCAGGAGCCCCGCACCCTCACACAAGGGATGTACGGGCCCGACGTGACCGACTGGCAACGCGACTTCCGACGACTCGGCTTCGACATCGCGATCGACGGATGGTTCGGCCCCCAGACCCGGGACCGGACGACGGCCTTGCAGCGTGACTTCGACGTCCCGGCGACCGGTATGGCCGACGACCGCACCCGCGACATCGTCGACAGTCTGCTGGAGTACTTCTACGGCTCCGAGTGAGCGTGCGCTGTCTCTAGAGACGGGCGGGATCCACCTCGACCCGGATCCGGCTGCCCGACGGTCGTTCGGCGGCATTCAGTGCCGCTCCGAGCACCGTCCAGCTCGCGGCCCGCACGAGGAAGCGGTCCCTGCCGTCGCCACCGACGTCGACGCCCTCGGGGAGTTGGGCGACGAGGTCGTCGGAGCCCGTGCCGGACACGAGTGCCAGCGCGCCGAACGGGGGGAGACCGAGCAGCTGTCGGCGGGCTCGCTCGCCGCCGAGGATCCGGGCCGGATCGCCGTCGGTCGCTGCGGCGACCACGTCGTGGCCGGGCGAGAACGTCTGGACGATCACCTCCGGTGCGATCCGTCCGGCGCGCACGATCAGAGCCAACGCCTGCTCGCTCGCCCGGAACCGCGGGGCCAGCATCTCGGAGTCGAATTCCAGGAACGCAACGACGTCGGCCGCTCCGATGCGGTGCAGCACCGCCTCCGTGCCCACGTAGACGCCGGCCCGGGTGGGTGGTCCGGTGTCGGAACCGGTCACGGCCACGACCGGCCTGGCCGCGGCCGCCTCGAGTTCCTCGCGGAGACGCGTGACGCCGGGGCGCAGGTTCGCGAAGCGGCTCGCCCCGCACGACTGGCAGACGGCAGGCCGAACCGTCGCGCAGCGACGGCAGGTCAGGCGCCCGTCGTCGTCGCTTCCGACAGCCGCATCGCAGCGCTCGCAGCGGATCAGGGATCGACACGATCGGCAGGCCAGCACCCGGGCTCGTCCGGTGATGTTGCTGACGCACACCACCGTCAGACCCGGATCACGCAACCGTGCGATCAGCTCCGAGGTGACCAGCGAACGTTTCCACGGATCCTCGTCCGTACGGTCGACCACCATGACAGCGGGCCAACCGGCGCGCTCACGGGCACGAGGTGGGTGGACGACGCCGTCACGGCCCGCGTACTCGACCACGGCGCTGAGCGTGGGCACCGGCGAGACGAGCACGAACGGCACGCCCGCTCGGCGACACCGTTCAGCGACCACGTCACGGGCGTGCCATGTCGGCGTCCGTTCGTTCTGGAGGGCCTCGTCGTGCTCGTCGACCACCACACCGGCGGCAAGGTCGGGACACGGTGCCCACGCCGCCGTTCGCGAGCCGATCACGACGTCGACCCCTCCCGCTGCTGCCGCCCAATCGTCCGGCACGACCGCCACCGAGAGGCCGGCGCGCCGAAGACGGGTTGCGAGCAGCGCCACCGTGTCGTGCTCGGGAGCGACCACCAACGTCGGTCCTCGCCCGATCGCCGCCAGGATCGTCGGCATCATGTCGACTCGTGGCGCAAGGCGGAGCACGCCGCCGCCCGCGGCCAGCAGATCCCTCGTGGCGGGCGACGCGGGAGACGGCGTCATCCGTGTCCGCCGGTCGGGTGGCAACCGGACAACCGCTCGGCCCGGCGACGCCGTCACCAGGAACGGACGGATCCGCCGGGCCGCCCACCGGACCGAGGCCCACTCGGCAAGGTCGAACAGGTCGGCACTCGGTCCGTGCCCGGTGACCTTGGCGATCGGCTTCAGCGATCCGACCGGCCGGCCGTCGGTCGTCACTTCGGAGATCGAGGCGACCCAGCCGCCGATCCGGCGTCCGTGCAGCTCGACACGCACGATCGTGCCGACCTCCACGGCGGCGCCGAGGTCGTCGGGGATCAGGTAGTCGAATTCCTTGTCGAGCCCGGTGACGTCGGGAACGACCCGCGCGATGCAACGATTGGTGTCGGACACCGTTCGTTACATCGGCTCGTCAGACGCCGACGGCGCTCTTGAACTCGTCGAGCCGGCTGAGTTCTTCCCAGGGGAAGCCCTCACGACCGAAGTGCCCGTAGGCCGCCGAGCGCTTGTAGATCGGGCGCTTCAGGTCGAGGTCACGAACGATCGCGCCGGGACGCAGGTCGAACACCGAGCGAACGGCGGCCTCGATCTCGGCAGGGTCGACGTGTGAGGTCCCGAAGGTCTCGACCAGGATGCTCATCGGCTGCGCCATTCCGATGGCATAGGCGAGCTGCACCTCGCAGCGGTCGGCAGCTCCGCACGCCACCACGTGCTTGGCCACCCAGCGGCCGGCGTAGGCACCCGACCGGTCGACTTTGCTGGGGTCCTTGCCGGAGAAGGCGCCGCCACCGTGACGACCCATGCCGCCGTAGGTGTCGACGATGATCTTGCGCCCCGTGAGGCCGGCGTCGGCGAACGGGCCACCGCGAACGAACTGGCCGGTCGGATTGACGTAGATCTCGAAGTCGTCGTCGGCGAAACGCTCGGGGATCACCGGACGGATCACCTGGTCGATCAGATCGGGACGGATGACCGTGTCGCGGTCGACGCCGTCTTGGTGCTGGGTGCTGATCAGCACACCTTTAAGTGCCACCGGCCACCCGTTGTGGTACTCGTAGGTGACCTGGGTCTTGCCGTCGGGACGCAGGTAGGGCACCTGGCCCGACTTGCGCACTTCGGCGAGCCGCTCGGAGAGCCGGTGGGCCGTCCAGATCGGCAGCGGCATCAGGTCGTCGGTCTCGTTGCAGGCGTATCCGAACATCATGCCTTGGTCACCGGCCCCCTGCAGGTTGAGTTGGTCCTCCCCGGACCTGCCGCCACGCACCTCCTCGGAGGTGTCGACGCCCTGTGCGATGTCGGGACTCTGCTCGTCGATCGACACGATCACCCCGCAGGTGTTGCCGTCGAAGCCGTAGATGGCGTTGTCGTAGCCGATGCCATTGATCGTCTCGCGGGCGATCTTGGGGATGTCGACGTAGGCCGACGTCGTGATCTCGCCGGCGATCACGCAGAGCCCCGTGGTCAGCAGTGTCTCGCAGGCGACCCGCCCGTCGGGATCCTCGGAGAGGATGGCGTCGAGGACGGCGTCGGAGACCTGGTCGGCCATCTTGTCGGGGTGGCCTTCGGTGACGCTTTCGGAGGTGAACGTGTACGTGCTCATGCAAGGTCCTGTCGATGTTGTGAGCGGATGGTGACAATGGTGTCGATGACGGCCCGAGCGACATCTCGCTTCGATGCGAGGTCGATCTCGACAGGCTCCGCGTCGGGCCGCAACAGCG
>CAZJUC010000067.1:0-14809 GCA_964549065.1 uncultured Ilumatobacteraceae bacterium
ACAGCCCGGACTCCCCGGTCTCCATCGACAGCCCCGACTCCCCGGTCTCCATCGACAGCCCCGACTCTCCGGTCTCCATCGACAGCCCGGACTCCGTCGACAGCGACGACTGAGGTTCGAGCAGCGCTGCAATGGACGGGCGGAACCACCTGCGACGTGACGGCGCGCATCTCGAGCGCCGTCACGTCGGCCGGTTCAGGGCCGAGATGCCGGGGTCGTGGGCGCGTCGGTGCGCGGTCGCGGCCACGACTGGACCAACATGAGCGCTGTGAGTCGCACGGTTACAGGTCTCGTCGTGGCGGGTGTGGCGATGCTCTCCCTCGTCGCCGGCTTCGGTCTTGCCGCCGGGCTGACCGACAACGAGCCGGAACAGGTGTCGCCCATCGGGCTGAACAGCGACCGAGAGCTCACCGATGACGACCCATCTGACAGCGCCGACCTCGGAATCGGGGGCGGGTTCATCGTCGTCCCGCCGTCGCTCGTCGGTCCGGGAGCCACGACGACCACCACGACCACCACCACGACGCAGCCTGCACCGACGACGCCACCTCCCACCACCGCACCGGCCCGGCTGCCGGCCGTCACCGCCGCTCCACCGACGACCGACGACGACGACATCGACGACACTGACGACAACGACGACAACGACAACGACGACGACGACGACAACGACGACGACGACAACGACGACGACGACACCGACGACGACGACACCGACGACGACACCGACACCGACGCCGACACCGACACCGACGACACCGACGACACCGACGACAACGACACCGACGACAACGACACCGACGACACCGACGACAACGACACAGACACCGACGACGGCGCCGATGACGCCGAGGACGACGACGAGCTCGATGACTGAGCACGGACGCAGTCACCGGCAACCGGGATTTCGCGCACGCGTCATCGGGCTCTGCGCCGTGCTGCTCGTCGTCGCGGCCGGGCTCGGTCTGGTGGCGCAACGCACCGTGCTGCGCAACCAGCTCGATCGAACCGTCGACGCGTCGCTGGAGCAGGAACGCACCGAGATCGAGCGGTTGGCGTCGGGGCTCGACCCCAACACCGGCGAACCGTTCGGAGACGATGTCGCTGCCATCTTCGAGACCTTCCTCACCCGGAGCGTGCCCAGTGAGGGTGAGGTGTATCTGACCTTCGTCGACACCCAGCCCTTCCTGGCCACACCGGCGCCGGACGGCGTCCGCCTCGACCTCGATGAGGACCTGGTGGAACGGTGGGGCGATCTCACGGTCGGCGCCCGCGGTACCGAGAACACCGATGCCGGCCCGATCGAATATCTCGCCGTACCGCTCCAGAGCGACGGGCAGACCGCTGGGGTGTTCGTTGTCGCGAACTTCGTCCAAGACCGGCGCGACCAGATCGACGCCGGCATCCGCATCGAAGCCGTGGCGAGCGCGCTCGTGCTCGTCGTTGCCCTGGGCGCCGCGTGGCTGCTCGCAGGACGGCTCCTGCGCCCCGTGCGCCGACTGACCGACACGGCTCGCTCGATCACCGAGTCCGACCTCACCGCACGGATACCGGTGGAAACCGATGACGAGATCGGTGAACTCGCGGTCACGTTCAACGACATGATCGACCGGCTCGACGAAGCGTTCGCCACTCAGCGACGATTCATCGACGACGCCGGCCACGAACTGCGGACACCGATCACGATCGTTCGCGGCCAACTCGAGGTCATGACTGACGACCCGGACGAGCGACGCGAGACGATCGCCCTCGTCACCGACGAACTCGACCGCATGGCACGAATCGTCAACGACCTCCTCCTCCTCGCCAAGGCGGAACAGCCCGACTTCATCCACCCGGTGCCCGTCGAGCTGAACGACTTCACGACCGGTCTGCTGATGAAGGCACGGGCGCTCGGAGACCGGCGCTGGACACTCGACGACGTCGCCGAGGGTGAGATCGCCGCGGACCCCGACAGGTTGGCGCAAGCGATGCTCAACCTGGCCCGCAATGCGGTCGAACACACCGGGACCGGCGACGAGATCGCCATCGGCAGCGCAGCCGAATCCGACCACACGGCGCTGTGGGTTCGCGACACCGGCCCCGGGGTGCCCGACGCCGAGCGGTCCCACCTCTTCGAACGTTTTCGGCGCGGACGAGAGCGCCCCCGGAACTCCGAGGGCGCCGGGCTCGGTCTGGCCATCGTGCACTCCATCGCGCGCGGACACGGCGGGACCGTGCGTCTCGACGACCCCGACGGTGGCGGTGCCAGATTCACCATCACCCTCCCCGAAGTGCCGGACGCACGGCGCAGGCCGGCAGCACCCCGATCGAGCAGCGGTGGCGACGCACGTGACCGGGTCGACCCCCAGTACGACGCCGAGGTGCCGGCGACATGACCAGGATCCTGATTGCCGAAGACGAGCCCCGCATCGCTTCGTTCGTCGAGAAGGGGCTTCGCTCCCATGGCTTCAGCACCCTCGTCGTGGACGACGGACACATCGCAGCATCGATCGCACGCGACGGCGACTTCGACCTGCTGATCCTCGATCTCGGACTGCCCGGCCAGGACGGCATCAAGGTCCTCGCTGAGCTGCGCGGACGCGGTGAGCGCCTCCCCGTCGTCATCCTGACCGCCCGCGATTCCGTGCCCGAACGGGTGACCGGACTGGAGCAGGGAGCCGACGACTATCTCACGAAGCCGTTCAGTTTCGACGAGCTGCTCGCCCGTATCAGGGTGCGGCTGCGAGACACCGGAACCACCGAGGTCACCACGATCGGTTCCGGTGACCTCGTGCTCGACATCAAGACGCGACGAGTGCACATCGACACCAGGACCGTGGAACTCACCGCTCGCGAGTACACGCTGCTCGAGATGTTCCTCCGACACCCGGGCCAGGTGCTCTCTCGCGAGCAACTCCTCAGCCATGTCTGGGGCTACGACTTCGACCCCGGATCGAACGTGGTCGACGTCTACGTGCGGTATCTGCGCAACAAGCTGCGCGCGGACGTGATCGAGACCGTCAGAGGCATGGGCTACCGCCTCCCCACGTGACCCCCGTCGGGCCGCTCACCGCGCAGCCCTGCTGTGGGGCCGACGCCCGGGCGGCGGCCATGGACGTCCGCGGACCCGGTCCCGCATTCCGTTCGGCGGTGGATCTCGACGGACGTCCGTGGACGTCCTGGCGGAAGGCGTGGGATTCGAACCCACGGAGGCCCGAAGGACCTCAACAGTTTTCGAGACTGTCCCATTCGTCCGCTCTGGCAGCCTTCCGTCGACGAGGCTAGCGGTGATCAGCCAGCCCGGCTACGAGCAGATGGTGCCGTCGTCCGGCGGAGCCAGGGTCACCAGGTAGTCGTGCACGATGCCGCGGACGCAGTCGTCGCCGCGGTAGCCGGTGTGCTCGTTGGCCTCGACGACCACCAGGCGCCCGTCCTCGAGCGTGTCGGCCATCTCCCGCGAGCTCTCGAGCGGTGTTGCCGGGTCGCCGGTGGTACCGATCACCACGATCGGCCCCGCCCCTGCGCCGGTGATGTCGATGCGCGGGTCGAGCGCCGGCGGATAGAACGTGCACGAGTACGACCCGGTCGTGTACGGGAAGATCCGCGGTGCGACGGCGAGCACCTCGTCGACGTCGGCGTCGGCTTCGTCGACGGTGGGCCGCTCGGCGTCGTCGGCACAGTTGATCGCCTGGAATGCCTCGATCAGGTTGCCGTAGGTGCCGTCGGCGCGTCGTTGGTAATAGGCATCGTGCAGCTGCAACAGTGCAGCGCCGTCGCCGGCGGCGGCGTCTTCGAGTGCCCGTTCCAGGGCCGGCCAGAACCGGTCGGAGTACATGGCCTGGGCGACAGCGAGCACGGCGACGCTGCGGTTCACGGCGACGCGGTCACCGACGCTCGGCAACGGTGACTCGTCGAGCGATGCCATCAACCGGTCGAACGCCGCCTCGGCGTCGCCGTCGTTGTGGAACGCGCACTGCGAGTTCTCGCTGCACTGCGCCAGGAACGTGGTGAGGGCGGCTTCGAACCCGACACCCTGCTGCAGCGTCGACTCGAGCGGGCCCGAGTTGGGATCGGTCGCCCCGTCGAAGACGGCGGCACGCACCGTGGTCGGGAACAGAGTGGCCCACACACCGCCCAGCTCGCTTCCGTAGCTGAACCCGAAGTACGACACCTGGTCGACTCCGAGGGCCTGGCGGATGGCGTCGATGTCGCGCGCCGAGTTGTTGGTGCCGACGTACTGCAAGGTGTCGACGCGATCGATGCATGCCTGGGCGTATTCCTCCGCCAGCGCCACCAGCTCCGCACGTTCGGCGTCGTCGTCGGGTGTGATGTCCGGCGCCGAGAAGAACCGGTCGTAGTCGGCGTCGTCGATGCAGTCGACCGCACCTTCGCTGCGACCGGTGCCGCGGGGGTCCCAGCCGATCACGTCGAAGTTGTCGGTGATCTCGTCGCCGAACCATCCCGTGGCGTCGAGTGCGAGGGTGGCACCGTCTGCGCCGGGCCCCCCGCGGTTCGCGAGCAGCGGTCCCGCCGAGGGGTCGGCGCTCGCCCGATGCCGGGCCAGGTACAGCTCGATCGTGTCACCCTGCGGATCTCCGTAGTCGACCGGCACGGTGATCGACCCCGCGTCGACGCGTTCGGTGAGCTGGGTCCATTCGATGGCGTAGTCGAGTGGCTCGGGTGGTGAGGTCACCTCGGGCGTCGGTGTGGTCTCGACGACCGGGTCGGTGACGCCGGTGACGTCGCGCGTCGCCACGGGTGCATCGGCGGATTCTCCCGAGCACGCGGCGAGCGCGACCGCGACGGCGACGGTGAGGGCGGTGCGGCGCATCGACCCCAGCGTATGGGCGATCAGCCGCTCGCAGCAGGCAGACGAAATCCAGAGGTTCGGGTCGTAGCGTGGGCGTTCATGCGGATGCCTCCCCACTCGATGATGCCCGGCGACAAGGATGCGCTGAAGGGTGTCGAGCTGCGCGAGGGCACCCTTCGGCGGGTCTGGACGTTCGCCCGTCCGTACCGGGGAACGATCACCGTGTTCCTGTTCGCGATCCTCGGCGCGGCGCTGCTGGCACTGGTGCCGGTGTTCGTCATCCGGGCGATCATCGACGACGCGATCCCCGACGGCGACCGGCGCCAGATCGCGATCCTGGCCGGGTTGGCGGTGGCCGCTGCACTCGGCGACGCGGCGCTCGCCATCGTGCAACGCTGGGCGAGTGCCCGCGTCGGCGAGGGGTTGATCTACGACCTGCGCAACACCTTGTTCGCCAAGATCCAACGGATGCCGATCGCCTTCTTCACCCGCACGCCGACCGGCTCGATCACCTCACGGCTCAACAACGACGTGATCGGCGCCCAGACGGCGGTCACCAGCACGCTCGGAAGTGTGGTGAGCAACGTGATCGTGCTCGTCACCACGTTGGCAGCGATGCTCGCGCTCGAATGGCGCCTCACGCTGTTGACGCTGGTGGTGCTGCCGCTGTTCATCGTGCCCGCGCGCCGAGTGGGTCTGCGGTTGCAGGGGATCTCGCGCGAGCAGATGGGCCACAACGCGGCGATGAACACCCAGATGACCGAGCGGTTCAACGTGGCCGGGGCGAGCCTGGTGAAGCTGTTCGGTTCGGGCGCCCGGGAGCAGCAGGCCTTCGAGCAGCGGGCACAGGGTGTGCGCGACACCGGCATCCAGTCGGCCCTGCTCGGGCGGGTGTTCTTCGTGGCGCTCGGGCTGGTCGGTGCACTCGGCACGGCGGCGATCTACGGCATCGGTGCGCTGATGGTGGTCGACGGCTCGATCGAGATCGGCACGCTCGTGGCGTTGGCGGCCCTGGTGACCCGGGTGTACCAACCGCTGACCGGGCTGACGAACGCCCGGGTCGACCTGATGACGTCGATGGTCAGCTTCGAGCGAGTTTTCGAAGTACTCGACGCACCCGAAGGAATCCAGGAACGCCCCGGAGCGGTCGATCTCGTCGACGCTCGCGGCGCCGTCGACTTCGACGACGTGGTGTTCCGCTACCCGGCCGCCGCCGAATCGGCGATTGCGTCGATGGAGCAGAATGCCGGCCTCGGCGGCGACACCGACCCGGACGTCGACGTGCTGCGCGGGCTGTCGCTCAGCGTTGCTCCCGGCGAGACCGTGGCGTTGGTCGGCGCGTCCGGCGCCGGCAAGTCGACCACCATCTCGCTGATCCCGCGGCTGTACGACGTCACCTCGGGAGCGGTGCGCATCGACGGCCAGGACGTGCGCGACCTCACGCTCGGCTCACTGCGAGCCGCGATCGGCGTGGTGGCGCAGGATCCGCACCTGTTCCACGAGACCATCGGCGACAACCTGCGCTACGCCGACCCCGACGCCACCGACGCCCAACTGCTCGCCGCAGCGACGGCAGCGCGCATCCACGACACGATCGCTGCGCTTCCCGACGGCTACGACACCGTCGTCGGCGAGCGCGGGTACCGGCTCAGCGGTGGCGAGAAGCAACGGCTGGCGATTGCCCGGCTGTTGTTGAAGAACCCGGCGATCATGGTGCTCGACGAAGCGACCAGTCACCTCGACAACGAGAACGAGGCGCTGATCCAGGCCGCGCTCGACCATGCGATGGAGCATCGCACGGCGATCGTCATCGCGCATCGGCTGTCGACGATCCGCAGCGCCGACCGCATTGCGTTCGTCGAGGACGGCCGCATCGCCGAGATCGGCAGCCACGACGAGCTCCTCGCCGCCAACGGCCGCTACGCCCACCAACTCAACGCCGGGGAGCTGCTGCTCCCCGGCTGAGTCGTGTCAGTGGGTCAGCTCCTCCACTCCAGTTCGTAGCCGGCGCTTCCGCCACGCTCGAAGAACTCGAAGACGAGGGTGTTCGTTCCCGGCTGCAGTGTGAGCTCTGCCTCTTCCGTCAGGTACGAGTGCGTCGACCAATCCGCCATGACGGTGCTGGTCGTACCGGCAGGGTCGGTGTGGAAGAGGCGCATGCCGTCGTCGCCACCCATCCTCACGTCGACGGTGCACGTCGTGCCCACCTCGATGGTCCGGGTGAATCGGGCGCTGAAGTGGTCGACGGTGATCAGTGTGCCAGGAGCGCCGCCGTCGTCGGCCTTGAAGACCTCACCGACGTCGGCCACTTCGGTCGGCGTGCCGCCGAAGGGGTCCGGGGGGAGACCGCTGAACGAGGGCAGGTTCCGGTATTCGGCCGACCAGGTGCCGTCACCGAAGTTGCGGGTCCAATCACCGACGCTGACGTTGCACGGTGCATCCACCGTCGGCGTCGGCCCGGGCACGGTCGTGGTCGTTGTGGGGCCCGGCACCGTGGTGGTCGGAGTGGGCTCGGTCGTCGTCGTGACCGGCGGTGCCGTGGTCGTGGTGACCGTCGGCGTCGGACCTTGCACGTTCGGGTCGACGGTCCAGCCGTTGATGGCGTAGCTCTCGTCGATGTTGACCTCCATGATGGCGCGCGACTCGGTGCGTTGGCCGTTCGGCGCGGTGACCCTCGCGAACAGTTCCAGCTGACGCTGGATCGGCTCGTCGAGCACGCCGACGAACCAGTTCGAGGCGTTCGAGGGCAGCACCCCGTAGGCGAACTCGGCCGAACTCGCGACGATCCCGGCCGACACCCGGAGGCGGTAGTCGGCGTTGGTACCGCCGGAGAACGAGATCTTCGAGTTCGGCACGAACACGTAGCCGTCGGTCACGAACTGGTTGCTGCTCGCCGTGCCACTCGACTGATCGATCGAGATGATCGTGTCGCTCGGCGTCAGCGTGGACGCCGTGTACGTCGCCGTCGGCGCCGAGGCGGTCGGCTGCACCGAGTGATCGGCGGCACGCTGGAGGCAGGTGAAGGTGCTGAGGGTCGCATTGCAGGCCGAGTTGGCCGGGTCGTAGGCGTCGGCGAGATACACGATGTCGTCGGGGATCTCCACGGGTGCCGGAGCTGTCGGCGCGGCGCCGAAGTTCACCGAACGGATCGCCACCGTTTCGGTGCCCCGGCTGGTGCTGTCGGACACGCGACGGTTGATGCGCAGCGACGCGTTGTTCGAGTCGATGCTGGCATTGCCGCCGAGCACGAAGGTCGCACCCTTGCCGGTGATGGCGTGGAAGCTCGGCGCGGTCGGCGCGAACGCCGCCTCGGCGTCGAAGGTGCAACCGGACCAGCGTCCCTCACCGGCGACCACCCGGGCCCCGGGCGCAAGGGTCACCGGGTTCTCGAAGTAGTAGACACCGGAGGGGAAGAAGTGCTCGCCGGCGCCCAACGTGAGCGCATCGGGGTAGCGGCCCGGGAAGTAGACGTTGCACGCCCCCACCGTGGCTTGCGGCACGCTGGGGCGCAGGTAGGCCGGCAACGGAGGGAGCTCGGGGTAGTCGTAGGTCGAGGCGCTGTTGAGGTCGCCCGCCAACTCCCACCAGGGCTGTGCCTGACACGTGGGCGTCCACGCCGTACCAGGGCCCGGGAAGGCCATCGTGGGCGCGATCGCCGGGTTGGCGCAGTCGGTGGCGACCGGTGCGGGAGGCACCGTTGGCGCCACCGTGGGGTCGTTGTATCGGGCCGTGGGAGTTGCGGCCGAGGTGTAGTTCGAGGTGAGCACATCGGCCAGCACGCCGGTGGTCGAGGCCTGCACGCCGATGTCGGCGCCGGCGGCGGAGAACGACCCGCCGTTGAGGAGGACATCGCCGACGATCGGCTTGACCGCAGCGCCCGTACCGCTGCCGGCGAGCTGCTCCGCCTCGAAGTCGTTCGA
The DNA here is from genome assembly GCA_964549065.1 of uncultured Ilumatobacteraceae bacterium. Lineage (GTDB taxonomy): Bacteria > Actinomycetota > Acidimicrobiia > Acidimicrobiales > Ilumatobacteraceae > Sva-07. The sequence goes on from CAZJUC010000067.1 coordinate 8,713, forward strand.
GGTCGTGATCAGCGCGAATCGGCCTCGGCCGGTGCCGAAGTAGTTGCCGGTGGGCGTACACGTCACGTCGGCGGTGAAACCGTTGAGCGTGAAGGCGTAGGGACCCGGGTAGCAGCCGTCCGGGCCGTGTTCGCGCTGGAGTGTCATCGCCATGCTCATGGCCGACTTCGCGCTCCAGAACGTCTGGTCGCGCACTTCGATCGGCGGACGGTTGATGAACAGCGTCGTCGCAAAGGTCAACAGCGCGACCACGCCGAGCGACCCGACCACCATCAACGCGAGGATCATCGGCAGGACCGACCCCTCGTCGCGCTGCTTCGGTGCGGCGGACGCCATGTCGTGGGCGGTGGGGATGGGTGACGTGCTCATGCGGGCCTCGAGATCATCAGACAGGACACGGCCTGGTCGGCTTGGATGGTGACGGTCGCACCCGGCGAGCCATCGGCATTCGCTACTGCGGCGACGGGGTTGCCGGCGGCGGAGCATTGGGCTCGGTCCCAGACGTAGCCGGCGGCGGGCGCCTCGACGATCTGGACCTGCTTGGTGACCTCTCCTGCGGCGAACGAGTAGTCGAACGTGATCGACGAGGTCGTCGCCCGATCGAGTTCACGAACGCCGAGATCGGTGGTGTACGACCACTGCCCGGATGCGGGGTTCTCGAGCGAACCGGTGTCGATGCGCTTCTGGAGGGTGAGCGTGCCGCCGCACTCGGCGATCAGGATCGAACGCAGGATCGGCCCGAGGCTCTCGAACTCGCCCTTGAAGAAGTCGGCGGTGGCAGCGTTGCCGACGTTGATGGTGCCGTCGCCGTTGACCGAGCCGTTCCACTCGATCGGCCCCACGACGTCCTTGAGGTAACCGACGTAGGTGCCGTTGTTCGACTTGTCGCCCACCATCACGCCGATCGTGCGGGCGCCCTGCGCTCGGAGGTCGTTGGCGACTGCTGCGGCTGCGTTCTTGGCGGCGCTGCTGCTCACGCCGCTGGATCCACCCGACGCTGTGCGCACCATGGTCGGCTGACCGTCGGTGATGAACACCACCAGGCTGGGCTGCTCGATGCCGTAGGGGGTTCCATCGGACCGGTAGATCAGGTTGAACAATCCGTCCTCCCAGTTCGTGCCGGCACCGATCTGGTCCCACATCACCCGGTCGCCGTTGGGGTCGCGTGACGAGATCGACGCACCGCCGCCCGGCCAGGCTCCGTCGAGGTCGTCGAGGTCCGTGATGCGCGTCTTGATCGTGTCCACTGCCGGGCCGGCGTTGAGCAGCGAGACGAACGGCGCCCGAGTTCCGTTGGACGAGCCCCGCGCCACGGTGCCGGCGGGCTGGGACGTGTCCCAGATCATGCCATAGGCCTCACGGTCGAAGCCGTTGATCGACAACGTGGTCGGGGTGCCGGTGAAGCCGTCGATGAAGCTGACGGCGGCCTGCTCGGTGGGGATGCCACCGCTGTTCGCAGGCACGGAACCGGACGTGTCGATGACGAGGGCCACACGACCGCCACAACGGCTCGGCGGTGCGCTCGGGTCGGTGAAGCCGCCGCTGTAGTCGGTGGGGAGCTGATTCTCGGCCGACAGGCCGGCACCGCCGGTGCGGAACTCGTTTCCGCTCTCGAAGTTCACCTTCACGTCCTCGCCGATGGGGCGCAGGATCACCTGGTTGCGGCTGGTGACCTCGACGGCGTGGACCGGCGACTGGGTGAGGTCCCATCCCGGCGGCGGGTCCGGCATCTCGTAGGCCACTCCGACGGTCTTGACGACCTCGGACGCGGTGCCCGGGCTGCGGATCTCGAAGCGGCTCAGCTGCCATTGGCCGCCGACCTCGTGATAGCGGTACGCCACGAGGTAGTAGACGCCGGAGCCGGACTCGAGGTCCGGGCGGATCACGGTGATCACGTTGACGCCCGGCAGGGTGGCGTTGAAGCCAACCGACGGGACACCGGCTGCGAGTTCGGCCTGCAGTTGCACGTCGTCGGGCATGGAGAAGGTGTCGAGCGCCGACGAGAGATCCACGGGCAACCACGTCTGCACGAAGGTGATGTCCTTCGACTCGGCGAGCCGGTCGGTCGCCTGCGACTGGGTACGCAGCACCGTCGTGAACGCCATCGAGATCGACACGATGAGGATGCCGCTGATCATCACGGCGATCAGGAGCTCGGGGAGCGTGAACCCGCCGTCTCGACCGCCGGCGGACTTCACGGATGGCTCAGGGTGCAGTGACATCTTTGATCTCCTTGGGACGAATGTCGGCCTTCACGATGTCGATCGTCGAGCTGTAGCCGCCGCCGGGAGCAGTGGCCTGGATCGTCAGCTTCTGCAGCGTCTTCGACGTCGTCAGCCCGACGTTCGGGTTGCAGTCGGTGCCCTGGATCGAGTTGTTCTCGGCCCAGCCGCCGCTGTCGGGATTCCAGTACTGGTAGTTGACGATCTCGACGCTCTCGAGCGGCCAACCGACCGCAGCGGCTGCCTTCTGACCGAACTCCTCGTAGCCACCGTCGGTTTCGGGGCAGGCGATGTAGCGGTAGTTGGAGATGCCGTCGCCGGCGGCACCGAGCACCGCTTGCACCTTGGCTCGTTCGTCGTTCTGAGTCGAGGCACGCACGACGGCCCACATCCCACCCATGATCGACAGCACGATGGTCCCCATCAGGATGATCGCCACGAGCATTTCCACGAGCGTGTACCCACCGTCTCGAACGTCGCATTCGCCTTCGGGCGGGCGCGTTCCGTGCGGGTCAGTGATGATCGGTCGCATCTTCATGGCCTTTGGTCTTCGGCATGTCGTGTGTCCGCCTTGAACTGGTGGCGCCGAGAGCGCCGGGTCGAGAACACCGAGCACGGTAGGGCGACCACTGTCAGCGACGGCCGTGGCGAGTGTCAGGGGACCGCAAAGTCAAGCGATCTTGAGGAAACCCCTGCGCACCGGGGCGACACGCCGGTCGAGCGACACGCCGGTCGAGCAACACATCCGTCCAGCGACACGCCGGTCGAGCACAGTGCCCGCACGGATCGGGCACGGTGGCGGGATGCTGCGGGTGCGAGACTCAGCGGGTGATCGACGCCGCCCTCCGTGCCGCTGCGGTACCGCCGTTCCACGCGATGGCGATGGCTCGCGAGGCAGCGGCATTGGAGGCCGACGGGCGGCACGTCTTGCACCTCGAGGTCGGCCAGCCGTCGACGCCGCTGCCCCGACTGGCCCGCGATGCGGTACGTGCGCACCTCGACGAACCGCTCGGCTACACCAACGCTGCGGGCCTCCACCCGCTGCGCCACCGCATCGCCGATCGCTACGCCGGCGTCTCCCACGAGCGGGTCCTGGTGGTCGCCGGGGCGTCGGCCGGTTTCACGTTGGCGTTCCTCACGCTGTTCGAACCGGGCGACCGGATCGGTGTCCTCGAACCCGGCTACCCCTGCTATCGCAACACGTTGCTGGCGCTCGGCATGGTTCCGGTGCCGATCCCCGTCGGCCCGCAGAGCCGGTGGGCGCCGACACCCGCGCATCTCGAAGCAGCCGGCGACCTGCGCGGGTTGGTGCTGGCGTCGCCGTCGAATCCGACCGGCACCGTCCTGGGCGCAGACGCGCTCGCCGAGATCACCGCCGCCTGCCGGACCCGCGGGATCGCGGTGATCGCCGACGAGATCTACCAGGGCATCGTCGACGGGCCGGCGGCGGCACGGGTGCTCGACCACGACGCGAATGCGTTCGTCGTCAACAGCTTCTCGAAGTACTGGTCGATGACCGGATGGCGGGTGGGCTGGGTGGTGGTGCCCGACTCGGTGGTCGACACCGTCGAGCGGTTGCAGCAGAACCTGTACATCTGTGCGCCGCACGTGTCGCAGGTGGCGGCGCTCGCCGCACTCGACGCCACCGACGAACTCGACGCGCACGTGGCCCGCTACGCCGCGAACCGGGCGATCGTGATCGACGGCCTCGCCGCGGCCGGGATCACCGACATCGCTCCGGCCGACGGCGCGTTCTACGTGTACGCCCACGTGGCGCACCTCACGACAGCGCTCGGCATCGACTCGTTGGAGCTGACACGCCGATGGCTCCACGAGATCGGGGTGGCCGCCACGTCCGGCGTCGACTTCGACCTCGCCCGCGGCCACGAGTACGTGCGGTTCTCCTGCGCCGGCCACGGTGCCGACATGGTCGAAGCCTGCGGCCTCCTCGCGGGGTGGACGCCGTGACCGCAGCGCTCGCCGGACTGCGCGTGATCGACATGTCGACGGTGCTCGCCGGTCCCAACTGCGCCCGCTACCTGGCCGACTTCGGCGCCGAGGTGATCAAGGTCGAACGCCCGGGCGGCGACAGCCTGCGCAACATGGCCTGGAAGGATCCACGTGACGGGGCGGGTCTGTGGTGGAAGGTCGTCAACCGCAACAAGCGCACGGTCGTGCTCGACGTGAAGGACGGCGAAGATCGCGACGTGCTGCTGTCGCTCGTCGACGACGCCCACGTGCTCGTCGAGAATTCTCGTCCCGGCACCTTGGAGCGCCTCGGCCTCGGGCCCGACGTGCTGCTCGGACGCAACCGGGCGTTGGTGATCACGCGGGTGAGCGGGTTCGGCCAGGACGGGCCCTACGCGTCACGGCCCGGGTTCGCCACCATCGCCGAGGCGATGTCGGGTCTCGCCGCGCTCAACGGCGAGCCCGACGGTCAACCGCTCCTGCCTCCGATCGCGTTGACCGACGAACTGACCGGTCTGGCCGCGGCCTTCGCCACGATGGTGGCGCTGCACTCCGGCGTCGGCCAGGTGGTCGACGCGAACCTGCTCGAGACGATGTTCCAGATGATGGGCCCGCTCGCCTCGCTGTACGCGGTCACCGGCGAGCAGCAACCGCGTCTCGGAGCGGGGCTGCCGTACACGGTGCCGCGCGGCACGTACCGGTGCAGCGACGGGCGCTGGGTGGCCGTGTCGACCAGCAGCGACTCGGTCGCCGCCCGGGTGATGGAGCTGCTCGGCGTCGGCGGCGACGAGCGGTTCGCCACGTTCGAGGGCCGCACGGCCCATCGCGACGAACTCGAACGGGTGATGTCCGACTGGTGCCTCGCTCGAACCCAGGCCGCGGTGATCGATGCGTTCACCGCCGCCGAGGCTGCGATCGGCCCGGTCTACGACATGGCCGACATCGCCCGCGATCCGCACTACGCGGCTCGCGAGGCGATCACGCCCGTCGGCGACACCCCGATGCAGGGACTGATCGCCCGGCTGTCGGCGACCCCAGGGGTGCTGCGCTGGCCCGGCCGCCGCCTCGATGCCGACGGCGACGACATCCGCCGCTCCGGCTGGTCCTGACCCTCGCCCAAACCCCGAAATGGCGCGGATACGTCCCGCTCAGCGCAACGTTGGCGCGATTTTTCGGGGTTTTCGGGGGGTGGTGAGGTGGAGCGGGTCAGGTGGCGAGGCCGATGGGGCAGCTGACGCCGGTGCCGCCGACGCCGCAGTAGCCGTTGGGGTTCTTCGCGAGGTACTGCTGGTGATACGGCTCGGCGTAGAAGAAGTCGGCATCGAGGTCGAGCGGTAGGATCTCGCTGGTGATCTCGCCGTAGCCGGCGGCGCTGAGGCGCTCCTGGAACATCGCCTGCGACTCGTCGATCGCCGACCGCTGGGACGGGTCGGTGACGAAGATCGCCGAGCGGTACTGGCTGCCGACGTCGTTGCCCTGACGCATGCCCTGGGTGGGGTCGTGCTCCTCCCAGAAGGTCTGCAGCAGACGTTCGTAGCTGACGACCTCGGGGTCGTACACCACCACCACGGCTTCGGTGTGGCCGGTGCGACCGGAGCAGACCTCTTCGTAGGTGGCGTTCGGCGTGTGGCCGCCGGCGTATCCGACGAAGGTGGAGTAGACCCCGTCGAGCTGCCAGAACTTGCGTTCGACGCCCCAGAAACAGCCCATCGCGAACGCGGCGGTCTGCAGGCCGTCGGGCCACGGGCCGGTGAGCGGGTGGCCGTTCACGAAATGTGCGTCCGGAACGGGCATCGTCTGGTCGGTGCGGCCGGGGAGGGCGTCCTCGGCGGCGACCATGGAGGCGTTCTTTCGGAAAAGCATGCATTCAGCCTAGGAGCGGTTCCGTGACAGCCCTGTGCGGAGCC
>CAZJUC010000068.1:0-14555 GCA_964549065.1 uncultured Ilumatobacteraceae bacterium
TGAGGTTGTTGAGGAACTGGTCGCGGGTCTCCTTCTGGTTCTCCTCCAGGTAGGCGCGACGCGACAGCACCACGTTGTTGCGGTTCTTGTCGAGTTCGATGATCTTGCAGTGCACGGTCTCGCCGATGTACGGGGCGAGATCGCGGACACGGCGCAGCTCGACGAGCGATGCCGGCAGGAAGCCACGCAGGCCGATGTCGACGATCAGGCCGCCCTTGACGACCTCGATGACCGGGCCGGACACGACTTCGTCGGCTTCCTTCTTGGCTTCGATGTCACCCCAGGCCCGCTCGTACTGCGCCCGCTTCTTCGACAGCAGCAGACGGCCCTCTTTGTCCTCGAGGGTGAGGACCAGGGCTTCGACCTGCTCGCCGAGTGACACGACCTCGGAGGGGTCGACATCGTTGCGGATGCTCAGCTCACGGCTGAGGATGACGCCTTCGGACTTGTAGCCGATGTCGAGGAGCACTTCGTCCTTGTCGATCTTGACCACGGTGCCGTTGACCATCTGGCCATCTTCGACGGTGACCATGGTGCCGTCGATCGCATCGGCGAACGACATGCCGAGATCGTCGGACACGATCTCGCGGGGTGTGTAAGTGCCCTCGTCGTCGAAGGTTCCCATCTGGTTGGCGGGAGACTCGGAGGTGGTTGCGGTGTCGGACAAAGGACGAACTGCTTTCGAAACGGACGTGAATAGATGGACAGACGCGCCACGGAGCGTGACGCAGCCAACCATGCTACCAGCGCCGCCCCACATCGACTTCCCCCGAAATCCACCCCACCCCCCCCGACCCCGTCCCCGAAAAATCCCGTCAGCGTTGCGCTGAGCGCAACGCTGACGCGACATTTCGGTGGGGGCCGGGGTTTCGGCGAGCGGTGGCCTCAGCGGAGATGTGCGATCGCGAGGAACTCGGGGGCTTCGGTGGTGGCAGGTGCCGATCCGTAGGCTCCGGGCTCGACGCTGCTGATCGAGTCGACCACCAGATCGTGAGCCGCGAGGAGCAATCGCAGCTCACGGGGGGTGTAGCAACCGGTCCAGAGATCGACGGTGCGGGATTCGCCGGCCTCGGAGCGGATCTCGGTGATCTCGTGTGAGACGCCCGTGGCCGCGTCGAACTCGGCATCGTCGTGGTACTTCACGGCGAAGTAGGCGTTGAACGCGCTGAGCGCGAGCTTCCCGCCCGGACGCAGTGCTCGGGCCATCCCAGCGATCACTGCGGCGTCATCGCCGTCGGCGGTCATCATCCCGAACGCCCCCTGGCACAGGCAGATGACCGCATCGAACTCACCGTCGAACGTCATCGATCGTGCATCTCCGCGCTCGAACAACGCCCGCGATGAGCGAACGCCCACCCTCTGGGGGTGTGGCTCATCGCTGGCGACGGCGCTGGCCAGGTCGATGAATCGCTGGCTGATGTCGATGCCGAGGACCTCGATCCCGCGCCGCGCGAGTTCGAGGGCGTGACGTCCCGTGCCGCAACCCACGTCGAGCACCCGATCGCCCGGCCGCAGACCGAGCACGTCCACGATGTGCTCGATCTCCTGGACGGTGCCCTTGGTGTGGGCGTACCGGTCGTAGGCGGCGCCGAGATGGTCGGCGAGATCCTCGAACCAGTGGTCTCGTTCGGTCACGTGGCAGTCACGTCGCCGTTCCGGAGCGTCGCAGGCGAGGTCGGCGGTTCGGTGCCCGCCACAGCTCGGTGAGCTGCTCGCTGGACGCCACGATGGAATGGGGTGACCACGATGACGCCTGGGGTCTGACCCCTGGCGTGATTCATCCCTTCGCGGACGCCCATGTGGCACCCCAGGAGACGTTCACCTCGAGTGGCACGTCGAGGTCGGCGGCATCGTGCATCGCCCCGACCACGAGAGCACCGATGGCATCGTGTTCGTCGTCGGGCACCTCGACGATCACCTCGTCGTGCACCTGCAGGACGACCCGGCTGTCGTACTCCCCCGCCACCAGTGCTTCGTCGATGTGCACCAGCGCCACCTTGAAGATGTCGGCGGCGAGGCCCTGGATGCCGGCGTTCATCGCCTGGCGCTCGCCTGCTTGGCGCACCCGGAAGTTCGAGTTCATCAGCTCGGGGATCGGCCTGCGACGGCCGAACAGTGTCTCGGTGTAGCCGCGCTCACGAGCTTCGATCACGGTGCTGTCCATGTACTGCTTCACGTTCGGGAACGCCACGAAATAGGCATCGAGGATCACGGCGGCTTCCTCGGTCGGGATGTTCAGCCGCTGCCCGAGCCCATAGGCCTCCATGCCGTAGGCCAGGCCGTACGACACCATCTTGGCCTTCGAACGCTGCTCGACGGTGACGCTCGTCGGGTCGACGGCGAACACCCGAGCCGCGGTGGTGTTGTGGATGTCCTCGCCACCCGTGAACGCCCCGATCAGGCCAGGGTCCTGGGCGAGATGGGCGATACAGCGCAGCTCGATCTGGTTGTAGTCGGCAACGAGCAGCGTGGTACCGGGGGCCGGCACGAACGCCCTGCGGAACTGGCGACCCTCGTCGGTGCGCACCGGGATGTTGTGCAGGTTCGGCTGATCGGACGACAGACGGCCGGTGCGCGCGACGGTCTGATTGAACGTGGCGTGGATGCGGCCGTCGGCAGCCACCTCGGCGAGGAGCCCCTCGCCATAGGTCGACCGCAGCTTCTCGACCTCGCGGTAGCGCAGCAGGGGTTCGAGAAAGTCGGGCCACTGGTCCTTGATCTTCTCCAACGTCACGGCATCGGTGGAGAATCCGGTCTTGGTCTTCTTGCCCGGCGCCAGTCCACGCTCGTCGTAGAGCACCTCGCGCAGCTGCTTCGGCGAGTTGAGGTTCAGGTCGTCGCGACCTGCCACCTCCCGGAGTTCGGCCTGCAGCGCCTGGACTTCGTCGGACAGCCGCTTGCCGAGCGCTCGGAGCTCGTCGACGTCGACGCCGATGCCGACGTGTTCCATCTTGGCCAGCACCAGCACGAGGGGGTTCTCGATCGTCCGGTAGAGGTCGGCCATCCCCTGGGCCTCCATGCTCGCCACGATCGGATCGGCCAGCGCGTTCACGGCCAACGCGTCACGCGCTGCGAGCTCGGCGTCACCCAGCGAGGTGCCGTCGAGATCGAGCTGCCCGCTCCCGGCGGCGTCGTCGGAAGGACGCGCGTAGCCGGTGTACTTCTCGATGAGGTCGGGCAGGGTGTAGCGGGCCTCGGCCGGGTCGATCAGGTACGCGGCGATGGCGGTGTCGAGCGTCAGGCCGCGCACCTCGACGTCGAACTCCAACAGCGACCGCATCAACGGCTTGACGTTGTGGCCGCGCAGGTTGGCGTGCGCTCCGAGAGCGTTGCGGACCGCGTCGTCGGCGAGGATGTCAGCCGGGATCCACAGCACCTCTGCCACGGAGGCATCCGTGACCACGGCAACACCGGCGAGCGGACTCCGACCGGGTTCGGCGGCCCACGTCGCCGCCATGTCGACAGCGGCGGCCGACGAGATCGCTGCGGCCGCCTCGACCGGCGAGGATGCGGTGGTCACCTCGGCAACGATCTCGGCTCGATCGTCGGCGGGACCGAGATCGACCGACGAGCCCATTGCCGACAGCGCATCGTCGAGTCGTGCGGCCAGCGTGCGGAACTCGAGGAAGTCGAACAGTCGCTTCAGCTCGTCGGCGTTCGGCGTGACGCCCAACTCGTCGAGCTCGAACTCGATCGGCGCGTCGTGGCGCAGCAGCATCAACTCGAGGTTCTTGCGGGCCCGTGCTTCGTGCTCGGCGAGGTTCGATCGCAGTTTCGGGGTCTGGTCGTCGACGTGGTCGAAGATGCCGTCGAGGCCGCCGTAGTTGTTGATCAGCTTGGCGGCCGTCTTCTCCCCCACGCCGGGCACCCCGGGCAGGTTGTCGCTGTTGTCGCCCCGCAACGCGGCGTACTGCACGTACAGCGACGGAACGACACCGGTGCGTTCCTCGATGCCGGCCTCGTCGTAGAACGCGTAGTCGCTGACGCCGCGCTTGTTGTACAGCACCTTCACGTCGGGGTCCCGCACGAGCTGGTAGCTGTCGCGATCGCCGGTGACGATGATCACCTGGTGACCGGCGTCGACGATGCGGTCGGTGACGGTGGCGATGATGTCGTCGGCTTCCCAACCCGGCAGATCGACCGCGGTGATGCCGACGGCGTCGAGGACCTCGCGGACCAGTCCCATCTGCTGGCGCAGGATGTCGGGGGCAGCTTCACGCTGGGCCTTGTAGAGCGGTTCGGCCTCGTGGCGGAACGTCGGCTCGGGCCGGTCGAACGCCACCAGCACACCGTCGGGGGTGTGGTCCCTGAGCACGTTGATCAGCATCGACGTGAACCCGAACACGGCGTTGGTGACCTGTCCGCTGGCGGTGGCCATGTCGGTGGGCAGGGCGAAGAAGGCGCGATAGGTCAGCGAGTTGCCGTCGACGACGAGGTAGGTGCCCATCGGTTCGACCTCAGTCGGCGCCTGGACGCAGCGAGCCGTCGAGAATCCGGTCGGCGACGTCGCGCATGCGGGTGCGTTCGCTCATTGCGGTGCGCTGCACGAACGCAAAGGCATCGGTTTCGGACATCCCCAGTTCGTCCATCAGGACGCCTTTGGCCCGGTCGATCACCTTGCGCGATTCGAGCTGTTCGCCCAGCGCGTCGATCTCGCCGGTCAGCGAACGCAGCTCACGGAAGCGCCCCATCGCGACCTCGATCGCCGGAATCAGGTCGCTCTTCTGGAAGGGCTTGACCAGAAAGGCGAGAGCGCCGGCGTCGCGGGCCTGTTCGACCACCTCTCGCTGGCTGAACGCGGTGAGCATCAGTACACCGCAGATCTTCTCGCCGTTGATGATCTTGGCGGCTTCGAGCCCGTCCATCCCCGGCATCTTGATGTCGAGGATCGCCAGGTCGGGCTGCAACCCCCGCACCAGCTCGATTGCCTGGTCACCTCGACCGGTCTCACCGATGACCTCGTAGCCCTCCTCTTCGAGGGTCTCGCGCAGGTCCATGCGAATGATGGCCTCGTCCTCGGCGATCACGACACGCAATGGCATGGCCCCCTATCTAGCAGGTGACGGGCCGGAACGGCTCGTGCGGCCGGCCGGTTCAGGCGAACGCGGCCATCATCGCCTGGCTGATCGGCCGACCGAGCTCACGCAACCGCGAGCAGCCGTCGACCCCGATCGCGTCGTAGGGCGCTGCGGCGAGCTCGTCCGTTCGGGACTCGATCCGATCGCGTCGCTGCCGGCCCAGCTCGGTGAACGCCAGGTCGGGGTCGAGCCAGCCACGCTCTCGGAGTCGTTCCTCGGCGGCCAGCCAGTCGTCGCCCGAACGTTGGCGCGTCGCACGCAGGATGTCGGACGAGACATCGCCTGCAGCCGCATGGGTGACCAGCGCCTCGCACCCGTCGAGCCCTTCGACGGCGAGCGCCACGATGTGGCCATCGCCACGGAACTCGCGCAGCAGCGACTGCGCGTGCCACAGCACGAGGTGCGGGGCGTCGGGCCACGGCAGCGACGCGTGGCCGGCGAACAGCGGTCGCCCCTCCGGACGCTTGCACGCGGCCATCGCTGCCGCCCGAGCGAGCTCGGCGGCCTCGGCGATCTCATCCGATTCGACGAAGGCGCCGGCATGGGCCCGCATCATCCGGTCGGCGCCCCGCAGCCGGGCGGCGAGCACCTCCGCCGGCGACACCTTCGCCCACAGAGCGCTCATGCTGCGGCGAACCAGGTCGGGGTCGAAGTTGAAGAAGGTGGCGATCACCACCTCGGCCGTCACCGCCCCCATGGGCGCCGACCGGGACGCGAAGTAGCCAGTCATGCGGTCGTCGAGACCGATCGCTCGATACTCCTCCCGTGCCTCTGACGCGAAGTAGATCGCACCGTGAACGGGTTCGAGTGTGCGCCAGGTCTTGCGGGCGATCAACGGGTCCATCGTCCGAGCATGTCAGTAACGTGGACGCTCACCGAACCTGGATCGTCGACACGGGTGAGACCCCCGTTGCCGCGACCTCAGAGTTGCCGCGACCTCAGAGTCGATCGAGGAGTTCGTCCTGACGGGCTTCGAGTTCGGAGATCTCGGCGACCACCTTGGCTCGATGCTTGGCGTGGGCGTCGACGTGTCGTCGGGCGTCGCGCGCCTCGAACGAGGCCCCGGCCGTCTCTGCGACGAGGGCGCGGATCTCCTGGTCGTCGGCGTCGTCGCCGAGGTAGATCATCTGCTCGTCGATCACGGCCAGTTCGGCGCGCAACGTCTTCAGCCGTGTCGCCGCTTGCGACAGTCGCCGTTCGACGAGCCAGTTGCCCATGAGCGCACAACGCTACATCGCCACGACGCCGCCATCGTGGCACTGCTGCAGGTACCGACGCCGGACGAGAACCCAGCGATCTCGGTTGCCATCGGTGTCCGGCACCACGGGCGATCGTGGTGCCCCGGGTCGGACTCGAACCGACACTTGACGGTGTTTGAGACCGTTGCCTCTGCCAATTGGGCTACCGGGGCCGTACGCGACGGCGAGACTAGCGGGCTTACCCGACGGTAGCTCCTCGTCTCCGAGCGAGCGGTCTAGCCTGCCGACAATGCTCGCTTTCACCTTCCCCGGCCAGGGCTCGCAACGCCCTGGAATGGGTCTACCGTGGCGCGACCACGAGAGTTGGGAACTGGTCGACGAGGCCAGTGACATCGCCGGCCGCGATGTCGGCGCCCTGCTCTGTGACGCCGACGCCGACGAACTCAGAGACACCCGCAACGCGCAGCTCACCACGTTCGTGTCGAGCCTGATGGTCCTCGACGCCGTGGTGCGACTCGGCATCGAACCCAATTTCTGCGCAGGCCACAGCCTCGGTGAATACACCGCCCTCACGGCCACCGGCGCCCTCGGGTTCGACGACGGCATCCGCCTGGTCGCCGAGCGCAGCGCAGCCATGCACGACGCCGGCATCGCTCAGCCCGGGACGATGGCAGCCGTGCTCGGCCTCGACGACGACCAGGTCGAGGTGGCCTGTCGCCGCGCCGACGCCGACGTGTGGGTTGCCAACTTCAACGCACCCGGACAGGTCGTCATCGCCGGCTCACCCGACGGGGTCGACGCCGCTGCCACACATGCAAAGGGCCTCGGGGCGAAGAAGGTGATGGAGCTCCAGGTGGCCGGGGCGTTCCACACGCCGTTCATGACCGCAGCCCGGGGTCGGCTGCGCGCTGCGCTCGCCGACGCCGACCCACGCGACTCCGACGTGCCGGTGGTGTCGAACGTCGACGCGCTCCCGCACGATCAGGGCGCGGACTGGGCGAGCCTGCTGTCGGCGCAACTGTCGAGTCCGGTGCGCTGGAAGCACTGTCTGCTCACACTCTCGAGCGCCGGTGTCACCGATTTCGCCGAACTGGGTCCTGGTGCCGTGCTGACCGGCATGGCCAAACGCACCGTGCCCGACGGTCGCAGGATCTCGGTCGCCACCCCGGAAGACCTCGACAAGCTCCTCGAGTGGGTCGGGGCCGCGACGGCCACGAGCCTGCGCCATCAACAGGGCGAACACCTCTTTGCCGTCGAACGACTGGTGGTGAGCCCGGCTGCCGGCATCTTCACGCCGACGGCCGACCTGCGCGACGGCTCCACCATCGAGGTCGGCTCGGTCGTCGGCCATGTCGGCGACGTCGAGGTGCGCTCGCCGTTCGCCGGCATTCTGCAGAGCTTCATCGCGCTCGACACCGAACGCGTCAGCAGCCGCCAACCGATCGCCTGGCTGCGCACCGAATGACGACAGGACCGAGCTGACCGTGCCGAAGGTTCCCAGCGGGGTTCGAGGAGCAGCCATCACCGGGTGGGGCACCGCTGTGCCCGACCGGGTCGTCACCAACCACGACCTCGAGCGCACGCTCGACACCAACCACGACTGGATCGTCGAGCGCACCGGCATCCACGAGCGGCGCGTCGGTGGGACCACCGCCGGGTTGTCGGTCGAAGCCGGCCGCCAGGCGATCGAGCGTGCCGGCCTGCAACCGAGCGACATCGACGCTCTGGTGTTGGCCACCACCACGCCCAACCGGGCCGTCCCCGGCACCTCCTCGACGGTACAGCACCTGCTCGGCCTGTCGTGCGGCGCGTACGACCTCAACGCCGCCTGCTCGGGCTGGGTCTACGCGCTGGTCAACGCCCACGGTCTGATCGCACTGGGCGCCGAACGGGTGTTGGTGATCGGCACCGACACCCTCGCTCGCATCACCGACTGGGACGACCGCAACACGGCGATCCTCTTCGCCGACGGATCGGGCGCCGCCGTGCTCGAGACGGTCGACGGACCCGGCCAACTCCTCGGATGGGACCTCGCCGCCGATGGCAGTGCGGAATCGGCCCTCTACGCCGAACTCGGCGGCACGCTGCAGATGGAGGGGCGCGAAGTCTTCCGTCGAGCCGTCCGCATCATGGTCGACTCCGCCACGGCATCGATGAGCGCTGCGGGCGTCGATGCCGACGACATCGCGCTCGTCGTGCCGCACCAGGCCAACATCCGCATCATCTCCGCCTCGTGCGAGCGTCTCGGCATCGATCTCGAACGCGCCTCGGTCGTGCTCGACCGGACCGGCAACACGTCGGCGGCATCGATCCCGCTCGCGCTCGCCGACGCCTTGGACCGCGGCCGGATCTGCGAAGGTGATCTGGTGTTGTTCGTCGGATTCGGTGCAGGGATGACCGCAGCCAGCGCTGTGGTCCGGTGGAGTGCAGCGGTACCTGCGCCGACCGGGGGCAGCCGGTGAGCCGCGTGGTGCTCGTCACCGGCGGCGCACGCGGCATCGGGCTGGCGTGCGCCGAGCGATTCGCCGCGCAGGGCGACCGGGTGGCGGTGACCTACAACTCGTCGCCACCTCCCGACGGGTTCTTCGCCGTTCGCTGCGACGTCACCTCGAACGAGGACGTCGACGCGGCGTTCACCGCTGTCGAGGAACACTTCGGCGAACCGGTCGAAGTCCTGGTGTCGAACGCGGGCATCACCCGCGACGGCCTGTTGCTGCGCATGTCCGAGGACGACTTCACCTCGGTGGTCGATGCCAACCTGACCGCCGCCTACCGCGTGGTCAAGCGAGCGAGCCGCGCGATGTTGAAGGCGCGCCGGGGCCGCATCGTCCTGGTTTCGTCGGTGGTCGGACTGCTCGGATCGGCCGGTCAGGCGAACTACGCGGCCTCGAAGGCGGGGTTGGTCGGTTTCGCCCGGTCCATCGCGCGGGAGCTCGGTTCTCGTTCGATCACCGTCAACGTGGTCGCCCCGGGCCCGGTCGCCACCGACATGACCGCGTCGCTGGGGGACGAGCGCATGGCCGAACTCACGGCGATGGTGCCGTTGCAACGCGTCGCACAACCGTCCGAGATCGCCGGTGTGGTCGCGTTTCTCGCCTCCGACGAGGCCGCGTACATCACCGGCGCCGTGGTCCCCGTCGACGGCGGCCTCGGAATGGGACATTGACCGACGTCCAACTGCGCCCTGTAACGATTGGTGTCTGACACCAATCGTTACATCATCGGCTCACCGCATCCGGTGTGCCACACTTTCCAACCCACTGCAACACCGCCCACAAGGAGAACACCGTGGACCAAGAACTGTTTGCCCGCTTCCGCAAGTGCGCCGTCGAGGTGCTGTCCGTCGAGGAGAGCGCCGTCGTTCCCGAGGCCAACTTCGGTGACGATCTCGACGCCGACAGCCTCGACCTGGTCGAGCTGGTCATGGCGCTCGAGGAGGAGTTCGACGTGTCGGTGCCCGAAGAAGAACTCGAAGGTGTCGAGACGGTCCAGCAGGCCTACGACATCGTCGCTGCGAAGCTGTGACGCGCGGCGGCCGTCGGGTCGCTGTCACCGGTCTCGGCGTCGTCGCTCCCGCCGGTCTCGGCGTCGACGACTTCTGGGCCGGTCTGCTCGGCCCGGGAACCACCGGCGGCATCGCGACCGAGATCGACGACTGGGATCCGAGTCCGTACTTCGAGTCGCCCAAGCATGCACGTCGAGCCGACCGTGTCGAGCAGTTCGCTCTCGCTGCCGCAAGTGAGGCGTTCGACATGGCTGGAGGCACTGATGCGATCGGCATCGACCCCTCGCGTTTCGGCACCATCTTCGCCACGGGTGTGGGCGGTCTCCACACCCTCGAAGAGCAGATCCTGGTGCGCGCCGAGAAGGGTGAGCGCCGCGTGTCGCCGTTCCTCGTCCCGATGATGATGGTGAACGCGTCCGGGGCGGCCATCTCCATGCGCTACGACCTCCAGGGGCCGCTCGAGACGATCTGTACCGCATGCGCCGCCGGCACCCATGCCATCGGCTACGCCGCGCGGCTGATCGAGTGGGGCATCGTCGACGCGGTCGCCACCGGCGGCACCGAGGCGGCTGCGACCGTGACAGCGCTCGCCGGGTTCGGCAACATGACGGCGCTGTCGAGCTCGGGGGTGAGCCGTCCGTTCGACGTCGATCGAGACGGCTTCGTGATGGGTGAAGGTGCCGCTGTGCTGGTGCTCGAGGCGTGGGATCACGCCGAGGCCCGGGGAGCGACCATCCTCGGCGAGATCGTGGGCATGGCCAGCAACGCCGATGCGCACCACATCACCGCTCCGTCGCCGGGCGGCGTCGGGGCGATCTCGTGCATGCGAATGGCGCTCGACCATGCCGGGCTCGATGCGTCGGCGATCGCCCAGGTGAACGCCCACGGGACCTCCACCCCGCTGAACGACGCTGCCGAAGCCGCGGCGATCACCGAGGTCTTCGGCCCGAACGGTGTGCCCGTCGTGTCGACCAAGGGAGTGACCGGTCACGCATTGGGAGCGGCCGGTGCCCTCGAGGCCGCGGCTGCGCTGTTGTCGATCCGTCACGAGCTGATCCCTCCGACCGCGAACACCACGACGGTCGATCCCGAGATGACGATCGACCTCGTGACCGGCGAGGCCCGACCGTGGACGCCCGGACCGGTGATGTCGAACAACTTCGGCTTCGGCGGCCACAACGGCAGCGTCATCATCGCTCCCCCGACCTGAGCATGACGCCAGGGGTCAGACCCCAGGCGTGATCGATCACGTCTGGGGTCTGACCCCTGGCGTGATCGAACTACGCATCGGCGAGGACGAAGAGCAGATCGCAGCTACAGGCCACTTCTGCGCCGACCAGGGCTCGGCCCGAGCCCTTGCCGGCGCGAGCCGACATGCGACCCAATTCGACTTCGAGGACGAGTTCCTCCCCCGGGAACACCTGGCGACGGAACCTGGCCCGGTCGAGACCTCCGAACAGCGGCAGCTTGCCGGCGAACTTCGGGTCGGCGAGCACGGCGGCTGCTCCGACCTGGGCGATCGCTTCGCACATCAGCACGCCGGGCAAGGTCGGACGGCCCGGGAAGTGCCCGGCGAAGAAGAACTCGTCGCCGGTGAGGCGCCACACGCCCGACGCCGACTCCCCCGGCACGACCGACAGCAGTTCGTCGACGAACAGGAACGGGGCCCGGTGCGGCAGCAGCTCGTCGGGGCGTGGCAGGGCAGCAGGGTCGGAGTTCGACATCAGCGGGTCCAATCTGGTCGTCGTCGGGCGTGGGCGTGGTAGTGATCGGGGATCGAACGCAGCGTGTCGTCGATCCAGAACGGACCGGATTCTCGGGCCTCCATCACCGCGACGAGACGGTTGTGCAGTGCCTGACGGATCTCAGCCGACGGCGCAGGGTCGTGGCGACGCCACACCACCATCGGCACCGCACACGAATCGCACTCGGCGATCCAGCACAGCTCGTCGCTGTGGAACCACTCGGTGAACGGTGTCGCCTCACACAACTCACACGTCGCAGCGCTGTTCACCCTCGGCACCGTACGCGAACGAGGGACCGGCCCGATGGACCGGTCCCTCATCCGAAGGGGAGATCTGTGACCGGGTGCCCGGTCAGTTGTTCGTCGAGATCAGGCTGGGCAGGTCTCGAGGAACGCCTCGACGTCGATGGTCGGCGGCACGAGAACACCGTCGATGGCGTGGATGACACCGTTGCTGGCGTCGACGTCGGCGATGACCACCGACGGGCCACCGTTGAGAACGACGCCATCGGTGAGGTCGACAGTGATCTCTTCACCCTGGAGCGTCGGCACCTGGCCGTCGGTGAGATCCGTCGACAACACCTCTCCATCGACCACGTGGTACGTGAGGATGGAGGTCAGCGCGTCGCTGCTCTCCTCGAGCAGCAGGCAATCGACGAGGCCCTCGGGCAGTGCTGCAAAAGCGTCATCGGTCGGGGCGAACACCGTCAGCGGACCGTCTGCCGACAGCGCGTCGACGAGATCGGCGGCGGTGACCGCGGCAACGAGGGTCTCGAAAGAGCCGTTGGCGACGGCGACATCGACGATCGTGCCGGCCTCGCCGTCGTCAGCGGGGGCCTCTGTGGCAGCGGGGGCGTCGGTGGTGACGGCGTCGTCGGCGTCGTTCGAGTCGCTGCCGCAGGCCGAGAGGACGACGAGGCTCGTGACCGCCGCGACGGCCGCGAGACGGGTGGGGGACTTGCGCATGTGGGGTTCCTTTTTCTGGTACGTGAGTGGAGTTTCTGTTCACGCCGCAACGAAGCGGAGTACCAGGTGTTCGCAGCCGGCTCGAATCCGGATGAGAATTGATCAGGAAAACTTCTGCGCTGCTCAGTCAGTGCCGGGGCGCCGCTGCGACTCACGCTCTGGCTCGCCCGCGTAGCCGGGCGGATAGGTGGCCGCCAGTTCCTCGGGCGTCGGATTCCGTCGCCGGTAGGCGTCCTCGGGCAGCAGGCCCACGATCGCCGACATGATCCGCTTCGTGTCGGCGTCGAGCGACCGCCCCACGATACGGACGGGCTCACCGACGCGGATCCGGACGCTCGGCGGGTCGGCCAGGTTCAGCACGTCGGGGACCCGACGTGCCCGAGGCCACACCTTCTCGGTGCCCCACAGCCCGACCGGGATGACCGGCGCCCCGGTCATCTGCGCGAGTCGGGCAGCACCCCACCGCCCTGTCGGCTTCTTGAAGAAGGCCGGGCCTCGTGGAATCGTGCCCTCCGGCATCATCGTGACCATCTCGCCGCCCTCGAGGGCCGCGGCCGCCGCCGCCAGCGGTTCGTCGGACCCCGTGCCCCGATCGACACGGATCCCGCCCATCGCGGCGGCGATCGGCCCCACGACCGGCGCGTCGAAGACCTCCTTCTTGCCGAGGAACCGCGCCGGGCGCCCGGACTTGGCGATCGTGAGCGACATGGCGACGACGTCGAAGTAACTGCGGTGGTTGCCGACGAGGATCGCTGCGCCGGTCGACGGGATGTGCTCGACGCCCTCGATGTCGAATCGGGCGTAGGGGTACGCCGAGGGACGGGCGAACTGCAGCGCCACCCGCTGCAACTCCAGGCCGATCACCGGGATCTTGAGCACACCGGGCGACACGTCGAGGTTGAGCGTCGGCCACCGGCGAGCTGCCGCGACCAGCACCATGCGGGGATCGGGATTGACGACGATGGGATGGCCGACCGCGGCGAGCATCGGCGTGTCGTAGACACTGTCGGAATAGGCGTAGCTCTCGGCGAGGTCGACGTCGTGACGGTCGGCCCAGTCGGTGATGGCGGCGAGCTTGCCCGCCGACCACACGAACGGACCATCGAGCGTGCCGTCGTAGGTGCCGTCGGCACTCACCCCGTAGCGGGTCGCCACGACGTCGTCGAGGCCGAGACGATCGGCGAACGGCTTCACCAGGTCGTACGGCGTCGTGGTGGCGAGCACGATCGGTCGCCCGGCCTCGCGGTGCGCAGCGAACGCCGTCTCGGCGAAGGGTTGCACCAGGGCGCAGAGGTCGTCGGCCACCGACTCGGCCGCTTCGGCGACTGCGGACCGCGACCGGCCCGCGGCCAGCGCCACGGCCTGACGCGCCAGCACCATCGACGGCAGGGTCTCGCCGATCGCATTGAACAGCCCGAACAGCAACCGTTCGCCGGGTACGGGGTTCGGCCCCGTCAGCCCCGCCATGCGCATCGCACCGGCGAACACCTCGCCCGAAGCACCGGACAGCAGGGTGCGGTCGAGGTCGAAGAAGGCAGCGCCGGAGGAAGTCACCGCCCGAGCCTACGCGACGCCGTCCACGTGCCGCCGTGGCCGGGTCGACATCGAGGACGTCGCCTGCACCGACCCCGAAAAATGGGAAAGACCCGGATGGGGGATCCGGGTCTCTCAACCAGGAGGGTCCGTCGGTTGGGGGAACCGATTGGTGGACTCTCCATCGAGTGGAACATGGGGGGTGTTCGCACTGCGATTTGCTTGTGAAAGTATGCACGTGAACAAGCGATCGTGCAAGTAGAACAAAGAGATACTTGATATCGTTCCGAGAGATGGACGTCCGGCAGCTCTCGACGCTCGTGGCGATCGCCGACCACGGCACCTTCTCCGCTGCTGCCCGGGCGCTGTACACCGTGCAGTCCAACGTGTCGAGCCACATCGCCCGTCTCGAGAAAGAACTCGGCGTCACGCTCGTCGACCGCTCGCAGGGCGGGTTGACGGACGACGGCGCCCGTGTCGTCGAGCGGGCTCGACGCATCATCAACGAACTCGACGACATCGCCGCCGAC
>CAZJUC010000069.1:0-14336 GCA_964549065.1 uncultured Ilumatobacteraceae bacterium
GCGATGTCGTCGACCCGGTGACCGGCGCCCGCCGTGTCGACGTCGAGCAGACCGGTGATTCTCCCGTGCTGCACCATCAACTGCGACTCGTACATGTCGCCGTGCGCCGCGACGACCTGGTGGTCCAGGACGAGGTGCCGGCGTTCGGTGAGCTGGGCGACGAGGTCGTGGCCGGCTGCGGCCGCCACCGGCACGGTCGCACCGATCACCTCGGCGTGGTGACGTGCGCTCGTCATCCGGTCGGGTCGTCGTCGACCGTCGATCAACTCGACGGGCAGCCGATCGAGGAGCGTGTCGATCTCGGCGGGGTCGGGCAGGGCGCCGCCGTTTCGCAGCACCTCGCGTAGCGTCGACCCGGCGAGGCCGGGGAGCACGACGATCCCGTCATCGGTCCAGCCGATGCTGTCGGGCACCGGGAGTGCGTCGGCGAGCAGTCGGTGCGTCTCGTGCAACGCCGCTGCCCGGTGCGGCCGAACGACCTTGAGGTACACACGGACGCGACCGTTGTCCGCCTCGATCACCGCACGTCGGCCGGGCCGGTACGCACGTACCCGCAACGTGACCGTTCCGCCGCCGAGACCGAGTTCGCCGAACAGACGCTCGACGTGTCCAGGGTCCAGCGCTGCGGGCAATCCGGGAAGCAACGGGTCGTTCGGCCAGTGCCAGAGTGCGACCTCGGTGTCGCTGCGACCCATCCGTGTCGCACCGTCCGGCAACGATCCGGCGACCATCGCCACCAGCGGCTCGATGCGTTCTTCGGCGTCGGCCCATCGCACGCGCACGTCGTATCGAACCGTCGAGGACCGTCCAGGTCGATACGCCACCTGGCGTGGCCGACACTCGACGACGTCGCCTCCGAGCACGCCGAAGTATTCGGTGGTGAATTCGGCGGCGTCGGGGCCGAGCAGGATCTGGAGCTCCCGTGGCCATGATGGCTCCAGTGGCAGTGAGGAACCCCGGGACGAGGGCGGACACGGCGCGCGGGACATGGCTCGCATCGTGCGTCGCACCGATGAAACCCTCCTGAGAGTTCGATGAGAGATCTCTCATCCAACACGGCGATCACCATCGGTGGCCCCGACGCCCGTGCTCTGACAGAGAAGCGAAACGGTTCCGAGGCGAGAGATCGTCAGAAAATCCTCAAGACGGGCCACACGATGCCGATATCTGTTTCGTATGCAAGAAGTCAAGGCACTCGCCGATGGTTCCCGGTCGCTGATGACCGACGGGCGACAGCCCCTGTCGGGGACCCCGTCCGACCCCTCTCTGACCTGGACCGCTCCGTCCCGGGCGCGATCGGTCATGCCCCCTGCGCCCGCGTCCTCGTCGGTTGCGCTGGCTGCACCTGTCGCTGCCATGGCAGCTCCGACCCCGTCGACGGGCCCCTCCGCTGATCCCACCGCGATGCTCGACGAACTGGTCGAGACGGTCGAGGATGTCCGCGCCGCGATCCTGGCGTCGGTCGACGGATTCGGACTGGCCCGCAGTAGTTCGATGTCCGACGAAGCGTCGCATCCGGCGATGCTCGCCGCGGCCATCGGCCTTGCCCGCCAACTCGTCGCGATGGGTGGCGGCGAGGAACTGCGCCAACTGGTCATCGACCACGACGGCGGCCTGATGCTCGTGTGGCCCCTCGGCGACGAGCGGGTCCTCGCGGTCCTCGCGGCCACCACGGTCGAGCAGCGTCGTGTCCGCTCGTTCGTCCAGGCCCGGGCGGCCTGGCTGTCGAGGGCGGCGTCGTGAGTGCACAGACCTTCAAGATCCTCGTCACCGGCCCGTTCGCGGCCGGCAAGACGTCGATGATCCAGTCGGTGTCGCAGACCCAGGTGATCTCGACCGATGTGTTCACCAGCGGCGACGAGTCCGACGTCAAGTCGCACACCACCGTCGCGATGGACTTCGGCACCTACGGCCTCGAGGGCGACGACACCCGCCTCCTGCTCTTCGGGACCCCGGGTCAGGCCCGGTTCCGGTTCATGACCGACATCCTCAAGGGCGACGTCGACGTCGTCGCCTTCGTCATCGACGCCGAAGCGACCGAGACCCATGCCGCAGCCGGTGTGGAACTCCGGGCGCTGCTCCGCGATCTGCGGACGCCGGCGGTGATCGCAGTCAACCGCTGCGACGACGTCACGGTGGCGCGCCGTCTGGCGCGCTCGCTCGGCGCACTCGACGGTGAAGCCGTCGTGCCGTGCCAATTGATCGACCCCGACTCCGGCCGGGAGGTCGTCGTCGAAATCCTCCTGACGCTCCTCGCGTCCATGGAGTCCAGCAAGGCGGAGGTTGCCTGACATGATGCACAACACCGGATCCACGGCCGCGACAGCGGACACGGCGGCGCTGACGGTCGATCGACCGCAGCCCGTCTGGATGACACTGAACGAGGCTCGCGAACGCGCCTTCACGGGCGAGATCGTCTTCGAAGTCGACCCCGAAGTACTCGCCTACCTCGACAACGGCGTCGTCTACTACGCCGAACGCGTCTCCGACGTGTCGCTCGGGCGCCGTCTCCTCGACGCCGGTCTCATCGACATGGCCCAGCTCGAACGCGGCACCGTGCGCGTCGGCGACATCGAACACCTCGGCCGACTCTTCGACCGCGACCCGTCCGTCGACCGCGACGCCGTGGTCGTGATGGCCGAGAGTTCCACCGAGGAACTGATTGCCGACCTGGCGAACCGGGCGATCACGAGCGTGCGGGTGACGGCGTACCGGCACCACCCATCGGGCGTGCATCGTTGGTTCGTCGCTCCGCTCGACCCGACGGGCGTGACTCGCCCGCTGAGCGCCGTTGCCCAGCTCGACAGCACCGTCGTCGACGACTTGCCCGAGCTCCCCTACGGTGTCGACGCCGACGAACTCACCATCGAATGGGACGATGCCGATGCGACGAACGCGCACCTGACGCCCTTCGACGGGTTCGACATGTCGTTGCTCGACCTCGGCGACGAACACGCCGAGGACGTCACCGACGAAGCGTCCGAGATCGACGACGAGGTGTTCGAGCTCTCGCTCGATCTCGCCGAGTACACCGACACCGAACCGTCCGACACCGACGACGGATTCGTCGGTGCCGAACAGGAGCAAGCGGTCGACGCCGAGCCGGTCGACGCCGAAGCTGTCGACGCCGAAGCTGTCGACCAGCCGGTCGATGATCGCGATGCTGTCGACCAGCCGGTCGATGATCTCGTCGATGTCGAGACCCTCGACGACCTCGCGGACTTCGAGTTCTCGGTCGTCTGGCCCGACGGTTCGGCCGAGCCGACCACCTCTGTCTCGTCCACGGAGGTCGATCATCTCGACGCGATCGATACCGAGCCGACCGACGACGAGAACACGGTCGACGAGAACACGGTCGACGAGAGCACGGTCGACGAGAGCACGGTCGACGAGAGCGCGGTCGACGAACCGGTTGTCGACGCGGATCCCGAGCTGGCGTTCACCCGATCCGACGAGGGCGAGATCCAGTTCTCGATGCCGCCGTTGACGCTCGACGACGAGCCCGAGGCGGCCGACGCCGACGTGCCCGACGACGTGGCGGACGCGGTCCGCCGGGCGATCGCGGCGATCGAGACCGCAAGCGTCCCGGGCGCCGACGACACCACGAAGCTCCCGGTGGTCGCCGACGTCGATCGCGACGACCACGAACCCCCGACCGACGACGGCATCGACGTCGGGGGCACCTCACCGGCCACCGGTGCGCCCGCTCCGACAGGAGCGTTCGGCGGGCTGGCCCCTCCGACCATGGCCACCCGAGCCGAGGTGCTGTACGGCCAGATGGCCGACGACGGTTCGACGGTGGACACCGCGACGTCGGCGCCGACACTCGCCGAACGAACGCCGGGCGCTGCCTCGGTGGTGTTCGTCGACGACCCGGTGGACGAGGACGAGTCGGACGCCGGCGGTGGCAACGAGCGGAGCTCGGCGCTGCGCCGTCTGATCGGCAGCCTTCGCCGCAAGGACCACTGAGTCGGGACCTGCGCCGTCGCGTGCTCAGCGTGGGCGATCGGCGTTGGCTCGCCGCTCACGGAAGAACGCCCGCAGCAGTTCGCCGGCCTCGTCGGAGTGGACCCCTGCGGTCACCTCGACGCGATGGTTCAGCACGTCGCCGCGGAGCAGCCCGAAGTGGCTGGTCACCGCGCCGGCCTTCGCGTCGTGGGCGGCGTAGACCAGACGCCCGAGGCGGGCATTGACCGCCGCACCGGCGCACATCGCGCACGGCTCGAGAGTGACGTACATCGTGCACTCGTCGAGGCGCCACCGACCCAGGCGCTGGGCAGCGTCTCGCATGGCGAGGATCTCCGCGTGCGCGACAGGGTCGTTGGTGAGTTCGCGTTCGTTGTGCCGAGAGGCGATCACCTCGCCGAGGTGCACCACCACTGCGCCGACGGGAACGTCGTGGTGGGCGAGCGCAGCTCGCGCTTCGGCGAGAGCCTGCACCATCGGATCAGGGATCTCCTGGTGGTCAGCGGGCACCGACATGGCGGAGGGAGTGGGATTCGAACCCACGGAAGGTTGCCCTTCACACGCTTTCCAAGCGTGCCGATTCGGCCGCTCTCGCATCCCTCCCTGGCGTTCCGACCGTGCCGGAACGTGGGACCACGGAGGCTAGCCCGTCGGTTCACCGATCCGGCGTGGGCTCGGGTGCCCCGTGCAGATATGGTGAGGTCGCTCGAGGCGGTTCGCCGCCGAGTGAGGTGACGACCGGGTCCTGTGCAATGGGCGCCCGTGAATCAGGTCAGGCCCGGAAGGGAGCAGCCTTCATCGGCATCGTTCGTGTGCCGCAGATCGCCTGGTCGTCACCTCAGTCGGCGGCAACCGGTCACACCGGTTGCCGGACACTGTGGGCGCCAGATCAGCGGAGGCGGTGTGCGTAGGCCACCAGTTCTGCGGCGCCGAGCTCGTCGGCCACCGCAGCGAAGTCGCCGGTGGCACCCTTCCACTCCCAGTCGTCGACCGTGCCCACGTCGACGTCGGTGTCGACAGTGGCGATCCGACGGAACAGCAACGCATCGGCGAGCTGTGCCTGCAGCGTCGCCGACAGTTTCGCCGCCCCGCGCAGGCCGGGCACGTCCCACTGCCCGGCCGCCGGCGGGATGTCCTCGATGTGGCCGTACCGGGCGAGCACCAGCGACGCACTCTTCGCGCCCCAACCGGGTAGGCCCGGGAAGCCGTCGGCGGTGTCGCCGACGAGGCCGAGGTAGTCGGGGATCGACTCCGGCCCGACCCCGAACTTCTCGCGCACACCGTCGGCGTCGATGATCTCGCGTTTGCGTCGGTCGAACTGCACCACCCGCTCACCGCGCACGCACTGCCCGAGGTCCTTGTCGGCGGTGACGATCAGCACCTGCTCGACGCGCTCGTCGCGCTCGGCCACCAGCGCTGCAGCGCCGAGCGCGTCGTCGGCTTCGTGGTCGACCATCGGCCACACCGTGAAGCCCGCCGCCGCGAGCGCCCGCTCCATCACCGGGATCTGCTCGAGAATCTCCGGCTCCATGCCGGCCGAGGTCTTGTAGCCCGCCCACAGCTCGTTGCGGAAACTCTCGATCGTGTGGTCGGAGGCCACGCCGACGTGCGTCGCACCGTCTTCCACCAACGCCAACGTCGACGCGACGACACCCGCCGCTGCATCGAAGGGTCCGCGGTCGCTGTGACGTGACGCCATTCCGAAGTGCTGGCGGAACAGCTCGTAGGTGCCGTCGACGAGGTGGACACGCATCTCGCGAACGCTACGTCGTCACGAACTCGACGCTGTGCCCGGACTTCGTCAATTCCGTCTCAGCGAAGCCTCAAGATCGTCAGCCGGGTGGTCGATAGATGTCATGCGAGACACCCGAACTCGAACCCGACTGAGCTGATGACGACACGACGCCCACCCTCTGCCCGAACCACCATGCGGTTTGCGCCGCACGGTTCGTCCGCCCCGCGTCCCCGGAAGGATCTGCGATGACCGATCAGTCGAATTTCCCGCAACCGCCTGCGACACCGCCCGATTCGCCGTCGGTCGGTGTCGACCGGTCGAGCGTCGTCGCTGCCGTCCAACAGGAACTGAACCGCTTCAGCAAGCAGGTGTCGACCGAGGTGCAGCGCCTCCGCGACGAACTCGCCACCGAGCGAGACGCCCGCGTCAAGAGCGAAGACATGGTGCGTTCACTGCTGCCGGCCATCGAGCAGCGTCTCACCGAGTTCACTGCGCAGACCAAGCGTCGTCACGACGAGATCGACCAACGCATCGGCCGGGTCGCCGACGAGACCAACGCCGGCCTCACCGCCGCGGTGGAATCGGCAGCGCGGCCGGTCGTCAAGCAGCTCGAACACCGCCAGACCCAGCTCGAGACCGACCTCGGCTCGCTCGACCGCAGCGTTCGCAAGTTCGACCAGCAGGCCGGCGCCATGGTGCAGCACTTCAACACGATGACCGAGGCCACCGAGGCGCGACTCGACGAGATGTCGGACCAGGTCGCCGAGCAGCTCGACGGACGCCTCGCCGCGCTCGCCACCCGCATGGACGAGGTGTCGGCGCAGGCCGCACGCCAACAATCCGAAGTGTCGAACACGGTCGGTGCCCGCGTCGACCAGGCCGAAGACCGCATCAACGATCGCATCGTCACCGCAGAAGCCCGCATCAACGACACCGTCGGCCAACGCGTCGCCGACATCGACGCCTACGTCGGCCGGGTCAGTGCCGGCCTCGACGACGCGGTGACGATGCTCAGCGACCGTATCGCCGCCACCGAGACCCGCTTCGACGAGGTCAACCAGGCGATCGACGCGATGGCGGGCCGGCTCGACAGTGTCGACGTCGACGCCATCGACGAGATGAAGGATCGTGTCGCCAGCGCCGCCGGCGAGGTCGAGCTGGTGCGCATCGAGGTCGAGCGGTTCCAGAAGTCGATGGGTGAGTCGATGGACACCACCGTCGGCCGCATCGTCGAACTGGAGACCCAGATGCAGGAACAGCACATGGACGTCGAGACCGCCGTCCAGCTCGAACGACTCGAAGAGGTCGAACGGGCGCTGCTCGCGCTCGACCCCGACCAGTTCGTCCGTCGCGACGAGGCCGCACAGCCCATGTCGAATGGCGCGGCGGACCCGTTGAGCCCTCTGACACCACCGACCCCGTTCGAGCCGCAGGCCTCGGCGCCGCACTGAGATCGAAGGCATCCCCATGGCACTCCGAAAGCCCCGCCCCGAAGACATGTCGCCACCCGGTGGTGGCACGGCAACCGCGCTCGCCGAGCCCCCTGGTGTCGCGCTGGGGGAATCCGCCGACGAATGCAACGCCGTCGGGCAACAGCTGATCGCCGGTGGACACCTGTCGCAGGAGTCGTTCGACACCGTGTCGGGCACTGCCAACGGCGACCTGCTGAAGTTCACCACCCTGCTGCTGAGCCATCACGGTGTCGGGCGCACCGAACTCGCCGCCGCGGTCGCCGCCGCATGCCAGGTGCCCGTCGCCGACATCTCGATGGCACAACTCGACGAGGAGGTCGTCGCCAAGTTCCCAGAAGAGGTGGCGCGCACCCACAAGGTGATCCCGATCGCCGAGGAGAACGGCTCGACGCTGCTGTACGCAGCCGATCCGTCGCCGTGGCGTCGCCAACAGGTCGAGTCGGCCACCGGACAGCGTTTCGTGTGGCAGGCCACCGACGAAAAGACGGTGACGTCGTTCATCGAGCAGATGTACCGCTCGACCGCCGACGTCGACAACATCGTCGCCACGTTCTCGACCGAGGACGACCAGCGTCACGCCGCCGAGACGATCGCCGAGGTCAGCCTCGACGACCAGGCACCGGTGGTGCAGCTGGTCGCCAAGATCGTCGGCCAGGCGCTGCGCGACCGCAGCTCGGACATCCACATCGAGCCGCTCGACGACCGCCTGCGGGTGCGGTTCCGTGTCGACGGCAACCTCATCGAGGCGTTCTCCTTGCCGCTGGCGGCGCACAACGCCCTGATCAGCCGACTGAAGATCATGTCGGAGATGAACATCGTCGAGAAGCGAGCCCCGCAGGACGGCCAGTTCTCCACCAAGGTCGACGGCCGCCCGATCGACGTGCGTGTCTCGTCGGTGGCGACGGTGTTCGGCGAGAAGATCGTCATGCGTCTGCTCGACAAGTCGAAGTCGATGGTGAGCCTCGGCCAGCTCGGCATGCCGGCGGAGACCTACAAGACCTATTCGAAGCTGGTGCACGCGCCGTTCGGGATGGTCATCTGCGCCGGCCCGACCGGGGCCGGCAAGACCACCACCCTCTATGCGACGCTGCTCGAGATCAACTCGACCGGCAAGAACGTCACCACCGTCGAAGACCCGGTCGAGTACGTGTTCCCCGGCATCAACCAGGTACAGACCAATACCAAGGCGGGCCTCACCTTCGCCACCGGCCTCAAGGCCCTCCTGCGACAGGACCCCGACACGATCCTCGTCGGCGAGATCCGCGATGCCGACACGGCCCGTATCGCCATCCAGTCGGCGCTCACCGGCCACTTCGTGCTCTCGTCGCTGCACGGCACCGACGCCGTCGCGGCCCTGCACCGTCTGCTCGACATGGGCATCGAGGCCTTCCTCGTCGCGTCGGCGATCGTCGGTGTGGTGTCGCAGCGTCTGCTGCGCAAGACGTGCGAGAACTGCAAGGAGGAGTACACGCCGGGCGCCGAGGAGCTGGCGGTGTTCCGCCAGCACTCCGGTGGCAGCGACAAGACCGTCTTCTACCACGGCAAGGGGTGCAGCTACTGCTCCGGCACCGGCTACCGCGAGCGCATCGGTGTGTACGAGCTGCTGCGCATCACCCCCGAGGTGCGTCGTCTGATCGTCGGCTGGGCGACCACCGAGGAACTCCGTCGTCTGGCAGTTGCTCAAGGTATGCGCACGATGCTCCGAGAAGCAATGCAGATGGTCGAAGACGACGTCACGACCATTCCCGAAGTCGTCCGAACCCTGTTCGCCCACTGAGAACCACGAAATCCGACCGAGAGACACGGAGCATCACATGCCCAAGTTCGCCTACGCCGCCATCGACACCGCCGGCGCCCCCGTCGAGGGGGTGACCAAGGCCGACACGATCGGTGCGGCGCGCGCCATCCTGGTCGAGCAGAACCTGTTCCCGACCAAGATCGAGGAACGCCGCGGGATGCTCGACTTCGAGCTCACCAAGGAGAAGGTGAAGAAGAAGCACCTGATGCACTTCACGCGTCAGCTGGCGGTGTTCGTCAAGGCCGGGATCCCGATCACCGACGCGCTGGTCACCATCGGCGACGAGACCGAGGACGTCGCGCTGCGACGGGCCCTCGGCGTGCTCGTCGACGACCTGCGCAACGGCGGGCTGTTCTCGGCCGCTGCGGCCACGCACCCCGAGGTGTTCCCCGACTACTACGTCGGCATCCTGCAGTCGGCGGAGCTCACCGGTCAGCTCGACGTCGCCCTCGAGAACCTCGCCGAGTACCTCGAACGTGAGATCGACACCCGGTCGAAGGTGGTGTCGGCGCTGTCGTACCCGATGGTCGTCATGGTGATGGCCGGCATGACCGTGTTGATCCTGGCCGGCTACGTCCTCCCACAGTTCAAGCCGCTGTTCGAGGAGCTCGGCGCCGAGTTGCCGTTGCCGACCCGGATGATGCTGTTCTTCTCGCGGTTCTTCACCGATCTGTGGTTCGTCACCGCCGGCTTCTTCATCCTGTTCGTGGCCGTCTTCCTCTTCCTGTTCAAGCACCCGACCGGCAAGCTCTGGAAAGAGCGTCTCGTGCTCAAGATCCCGATCATCTCGGGCATCGTCGACTACGCGATCCTCGAGCGGTTCTGCCGGATCCTCGGCGCGATGATCGCCGCCGGCGTGCCACTGCCCGAGGGGCTCAAGACCACCACCGATGCCACCAGCAACGTCGTGTACCGCGAGCGCCTCGAAGTGGCTCGTGCGCAGATGCTCGAGGGCCAGGGCTTCTCACAGCCGCTGATCGACACCGAGCTGTTCCCCGGCGCCGCCCGCCAGATGTTCAAAGTGGGCGAGGAGACCGGCACGCTCGACATGCAGCTCGAGGTCGCGGCGACGTACTTCGACCGCGAACTCGAGAGCCGCATCAAGAAGTTCACGACCATGTTCGAACCGATCATGATCATCTTCGTCGGCGTGATCGTGGGCTTCGTCGCCCTGGCGCTGGTGTCGGCGATGTACGGCGTGCTCGGCGGCCTGAAGGAGACCGCCTGAACATGCTGGTCGTGGGCGGGTCAGCGAGCCATCACGAGGTCGACGAAGTGTTGGCCTGCGAAGATCGCCACCACGGTGCCGAGGGCCAGGAACGGCCCGAACGGCACGGCGGTGCGACGCCCCGCGCGATCGACGGCCATCATCGCCACGCCGACCACGGCGCCGGCGACGAAGCCGAAGAACAGCCCGGGCAGCACGATGCCGGGATTGATCCAGCCGAGGTACAGACCGAGCAGCGGGGCCAGGCGTACGTCACCGTCGCCCATGCCGCCGCGACTGGCGATGTAGATCAACCACATCGCCACGAGGGCGATCAGCGCGCCGAGCGCCATCATCCAGAGCCGCTCGGGTTCGCCGATCACGATCGCGGCGATTGCCAACGCGACGGCGCCGAGGACCACACCGGTGTAGGTGATCTCGCGGGGCAGACGTTTGGTCCGCAGGTCGATCCAGGTCTGCGCCACCAGTACGGCCATCAAGATGCAGTACGCCGGGATCGCCGCGCGGGTGTCGTCGAAGCGGATCGCCATCAGCACGAACAGCGACGCCGTGATCAGTTCGACCACGATCGGCTCGATCCCGATGGGTGCTCGACACTGTCGGCACTTGCCGCGCAACGCCAGCCAGCTGATCACCGGCACCAGGTCGAGTGGGCCCAGGCGGAGCCCGCACGATCCGCAACGGCTCGGCGGTGCCACCACCGACGCGCCCTGCGGCACCCGATCCACCACCACCGTCAGGAACGAGCCGATCACCAGACCGGCCACGACCATCACGACGATCAAGAGAGAAAAGTTCATCAGCAGGAACGGCCTTCGCCCGCACGGCGTGCTTTGGCCCGAGCGGGAGGTTAGCCAACCATGTCCAGTCCAGATCCGATGCTCGAAGCATTGCTCAAGGCCACCGTCGACTCCGGCGCGTCCGACCTCCACCTCACGGTGGGTCGGCCGGCCACCGCACGCCGCGACGGCGTGCTCGTGTCGTTCGAGAACGTGCCCGTGCTCACCTCCGAGGAGGTGGATCGGATGGTGTTCTCGTTGCTCGACGAACGCAAGATCGAAGAGTTGCGTCGCGACCGGCAGGTCGACTTCTCGTTCGGTCTGGCCGGTATCGGCCGGTTCCGTGCCAACGCGTTCCGCCAGCGCGGCAACCTGGCGCTCGCTCTGCGTGTCGTCCCGTTCCGGGTGCGTACCCTCGAAGAGCTCGGTGCGCCGCAGGCGTGTACGACGCTGCTCAACAAGCCGTACGGCATCGTGCTGGTGGTGGGCCCCACCGGTTCGGGCAAGTCGACGACGCTGGCGGCGATGATCGACCGCATCAACGACACCAAGCCGGTGCACATCCTCACGATCGAAGACCCGGTGGAGTACCTGCACCATCACAAGGTGGCGATGGTCAACCAACGTGAGGTCGGCACCGACGTCGAGCACTTCAACGACGGTCTGCGCAGCGCGCTGCGTGAAGACCCCGACGTGGTGCTGCTCGGCGAGATGCGCGACCTCGACTCGATCCAGATCTCGTTGTCGCTCGCCGAGACCGGTCACCTCGTGTTCGCCACGTTGCACACCAACGACGCCGCCCAGGCCCTCGACCGCATCATCGACGTGTTCCCCGGCGAGCGGCGCGACCAGATCCAGATCATGCTGGCCGGCGCGCTGCAGGGTGTCATCTCGCAGCGTCTGTTGCCGTCGATCGGTGGCGGGCGCGTCGCGGGCTACGAGGTGATGATCGCGAACGAGGCGATCCGCAACCTGGTGCGTGAAGGCAAGTCGCGCCAGATGCGCAACATGATCGCCACCGGCGGCGCCGAGGGCATGCAGACCATCGAGATGGACCTCGCCCGCCTCGTGGCCTCGGGGCTGATCACGATGGAGACGGCGATGGAATCGAGCCAGTACCCGAGGGAGGTGCAGGCGCAGATCGCCACCGCACGAGCCCAGATGGGTGCCCATTCGACGATGTCGTCCGGCCAGGCCGGTTCGTCGGGTTCGGGCACCTACGGCGGCGAGGCGGTGTCGTCGCAACCCGCTTCTCCACCGCCGCTCCCGGCCCCGGCCGGCTCCCCGAACGGCAGCTGAGCCGGACTCGTCTGTCGTGGTCGTCAAGAAGAACCCGTACAAGAACCTCGCCGGTGTCACGCCGTGTCCCGGCGGCTGGCTGGTGTTGCCCGCGCGTCTGTCGGGCATCACCGTGGCCGCCGAGGAGGCGTTCGTGGTGCCGAGGCTGTTCGAGGTGCTCGACTTCCGACCGACGTTCGAAGCGGCCGCGATCAACATCCCGATGGCCTGGTACGAAACACCGACGGGCCAGTACCGCCCGTGTGACAGCGAAGCTCGCGAGTACGTCGGCTGGCCGCGCATCGCCGGCATCTCCGGCACGCCGAGCCGCGAGGCGGTGCGGGCGTCGAACGCGCAGGCCGCGCGCCTCGAGCCGTGGATGACCAAGCACGATCAGCGCCGGCTGCGCTGGCTCCGTGAGGCCGAACGCGAGTTGCAGCCGTACCACTCGCGCAGCTTCTTCTCGGCCAATCCCGACGTGTCGTTCACCGTGATGAACAGCGACGAGCCGTTGAAGACGTCGCCGTACCACGAGGACGGCCGCATCCAGCGGCTGGAACTGATCCGCGAGCGCCTGCCGGGCGTCGACGACGTGGTCACCCGCACCCCGCCCGACGGGGCAGCCTCGGTGCACATGCTGCAGGCGGGCGCGCTGCTGTTCACGGCGCGTCGTGCGTCGGGCCGCGCGATCAGCCGGATGCCACTCGACCCCTTCTGGGACGAGACCGGCATGCGCATGGAAATCGTCCGCTGACGTTCCTGGTTCCCCGCGCCCTGGGCAACGGGAACCACGATCTGTGCCCCCTCCGTCCCACTGCACGATCTGTGCCCCCTTCGTCCCGGAAAGCGGGACACCACGGGCGCAGATCACACGGACGAACGGCCTGCGGGCGGTTCGTCGGTCGAGGGGTGAGTGTGGCCGGGTCAGCCGTTGAGCGAGAGGCCGGCGATCGGGCCGTCGGCCTCGTCGGCGCTGTCGGCGCTGTCGGTGCTGTCGGCACTGTCGGTATGGTCGCCGATCGAGGCGTCCGGCGCGGGCAGCGCTGCCAGGTCCACAGCGGGCTCCGGCTCGACGTCCGGTGCGCCGAACGGCGGGGGAGTGAGCGGTGCGGCCAGGGTTGCCGGGGCGTCATCGTCTGCGGAGACGGACACCGGGGCGGCCGGGCCGGAGGGGGGCACGGGTGCGGGTGCGGCCGGGGCGGCGAGGCGGTCGAACATCGTGGTGATGGCGACCGCGAGGTCCTTCTGCTGCTGGCGGCAGTCGTCGAGGCCCTTCTGGATGTGGGCGACCGAGTGCTCCAACGCGTCGAGGCGTGACGCGATGTCGGGCGACCCCTCGGGGGCTTCGCCGGTGAATGCGGTGATGCGGTCGGCGCGCTCGCGTTCGATCAGTGAGGTGAGGCGCTGCTCGGAGCGCTCGGTGGCTGCTCTTGCCTCCGAGCGTGCGAGCTCGACCTGCTCCTGCGCGATCTGGGCGTAGGTGGCGAGCGACGTGAACTGGCTGTTGATCTGCGACTCGGCCTGCTCGACGCGGTCGCGCAGGTCGTGGATCTCGACGGAGTTCTCGGCGGCTGCTTCGTCGCCGAAGAAGTCGTCGAGTGCGCTGCTGTCGAGTGTGTCGGTGTCGTTGATGTCTCGTGCCTTGCCGAACATGTCAGTCCCTCTTGCGGTGTGAGGTGCGCCGCCCGCTGCGTCGCATGTACTTCCATCGGCCCCACTTGCCGCCGTCTTGAGCCCGCGCTGAGACGCAGTTGATCTTCGGCAATTTTCCGACTTTCCACTCAAGGTCCGACACCAGGGACCGAAGAACTAACTGCGCAACGGGAGCTGGTTCTCACGGAGCGCACTCGTGAGACAACAGCTCCCCCGGGAGCACCAACCAAAGAGCGGAAGGACATTTCAAAATGAACAGCAACAAGCAGGACAAGGGCTTCACTCTGGTGGAACTCCTCATCGTCATCGTCATCCTCGGCATCCTCGCCACCGTCACCGTGTTCGCCGTCCGCGGCATCACCGACCGTGGCCAGGAGAACGCCTGTGCAGTTGATGCTCGGACCCTGAGCACCAGCATCGAGGCCTT
>CAZJUC010000070.1:0-1622 GCA_964549065.1 uncultured Ilumatobacteraceae bacterium
CCCGTACCGCTAGCTTTGCCGCCATGACCTCGCCTGCCGTCCTGCCCGAAGCCGAGCCGATGTCGAGCGAGGGATCGAGCGACACGGGCGTGCTCGTCATCCACGGTTTCACCGGGAACCCGTCGTCGATGCGCGGCATCGCCGAGGCGATGGCCGCCCTCGGGTACCACGTCGAGATGCCACGCCTGCCGGGCCACGGCACCACGATCGACGACATGCTCACCACCCGCTGGACCGACTGGGCGGCCGAGGTACGCGCTGCGCACGGCCGGCTCGCGCAACGTGTCGAGCAGATCGTCGTCGTCGGGCTCAGCATGGGCGGCGCCCTCACCCTGTGGTCCGGCTTCGAGTTCGCCGATGTCGCCGGCCTCGTCTGCATCAATCCCGCCACCATGCCGCAAGCCGAGCTGATGGAGATGGTGCAGGGTCTCGTCGACGAAGGTACCGAGGTCGCTCCGGCGATCGGCGGCGACATCGCCGATCCCGACGTGCAGGAGAGCTCCTACGACGGCGCGCCGCTGCGACCGTTGCTGTCGTTCATGCACGACGGGCTCGCCCCGATCGCCGCCCGCTACGGCGAGCTGACGATGCCGCTGCTGCTGATCACGTCCCGCCAGGACCACGTGGTCGAGCCGTCGAACAGCGAACACCTCGCCGCCACCTATGGCGGCGACGTCGAGCACGTCTGGTTGGAGCGGAGCTACCACGTCGCCACGCAGGACTACGACCGCGACGACATCGAACGGATGACCGGTGAGTTCGTTGCCAAGGTCACCGCGAGCTGACACCGACACCATCCGATGATCGCCTCGATTCCCAGCCCCTCGTTCAACTCGCTCGACGTCGGACCGCTCAGCTTGAACCTGTACGGCTTGGCGATCGCGCTCGGCGTGGTCGCGGCGGTCTGGCTGTTCGGCCGCCGTCTCGAGGAACGCGAGGTCGGCACCCGCGACGACGCCAGCTCGATCGCGATCTGGGCGGTGCTGGCCGGAATCATCGGCGCCCGCCTCTATCACGTGGTCACCGACTGGGACCTGTTCGCTGACGATCTCGGCCGGATCCCGCAGATCTGGAAGGGCGGGCTCGGCATCCCCGGTGGGCTGCTGCTCGGAGTGCCGGTCGGGTTGTACTTCGCGAAGAAGCGGGGGATCCCGCTGGCGGTCGCTGCGACGTGCGCGGCGCCGGCGATCCCACTGGCCCAGGCGATCGGGCGGTGGGGCAACTACTTCAACCAGGAGTTGTACGGCCGCCCCACCGACCTGCCGTGGGCGCTCGAGGTCGACAACCCTCCGGCGATCTACGAGCTCGGCACCACGTTCCATCCGACGTTCCTCTACGAGTCGCTCTGGAGCCTCGGGTTGTGCCTGCTGCTGCTCTGGATCGACAAGAGGTTCCGGCCGGCGCCGGGTCAGCTGTTCGTCATGTACGTGATGGGCTATGGCATCGGCCGGTTCTGGGTCGAGGGGCTGCGCATCGATCGTGCCGACGAGTTCGCCGGCTTGCGCCTCAATCAGTGGGTTGCGCTCGTCGCCGTCGTCGGTGGTGCTGCTCTGTTGGTCTGGATGCGGCGGCATCCGGTTGCGGAGCCGACCGCCGAGGTGCCGCTCGACGAGGAACGCTCG
>CAZJUC010000070.1:1722-14263 GCA_964549065.1 uncultured Ilumatobacteraceae bacterium
CGCTCGGATCTCGATGACGTCGAGCGCTCAGGTGGGGAGCCGAGCGCCTGACTTGGTGTCGAACAGGTGCAGCCCCGTCGGCCGGGGGACCAGGCTCATCTTGTCGCCGCTGCGCAGAGCGCTGAGCCCGTCGGTACGCACGACGATCTCTTTGTCGGTGCCGTCGGCGATGCAGTAGAGGAACGCCTCCGAGCCGAGTTCCTCGACGAACTCGACGGTGGCGTCCAGCCCGCCCTCGGCCGAGATCTCGAAATCGTTCGGCCGCACCCCGACGGTGACGGCGCCCGACGTCAACGCTTCGAGCTGATCGGGCGTCAGCGGGACGCGCAACGTCCCGTAGGCGGCGTCGGCACCGTCGGTGGTCGCCGGCAGCAGGTTCATCCCCGGCGATCCGATGAACCCGGCGACGAACTCGTTCACCGGGTTCGTGAACAGTTCACGCGGTGGAGCGCACTGTTGCAGGACGCCGTGGTGCATCACCGCGACCCGGTCGCCCATGGTCATCGCCTCGGTCTGGTCGTGGGTGACGTACACGGTGGTCACGCCGAGATGACGCTGGAGGGCGGCGATCTGGGTACGGGTCTGGACGCGCAGCTTGGCGTCGAGGTTCGACAGCGGCTCGTCCATCAGGAACACCTGCGGTTCGCGCACGATCGCGCGACCCATCGCCACCCGCTGCCGCTGACCACCGGAGAGTTTCGACGGCTTGCGGTCGAGCAGTTCCTGCAGGTCGAGGATCTCGGCCGCTTCCTCGACGCGCGCGCGTCGCTGCTTCTTCTTCACCTTCTTGACCTTGAGGTGGAAGCCGATGTTGTCGGCAACGGTCATGTGTGGGTAGAGCGCGTACGACTGGAACACCATGGCGATGTCACGATCCTTCGGTGCCACGTCGGTGACGTCGCGGTCGCCGATCAGGATGCGGCCGTCGTCGACCGGTTCGAGGCCCGCGAGCATTCGCAACGTGGTCGACTTGCCGCACCCCGACGGGCCGACGAGGACGAGGAACTCGCCGTCGCCGATCTCCAGGTCGAGGGCGTCGACGGCTGCGGCATCGGTGCCCGGGTAGGTCCGGCTGGCGTTCTGGAACGTGACGGTTGCCAAGCAGTGCTCCTGATTCGTGGGGTCGTCGTGTGCTCCCGTGCAGTCACCATCATGACCGCTCGGTGCGGCCGCGACGGGACCCATCAGCGCGGTGGGGTTCAGCAGATGGTGGTGCCGTCGGGCGCGGTGGGCCCGACGGTGTCGTCGATGCCGGTGACGCAGGGCGGCACTGTCGGTCCGGACCGCAACGCGCGTGCACGGGGCCCGAGGCGGTCGGTGGCGGCTGAGCGTGGTCAACTGGCGTGGTGCCGGAACTGGTCCACGTCCGCGGGGCGACCTTCGATGTTGTCGTCGACGTCGCCACCGCCACTCCGAGCATCGTGCACTGGGGCACACCGCTCGGTGCCGCCCCCGACCTCGATGCGTTCGTCTCGGCGCTCGGCCGGCCGACGGTGGCCGGAGCATCGGGGACCGTCGCGCCGATCGGCGTCGTGCCGCTGCACGCCGACGGGTTCGTCGGACGGCCCGGGATCGCTGGTCGGCGTGGTGGCGGCCGCGACTGGGCGCCGCGGTTCGTGCCGACCGGGCAACGCGTCGGCGACGACGTGATCACCGTCGAGGCTGTCGACGACGTGGCCGGGCTCTCACTCACCACGGTGATTTCTGTCGGCGAGGTCTTGGGCATCAGGGCGACGCTGACGAACACGAGCAATCGTCGCTTCTCCCTGGACGCGTTGACGCTGAGCGTCCCGCTGCCCGACAACGCCGACGAACTCCTCCGCTTCGAGGGTCGCTGGGCCCGCGAGTTCCACCCGGTCCGCTCGGCGTGGGCTCATGGCGCCGTCGTCTCGGAGAATCTCCGGGGTCGCACCTCGCACGAGCACCCGCCGT
The DNA here is from genome assembly GCA_964549065.1 of uncultured Ilumatobacteraceae bacterium. Lineage (GTDB taxonomy): Bacteria > Actinomycetota > Acidimicrobiia > Acidimicrobiales > Ilumatobacteraceae > Sva-07. The sequence goes on from CAZJUC010000070.1 coordinate 3,655, forward strand.
TGCTGTTCGCCGGCGCCTCGGGTTTCGGCGAGTGGATCGGCGAGGTGCACGGCGTCCACCTGGCGTGGAGCGGCAACCACACGATGCTCGCCGAGCGGTTGGCCGACGGTCGGCGATACGTGCAGTCGGGCGAACTGCTCCACCCGGGCGAGGTCGTGCTCGAGCCCGGCGAGTCGTACGCAACCCCCGAGGTGATCGCCGTGTACTCGTCCGACGGGCTCACCCCCGCGACGTGGGGATTCCACCGGGCGGTGCGGGCGGACCCGGCGCATCCCACCTCGCCACGGCCGGTGCTGCTCAACACCTGGGAGGCGGTCTACTTCCGCCACGACCACGACACGCTCCGCGAGCTCGCCGACGTCGCTGCATCGGTGGGGATCGAACGATTCGTGCTCGACGACGGCTGGTTCGGCTCGAGACGCGACGACACCTCGGGTCTCGGCGACTGGGTGGTGTCGTCCGACGTGTACCCGGACGGTCTGGCGCCGCTGATCGGGCACGTCACCGGACTCGGGATGGAGTTCGGGATCTGGGTCGAGCCCGAGATGGTCAACCCCGACAGCGACCTGTACCGGGCGCATCCCGACTGGGCGCTGACCACCGGCGGCTACGAACCGGTGCTCGGGCGCAACCAGCTCGTGCTCGATCTCGGCCGACCCGACGCGTTCGCCCACGTCCTCGGTCAACTCGATGCGCTGCTCGCCGATCACGACATCGCCTTCGTGAAGTGGGACATGAACCGCGATCACGTGCAGGGCTCCGGCTCGACCGGCGCGCCGGGCACGCACACGCAGACGTTGGCGCTCTATTCGTTGTTGGACGAGCTGCGGCGTCGGCACCCCGGTGTCGAGTTCGAGTCGTGCGCGAGCGGTGGAGGCCGGATCGACCACGAGATCCTCCGGCGTGTCGAACGGGTGTGGACCAGCGACTGCAACGACGCGCTGGAGCGCCAGACGATCCAACGTGGCGCATCGATGCTGATCCCGCCCGAGGTGATGGGCGCCCACATCGGACCAACCCGAGCCCACACGACCGGCCGCGTCCACTCCCTGGCGTTCCGGGCGGCGACAGCGCTGTTCGGGCACCTGGGTGTGGAGTGGAACGTGGCCCGTCTCGACGACGGGCGGCGAGCAGCGCTGGCCGAGATCGTCTCGCTCCACAAGCGGTTCCGGCCGCTGCTGCACAGCGGCGACGTCGTGCGTTTCGACACCGAACCCGCCTATTGCGCGCACGGTGTCTATGCGGCCGATCGCTCAGAGGCGCTCGTGTCGTTCGCGCAGCTCGCCACCGCAGCGAGCCTCACGCCGCCGGCACTGCGGTTGCCCGGCCTCGACTGCGACGCCCGCTACCGCATCGAGCACGTGGCGCTGGCCGACGAGCGGTGGGGCATGGCGCTCAGGCAACCCGAGTGGCTTGCGGGCGGCATCGAACTGACCGGTGCCCAGCTGGCCGCGCACGGCGTCCGTCCGCCGGTGCTGCATCCCGAGTCGGCCGTGTTGTTCTCGCTGCGTCGCCTCAGCCGAGCCATCACCGGTTGACCCCGTCCCACCCCACTCCACGCCATCCCACCCGTCCACCCCGTCCCACCCCGTCCCACCCCGTCCCACCCCGTCCCACCCCGTCCCACCCCGAAATGGCGCGTCAGCGTTGCGCTCAGCGCAACGCTGACGCGAGTTCTCGGGATGGTTCGGGGTGGGAATCGGAGGGGGAGGGGGTTTCGTGCGGGCGGTAGCGTGGCTCTTCGTGTCCGACCGCATCACCCCAGAGGCTGTCGCCAAGGTGGCCAAGCTCGCGCGGCTGTCGCTGAGCGACGACGAGCTCGACCAGGCGACCCACCAGCTGAGCGCCATGCTCGACCACTTCGCCGACATCGATGCGCTCGATCTCGACGATGTCGAGCCGATGACCCATCCCACGCCCATCGCCAACGTGATGCGCGAGGACATCGAGATGGACTGCCTCGACCGCGACGAGGTGCTCGCTGCGGCTCCTGCGGCCGAGGACGGACGCTTCCGAGTGCCGCCGATCCTGGGCCTGGACGACTGACGATGAGCGATTCCCCGTCCGCCGCCGAGCTTCCGACCAGCGTCGGCGACATCGCCTGGAGCGTCCGCAACAACATCACGAGTGCGGCCGACGTGCTCGAGCGGCACCTCGCAACGATCGACGAACGCGAAGGTGACATCCATGCCTTCAACCTGGTGCTCGCCGACGAGGCGCGCGCCCGAGCGGCGGAGATCGACGACGCGGTCACCGTCGGTCGCGACCCCGGCCCGCTCGCCGGCGTGCCGATCGCCCTCAAGGACAACTTGTGCACGCAGGGCATCCCGACGACCTGCTCGTCGAAGATCCTCGACGGCTGGCGCCCGCCGTACGACGCGACGGTCGTCACCAGGCTGCGCGACGCCGGGGCGATCGTGGTCGGCAAGACCAACCTCGACGAGTTCGCCATGGGATCCAGTACCGAGAACTCGGCGTTCGGCGCCACCCGGAACCCCCACGACATCTCTCGTGTCCCGGGAGGCTCCAGCGGTGGGTCGGCGGCTGCCGTTGCCGCTGGATTCGCGGCGGCCAGTCTCGGCTCCGACACGGGTGGCTCGATTCGTCAACCCGCTGCGTTGTGCGGCGTCGTCGGCGTCAAACCCACCTATGGCGCGGTCAGCCGCTACGGCCTCGTCGCCTTCGCGTCGAGCCTCGACCAGATCGGTCCGTTCACCCACGACGTCGCCGACGCAGCGTTGGTGCTCGAAGCGATCTCCGGTCACGACCAGATGGACTCGACGTCGATCCGCCAGGGCCCGCTCCACCTCAGCCGCCAGCTCGACATGGGCGTCGCCGGACTGCGCGTCGGCCGCATCACCGACCTGCCCGAGGGTGCGAGCCCCGACGTTGCCGCCCGGCTCGACGAGGCGTTCGATGCGTTGCGCGATGCCGGCGCCGAGATCGTCGACGTCGAGGTGCCGGCGTTCGGCTACGGGCTCACGGCCTACTACCTGATCGCTCCGGCCGAGGCGTCGAGCAACCTCGCGCGCTACGACGGCGTGCGGTTCGGCCATCGCGTCGAGGCTCCCGACACCAACGCGATGTACATGGCGACGCGCACCGACGGCTTCGGCGCCGAGGTCAAGCGTCGCATCATGCTCGGCACCTACGCCCTGTCGGCCGGGTACTACGACGCCTACTACGGCCGGGCGCTCAGGGTCCGCCGCCGCATCGCCGCCGACTTCGCCGCCGCCTACGAGCGAGCCGACGTGCTGCTCACACCGGCTTCGCCGACGGTGGCGTTCCACCTCGGCGACAAGACGTCGGATCCGATGTCGATGTATCTCTGCGACACCTACACGATCCCGTCGAACCTCACCGGCGACCCGGCCTTGAGCGTGCCGTTCGGTACCGGTGACGACGGCCTCCCGGTCGGCGTGCAGGTGTTGGCTCCAGCGCTGGAGGAATCGCGCATGTTCCGAACCGCCGCCGAACTCGAACGAAGGGTGCGCAAGTGAACGAGACCTGGACGTTCAACGGCTACGAGATGGTCGTCGGGCTCGAGGTGCACGTGGAGCTGGCGACGCGCACGAAGCTCTTCTCGGCCTCGCCGAACCGATTCGGCGACGAGCCGAACACCAACATCGACCCGGTCACGCTCGGTCTGCCCGGCGCCCTTCCGGTGCTCAACCGCCAGGCCGTCGAATTGGCGATGCGACTCGGGTTGGCGCTGGACTGCACCGTCCAACGCTCGACGTTCGCCCGCAAGAACTACTTCTACCCGGACATGCCCAAGGCGTACCAGATCAGCCAGTACGACGAGCCGATCTGCGTCGACGGCTGGCTCGATCTGCCGGGCAGCATCAGGGTCGGCATCGAACGCGCCCATCTGGAGGAGGACACCGGCAAGTCGACCCACGTCGGTGGCAGCGGCGGCCGCATCCACGGCAGCGACTTCTCGCTGATCGACTTCAACCGGGCCGGTGTGCCGCTGGTGGAGATCGTGAGCCGTCCCGACATCCGCACGCCCGACCAGGCCAAGGCCTACGTCGGCGAGCTGCGTGCGATCCTCGTCGCCGTCGGCGCGTCCGATGCGAAGATGGAGGAGGGCTCGATGCGTGTCGACGCCAACGTCAGTGTTCGGCTGCCCGGCGCCGAGTTCGGGACCCGCTGCGAGATCAAGAACGTGAACTCGGTGCGCTCGGTCGGCCGCGCGATCGAGTACGAAGCGCAGCGGCAGGTGGGCATGCTCGAAGCGGGCGAGGTGATCCGCCAGGAGACCCGGCACTGGGACGAGAACGACGGCCGTACCCACACCCTTCGTTCGAAGGAGGACGCCGACGACTACCGGTACTTCCAGGAACCCGACCTCGTCGTGGTCGATCCCGACGCCGAATGGATCGAGCGCGTCCGTGCCGGACTGCCCATGCTGCCGGCGGCTCGACGGGCCCGACTCGCCGAGGTGACGGGCCAGGCCCTCGACGCCGAGGCGATCCTCGTGGTCACCGAACGCGGCCAGGACGCCTACGTGCTCGCCGTTGCGAATGCGGGCGGCGACGCAGGACGAGCGTTGGTGCACGTGAAAGAGGCGTTCGCCGAGCAGGGTGACGCCCCGATCGTTCCTGCTGCGGACCTCGCCGGGCTCACGCGCCTGGAGGTCGACGGCAAGCTCACCGCCACGCAGGCCAAGCAGGTGCTCGCGGAGTTCGTCACGAACGGCGGTGGCGACGCCGAGACGATCGCGGCGGCCAAGGGCTTCGAAGCGATGGACACCGGTGAGCTCGAGTCGATGGTCGACGACGCAATCGAATCGCAGCCCGACGCGTGGGCGAAGTTCTGCGCCGGTGAGGGCAAGGCGATGGGGGCCCTCGTGGGTGCGGTGATGAAGGCGTCCAAGGGGCAGGCCGACGGCAAGGCCGTCAGCGCGCTGCTCGAGCAGCGCCGCGCCGTTGCCTGACGGTGGTGACCGAGGTGTTGTCACGGAAGTGACCTTTTGCCCGGGTGTGGCGACCGCCGGGTGCCATACTCTGCCGTTGTGGGCGACTTCGATCTGTCGGGCCGGGTGGCGGTCGTGACGGGTGCTGGTCGAGGGATCGGTGAGGGCATCGCACGATCGTTGTCCGCAGCAGGCGCCGCCGTGGTTCTCGCCGCGCGCACCGTCCACGAGATCGACGGCGTCGCCTCGTCGATCCGTGCCACCGGTGGGCGGGCGATCGCCCTGCGCACCGACGTGACCGACACGTTCGCGCTCGGTTCGTTGGCGACGACAGCGGTCGAGGAGTTCGGGAATCTCGACATCTGGGTGAACAACGCTGGTGGTGCCGAGGCCGGCAAACCGCTGATCGAACTGAAACGCAGCGAGTGGAATGCCTGCCTCGACCTCAACCTCACCTCGGTGTGGAACGGCGCGATGGCAGCGGTGGAGCAGATGCGCTGGGGCACGATCATCAACGTCGCGTCGATGGCGGCCTACGGCCCGATGCCGGGCAAGGGGCACTACGCGGCGTGCAAGGCAGCGGTGATCTCGCTGACGCAGACCATGGCATCGGAACTCGCGCCCGACATCCGCGTCAACGCGATCGCGCCGGGGTTGATCCCGACGAAGCTGCTGTTCGATGCGCTCGAGGCCGAGCATCGCGAACTCGACGAACTCGCCAGGCGGGTGCCGCTGGGGCTCGGCGTCCCAGCCGACGTCGGCGGGGCAGCGGTGTATCTCGCATCACCCGCAGCGCGCTGGGTGACCGGTCACACCATCCAGGTCGCGGGCGGCATGGGCGTCGCCTGACTCGTCGGCGACGGTTCACCGTCGCCACACTCGGGCGATGGACTTCGAGATCCCCGCCGACATCCAGGACACCCTCGATCAGCTCGACGCCTTCATCGCCGCCGAGATCGAGCCGCTCGAGCAGCAAGACGACAACATCCGCTTCTTCGACCACCGTCGTGAGTGGGCGCGCACCGACTTCGACAACGACGGTGTTCCCCGAGCCGACTGGGAGGAGTTGCTCCGCGAGATGCGTCGCCGAGCCGACGCAGCCGGCTGGCTGCGCCTCGCCCTCCCGTCCGAATTCGGCGGCCAGGACGCCAGCAACCTGAAGATGGCGATCATCCGCGAGCACCTCGCGCACAAGGGCCTCGGGTTGCACAACGACCTCCAGAACGAGTCGTCGATCGTCGGGAACTTCCCGACGGTGCTGATGATGCGCGACTTCGGCACCGACCAGCAGAAGGCCGACTGGATGCCCGGTTTTCTCGACGGCACCCGACGCCTGGCGTTCGGGCTCACCGAACCGAACCACGGCAGCGACGCCACCTACATGGAGACCACGGCGGTGCGCGACGGCGACGAGTGGGTGATCAACGGCATGAAGCGCTGGAACTCGGGGCTCCATCACGCCACCCACGACATCATCTTCGCCCGCACCTCGGGCGACCCCGGCAGCCCGAAGGGCATCAGTGCGTTCCTCGTGCCGACCGACGCCCAGGGTTTCAACGTCGACTTCTTCTGGTGGACGTTCAACATGCCGACCGACCACGCCGAGGTCAGTCTCAGCGACGTGCGTGTCGGCGCCGACGCACTGTTCGGCGAAGCCGACCGAGGGCTGGAGCTCGCCCAGCACTTCGTACACGAGAACCGCATCCGTCAAGCAGCGTCGTCGCTCGGAGCGGCGCAGTACTGCATCGACGAGGCGGTCGCCTACGCGAACAGCCGCACCACGTGGGGCAAGAAGTTGTCGGTCAACCAGGGCATCCAGTTCCCGCTGGTCGAGCTGCACACCGAGGCCGCCATGCTGCGCCAGCTCGTGCGCTACACCGCGTCGATGCTGGACGCCAAGCATCACATGGAGGTCACCCACCTGGTCGCGATGTGCAACTACCGCGCCAATCGCCTGGCATGCGATGCCGCCGACCGGGCGATGCAGACCTGCGGCGGCGTCGGCTACTCACGCCACATGCCGTTCGAGCACATCTACCGTCACCACCGCCGGTACCGCATCACCGAAGGGTCCGAGGAGATCCAGATGCGCAAGGTCGGCCAGCACCTCTTCGGCTTCGGTCGCAAGTAGGCGCTCCCGATCGAGAGGTCAGTCGCCGCGAAGGCCGATCGACGCAGCCATCCTCGTGGTGGCGGCCCGGAAGAGCGCCTCGTCGTCGCTGACGAAGTTGCGTGTCTGGCCGAACAGCTCGAAGCTCAGCAGTCCGAACAGCTGCGACCACGCGGTGACGATCGCGAGCGTCGTGGCGTCGTCGACGTCGAGATCCAATTCCTCGCGCAGTGCAGCGAACGACTCCGACAGTGACGGAGCGATCGGATGTCCGGGGATCGGCTCCAGCTCGCCGGCGTCGCGCACGATGCTCACCAGCGCACGCGACACGCGGGTGCCCGAAGCGACCGTGTCGTCGGGGGCCGCATAGCCGGGGATCGGCGTGCCGTAGATCAACGCGTAGTCGTTGCGGTGTGCCAGCGCCCACGCCCTGATCGCCATCGCCGCGTCGACCCAGCGTTGAGCGCCGGCGCGTCCCCGACTGGCAGCGATCGTCGCCTCCGCATGATCGCCGAGCGAGTCGTACGCCTCGATGATGAGGGCGGTGAGGAGCTCGTCCCGGCTGGCGAAGTAGCGGTAGACGGCCGACGACACCATCCCGACGTCGCGCGCGACCGCACGCAGCGACAGGTCGTCGGCCCCGTCCTCGGCAAGTCGCTTCGCGGCCGCTGCCAGGATCGCCGATCGGACTTCGGCGCGGGCGCGCGCCCGGGCTCCGGTGACGTTCGGCGCTGGTTCGGGTTCGCTCATCGCTGCAGTCTGGCAGAAATGGGAGAGCAGTGCTCTTGCCTCTGGATGGTGGAATGTGTACAGTGATCACAAACGAGAGCAGTGCTCTCCCATAACGAAGGGCCATCCATGACCACCAGCGACCATCGACCAGACACCACCAGCACCCACTCCGGGGGTCCCACCGCTCGGTACCTGCAGCCCGACTGGTTCTCTCGCAAGGTGTTCGACCCCGTGGTTGCCCGGTGCACCCGGTGGGGCATCAGCCTGTGGGGCTCACGGGTGCTCTCGGTGCCGGGACGCGTGTCGGGCGAGGTCCGCTCCACCCCGGTGAACGTCCTCGACGTCGACGGTCGCCGGTTCCTCGTTGCTCCCCGCGGAGAGACCCACTGGGTGCTCAACGTGCGCGCTGCGGTCGGGTGCACGCTGAGCGTCGGTCGTCGTACCGAGACCGTCCGTCTCGTGGAGTTGGACGACGTGGACAAGCCGGCGGTCCTGCGACCGTACCTGCAACGTTGGAAGTGGGAGGTCGGCCGGTTCTTCGACGGTGTCGACGCCGACAGCACCGACGGAGAACTCCTGGCGATCGCCCCGAACCATCCGGTGTTCGAGGTCCACCCGACCTGAGACGGGCGCGACGGCGTCAGGCTCGGGCGGCGGCCGGTCGTCGCATCAGACGCGTCGGCAGCGGCAGACGGTCGGAGAACTTCGTGAGGATCGGGCCGACCATCGCGCTGGTCAGCACGTAGCCCGCCGCCAGCGCACCCAGATCGGGGCCGTCGAGCAGGTCCGAGCCCAGCGCGGCGATCACGATCGAGAACTCGCCGCGGGCGATCAGGACCGTGCCGGCGCGCAGGCGACCTTTGGGCGCCGCTCCCACGCGTCCGGCGGCGTACCAGCCGGTGGCGACCTTCGTGAACGCGGTGAACACGAACAGCGCGATGGCCGGCACCGCCGCAGCGAGGAGGTCGGCGGGGTCGATCTGGAACGAGAAGAAGAGGAAGAACGTCGCTGCGAAGAGGTCGCGCAGCGGCGAGATCAGTTGGTTGGCGCGTTCCTCTGCCCGCCCGGACAGCGCCAGACCCACCAGGAACGCACCGATCGCGCCCGAGACCTCGAGCTGCTGGGCGACTCCGGCGACCAGCAGCGTGATGCCGAACACGGTCAGCAGGAACGCCTCGTCGGATCCCCCGACGACGAGGCCGCTCATCCGGCGGCCGTAGCGCAGCGCGGCGAGGAGGATCACCGTGACGGCGGCGAGGGCGATCAGCACACTGGTGAGCGTCGCGGTGAGGCTGCCGCCGACGATCAGCGCCGCGACGACCGGCAGGTACACCGCCATCGCGAGATCCTCCATCACGAGGATGTTGAGAACGGCCGGGGTCTCGCGGTTGCCGAGCCGTCCGAGGTCGGACAGCACCTTGCTGACGACACCCGACGAACTGATCCAGGTGACACCGCCCAGCAACACCGCCGCGATGGGTTCCCAGCCGAGGAGCAGGCCGAGCGCGACCCCGGGGAGGGCGTTCAACATCATGTCGACCACACCCGGCGCCAGGCCGGTGCGCAGACCACTTCGGAGCTCGACGTCGGAGTACTCCAGCCCCAGTGCGAACAACAGCAGCAGCACACCGATCTCGGCGGCGATCTCGAAGAACTCCACCGAGACGTCGAGCTGTACGAGACCGCCCTCGCCCATGGCGAGTCCTGCGATCAGGTACAGCGGGATCGCCGAGATGCCGAACCGGCCGGCGAACCGCGACAGCAGCGCCAGCGCCAGAATGAGCGCGCCGATCTCGACGAACGCGAGCGCGGCTTCGTCGGTCCCGGCGGCGAACAACATCGGTCAGGGCCGATCGATCAGGGGTGGATCAGTTCGCGCATGGACGCGAGTCCCTCGACCGTGCCGACGGCGACGATCACGTCGCCGCTGAGCAGTGGGAACTCCGGGCCGGGAGCGGGGATCGACTGACCGTCGCGGATGACGGCAACGATCGACGAACCGGTCTTGGTCCGGTACATCCCGTCGCCGATGGTCGCGCCCGAAGCCGGAGATTCCGGCATCAGCTCGATCCACTCGATCGCAAGTCCTTCGATCTCCTGTTGCACCGCGGTGACCGCTTCGGTGACCCGACTGGCGCCGAGCAGCTCCGACACCGTGCGGGTGTCGGCGGCGGTCAGGTTCACGATCGACGTGCACCGGTCGGGGTCGTCGGAGTCGTACACGAGGATCTGGCGTCGACCGTCGTGGTGCACGAGCACCCCGATGTCGTCGCCGTCCTCGGTGGTGAACTCGTGGCGCACTCCGACGCCGGGAAGTTTGGTCTCACGGACTTCGGCCATCGGCACAGTCTGGCAGCGAGTGGTGCGCACAGCACCAGGCTCGGCTCCTCGGGCCGGCACTACCGTGCACCAGATGAGCGACGCTGCGAACACCGCGAACACCCCTGGCACGCCGGTCGACGTGAAACCGCGGTCGCGCGACGTCACCGACGGCATGCAGAAGGCGCCGTCGCGGGCGATGCTGCGCGCCGTCGGGATGGGCGACGACGACTGGGACAAGCCCCAGGTCGGCATCGCCTCGTCGTGGAACGAGGTGACGCCGTGCAACATGACACTGCGCAAGCTCGCCGAGCACGCCAAGGCGGGTGTTCGCGACGCAGGGGGTTTCCCGATGGAGTTCGGCACGATCACCGTCAGCGACGGGATCTCGATGGGCCACGAGGGGATGCGAGCATCGCTGGTGTCACGTGAAGTGATCGTCGACTCGGTCGAGACCGTCATGCACGCCGAGCGCTTCGACGGTTTCGTCGGCCTCGCGGGTTGCGACAAGTCGATCCCCGGCATGCTGC
>CAZJUC010000071.1:0-14194 GCA_964549065.1 uncultured Ilumatobacteraceae bacterium
CACCGTCCTGGTGCATGTCCATCGCGAAGTAGGTGATGCCCTGATGCTTGGGCACATCGGAGTTGGTGCGCGCGATCAGCATGCCGAGGTCCGCGTAGTGGCCACCGGACGTCCACACCTTCTGGCCGTTGACGATGTACTCCTCGCCGTCGAGCATCGCTCTGGCCTGCAGCCCGGCAAGGTCGGAGCCGGCGCCGGGCTCACTGAACAGCTGGCACCAGGCGCGCTGGCCGGTGACGATGTCGCGCACGTAGCGCTCGACCTGCTCGGGTGTGCCGTGGGTTGCGATGGTGGGTGCCGCCAGGAGCAGACCCAGACCGCCCGGGGCCCCGAGTGCACCGAACTCGGAGATCGTGTTCGCCACGAGGACAGCGTCGCCACGCGACAGGCCCCGGCCGTAGGCGTTGTCGGGCAACGTGGGCGCCGACCAGCCGGCCAGGCCGAGGCGCTCCCACCATTGCGCGACCGTGAGGTCGGGGTCCCAGTTCTCCTCGAGCCAGGCCCGCACCTCGTCGACGACGTCGTTGCTGCTGGAAGTGGCACGTTCGGCGGTGTCCGTCATCGGTACAGCATCGCCGATCGCGTCCGCCGATCACGCACCGAACGCGTCGCCCGGCCTGCGTTGCGGTTCCGATGGGACGGGCCATCACAACCGCAACAGCAACGAGGGGTTGTCGTGCACCACATCGTGTCCGACTGCCCGACATCGTGCCCGACTGCCGGACACCGTGCCCGACTGCCTGACACCGGCACGATCGTCGACTTCTCCGCCAGCCGCCCGCCCCAGCCGCTCGAACGTTCGGGTTGCACTTCGGACGACCCGTCCCGCCAGAACTGCAACGCGAACGGGTGGTCGGTCGGCGAGGTCGTGGTGGCGACGATGCTGGCAACCGGCCGCACGGCGGGCCATCATCGGTTGATGGGCATCGACGATCCGATCCTGCCCGCCGCGGTTCACCTGACCAGCGAGCACGCGGACGACGCGTTGCGCCCGGCTGTCGAACACGCAGGAGGCAGCCTCGTCACGTTCCGATGCACCCAGGTCCACTATCGGCCGGGCCACGACATGGTCGCCCGATATCGCGTCGAGGTCGACTGGGGCGACGGCACCCCCCGCCGGGAGACCCTGTACGTCGGCACGACCCGTGACGGTGCGCCACCCGGGACCATCGCGATCACCGCCCCCCTGCACGACCACGTCCTGGCCGCCGGCGTGTGGCGATGGCCCTTCGATCCGAACCTGCCGGCCCTCGAGCGCCTCGCACGAACCACCGAGAAGGTGCTCGCCGATCACGGAGTGGTCACGTCGGCACGACCAAGGGTGACCGTGGTCGCCTACCGCCCGACCGAACGCGCCGTGTTGCGGATCGACGACGGCGAGCACGCGTGGTTCGCGAAGCTGGTCCGGCCCGGCGAGGCCGCCGGGCTCGTCCGACGTCACGAACTGTTGGCAGCCTGCGGGCTCCCGGTCCCCGAGCTGGTCGGCCACGATGCCGACGAAGGGCTGGTGATCATGGCAGAACTTCGCGGCTCGACCCTCCGCGACCTCGTGAAGTCCGACGCGTCGACGTGGCCCGCGCCGAAGGTGCTGGCCGACCTGGTCCGCCGCGTCCGAACCGTGGATGCGACCGACCTCGCCGCCATGCGGCACCGCCTCCGTGACGGTCCACACCACACTGCACTGCTGGCGTCGGTGTTGCCCGCAGAACGCGATCGGCTCGCCCGTCTCGACGAACAACTGCAGCACGCGCTCGACGAGGCGGCGCGACGGGAGCCGATGTTCGTGCACGGCGATCTGCACGAACGACAGTTGATCGTCGACGACAACCGCATCGTCGGATTGCTCGACATCGACGAGTGCGGCATCGGCGATCCGGTCGACGACGTCGCTGTTCCGGTGGCCCACCTCCGGTACCGGGCGCTCAGTGCACCGAACGCGGTCCGGATCCATCGGTACGCCGACGGCCTGATCACCGCGGCCGGCGACGTGATCCCACCGGCGACCGCAGCAGTCGCGTCGGCCGCCGTGCTCGCCGGGCTGGCAACCAGTGCGTTCCGGGCGCAGACGGACGACTGGCCACAGCGAGCAGTCAGCGTGTTGGATCTGATCGACGACGTGTTGACGACCACCTGAGCGACCCGGGGAATCGCCACGACGTCAAGCGATCGTCAAGATGTCCGATGGGCTCTTCAGTGCGTCGACCTCGGCGTCGATACCACATTCGAACAACCAGAGGAACCACACCGATCGGCCACACAGGGGGACCACGTGAAACCACAACGAATCAACTGGAAGGTCGCCGCCGTCGTGGGTGCAACGACGAGCATGGTCGGCGCCGGAGGATTTGCCCTCGCCGACGAGGTGTCCGACACCAACGACGGGGAACCCGCCACGACCACCACTCAATCCGTCTCGGTCGAGCCCGCCCGCCCATCCGCGCCGGTCGTCGTCGAGTCGGATGCCGACGCGATCGACGAGTCCATCGAATCGGTACCGTCAGCCGAATCCGTGGCCGCCGAGGTTCCCGCTGATCTTGCCGACCCGGCACCGTCGGCCGAATCGATTCCGTCGGTCGAATCGGCCCTTCCGGTCTCGGCCGAATCGGTCTCCGCCCCTTCGGTCGAACCGGTCTCGGCGCCGTCCGTCTCCGCACCCTCGATCTCGATCGAATCGGTCTCGATCGAATCGGTCTCGGCCGAATCGGTCTCCGTTGCCTCGATCGAATCGGTCTCGGCGCCGTCCTTCTCCGCACCCTCCGTCTCGGCCGAATCGGTCTCGGCCGAATCGGTCTCGGCCGCATCGGTTGCATCGAGCGACTGAGCGACCCGACTCCGATTCCCCGCACTGGCCACCGGCCGGGTGGCAGCGCGCGCCGCCGCCCGGCACCGCACCCCGTCTACGCGGCGGGAGCGGCCTCGACGGGGATCAGCACCTCGTTGTGCCGGAGGAACCACGGCTTCCAGGGCGGGTCGTAGCGCGCCCAGATCGGCTCACCGTGTACGACCACGCCGTGTGCCTCCAGTCCACGCCGGAGCAGCTCGAGCTGGTGTTCGAACCCGCTTTGCGACCATCGGCCGCTGTAGCGGATCGCCGCCAGGAGCTGCTCGTCGACGCGTGCGAGCCGGACGCGGTCGTCGTTCGGTGTCGGCAGCGACTCCACGTCGCCGTACGCGCTCGGCATCATGAACCGGACACGGAACTCGTCGCCGACGCGCTCCTGGGTGACCGGCGTGGTCATCGAGATCTTGGCGCCGTCGCCGTCTGCGGTCCGGTTGCCTCCGAAGATGTACCCGGCGAGCCGGCGGAAGGCCCCGTTGCCGGCACCCTCCATCGAGCCCCGAACGCGCGTCTCTGCGACCACGTAGGGCTGGTATCGACGGATCTCGATCTCGCCGATCCGTCGTTCGACCTCGTAGACGGGGCTCTCGTACGTCACGACCCGAGTATCGCCCTCCGCCGGGGTGCACCACGACGATGGTGTCCGGCCGGCGCTCGGCTCGCGGGATCCGCCCGGCGATCCCAGAACACGACGCACACGAGGGGTGTCATCGCTGCACCTCGGCGTTGAGGAAGTCGATCGATCGATCGACGGTGGCGGCGACGAACCGTTCGAGCTTCGGCGCGGCGAGAAAGCGGGCCGTTGCATCGAGCGGAAGGGTCGATTCCGACCGCTCGGCTTCGATCGCTGCCGCACGCGACGTCTTGACCGCGTGGGCGTGGACGATGAACGCCGTCGTCCCGTCGAGCAGTGACTGGCGCTGCAACTCTCGGCCGTAGGCAGACCGGGTGGGCGCCAGCGGAACGATCTCCTCCGGATCGCCGATGCCGGTGTGCCACTCGTGGCGACCGGTCCACTGCGCGAGGAACGCGGTGAACAACACGAGTCGCAGCAGGTCGGGCGTCGGCCCCGCAGGGGCGTGGGCGACGTGCCAGCGTACGGCGTTGGCGTAGGTGAGCCCGTGGGTGATGTCGAGCCAGCCGAAGTCGTCGGCGAAGTCGAACTCGCCGACGACGTCGTAGCGCAGCATCCGATCGCTGACCGCATGCACCACCACGTCGAGCACGTCGTCGATGGACGCCCCGTCGCTCAACGCCTCGACGGTCGCCTCGACCGGCGCCGCTCGTCGATCGCCGAGCAGCGCACTGCGCAGCCGCCCGTCGTCGCTCCAGCCGTCCACCGGAGTCGCCGGCGCGAGCGCCGCGAGGTCGACGGCGCCCAGCGCCTTCATGAACGGCCGCATGTACGGCAACTTGTCCTCGCGGGTGCCGTACACGAGGGTGGGAACCAGATACGGCAGCACGGTGGCGGCGCGTTCCCAGCCGATCATGTCGAGGAGTTCGAACGCCTTCTGGCCGTAGATCGCCCCGTGCCCGTACGACAGATGATGGTCGGTGACCACCGAGGTGAACCACGTTCGCAGTTCGTCGGGGCCGTCGCCGCGCTCGACGGCGGCCAGCACCATCGCCTGCGCCACCTCGGTCTGTTCGTGTTCGATCGCCGTGCGGAAGGCGGAGTTGGTCGCGGTCGACGCGTCGGCCGGGTCGGGCAGCGGGTTGACCGGCCGGTTGCGTTCCGTCTCGGCGATGCCCATGATCCCCTGCACGATCGGCAGCGCCCGCTGGTCGCCCTCGTACAGGTCGATCATCGACAGGCAGTCGGTCGCCGACGCCACCGAGTGACCCCAGCCGAACTCGGCTCGGGGTGCACCGTGGGCGATTGCCTCCCAGACCAGTTCCCCCGGGTTGGCGTCGGCCTGGAGGAGCCGGACGACGTCACGGGCGACCTGGCCGGTGTAGTTGCGTTCGATCCCCCGCCGCAGGCTTGCCTGCAGCTTCGGCCGGAGCTCGACGGGGTCGGGGCGGTTGACGGTGACCTGCACGGCGCCGTCGTCGGCCACGTCGACGCGATGGCAGGCGACGTCCTCCTCGCCCTGCACGCACACGCCGTCGCTCACCCGGAACTTCCAGTTGTGCCAGGCGCAGGTGAGCAGGTCACCGTCGAGTTCGCCCTGGGTGAGGCCGTAGCCCTCGTGCGGGCAGGCGTGGTCGATGGCGTGGAGGCCGTCCGCGGTGCGCACGAGGCACACCCGGCGGCCGTCGACCTTGACCATCTTCATGGTGCCGATCTCGAGATCGTCGATGGAGAGTTGACTGTTCATGTCTCCGACGGTAAAACTTCAACAATGGTTGAAGTCAAGAGGTCGTCCGCGAGAACGTTCACGGTCGGCGAGGTGGCCCACCGAGCGGGCGTCGCGACGTCGGCACTGCGCTTCTACGAGGCGAACGGCCTGATCGCCGGCGACCGTACCGACGCCGGCCACCGCCGCTACCGGGCCGACGTGATGCGCCGGGTCGGGTTCATCAAGGTGGCGCAACGCGTGGGGCTGAGCCTCGAGGAGATCCGGGCCGCGCTCGATTCGCTGCCGGCGAGCCGCACACCGAACCGGCGCGACT
Source organism: uncultured Ilumatobacteraceae bacterium (assembly GCA_964549065.1). GTDB lineage: Bacteria > Actinomycetota > Acidimicrobiia > Acidimicrobiales > Ilumatobacteraceae > Sva-07. Next base: position 5,456 of record CAZJUC010000071.1, read on the forward strand.
GGGCGCGTCTGGCGGCGTCGTGGCAGCCGATCCTCGACGAGCGGATCGCGTTGCTCGAGGCGATGAAGGCGAAGCTCGACGGCTGCATCGGCTGCGGTTGCCTCAGCCTCGACACCTGTGCGCTCTACAACCCTGGTGACGGGGCCGCCGAGCGCGGTCCCGGCCCTCGGTTCCTCCTCGGCGACACTCCCAACGCTCCCTGAATCCACGTTTGCGTCGGGTTTCCGGTGATCCGGCCCACCGAAACCGTCACGCAAACGTGATTTGGCTCAGGTCGAGGGGGGGCGCATGGGCAGGGTGGTGCGCCACTCGCCGTCGGCGGCGTGGAGCGCGGCGGCGACCGCCGGTGCGGTGGGCACCAGGCCGATCTCGCCGACACCCTTGATGCCGAACGGCGAACGAGGTTGGGGCACCTCGACCAGCTGCACCTCGATGTCCGGGACGTCCTTGGCGCGCAGGATGCCGAGCGACCGGAGCGTCGTGTTGGTGGGGAACCCGGTCGCCGGGTCCGTCGGGAAGTCCTCGCTCAGCGCATACCCCAGCCCCATGTGCACCGACCCCTCGACCTGGCCTTCGACCAGCGTCGGGTTGACGGCGCGACCGACGTCGTGGACGGCGACGACCTTCTCGATGTCGCCCGTCTCCGGATCGGCGATCACCATCTGGGCGGCGAAGCTGAACACCGCGTGGATCGTCGGGTTCGCCACGTTCGGATCTCCGAGTTTCTGCGTCCAGTCGACGACGTACTCGCCCTCGTAGTCGACGCCGACAGCGCACCCGTCGGCGAGCGCCACCGCAGCCGCCGCGCTGACCGAGCCGGCCACCATCAACGTGCCACGCGAACCCGTGGTCTGGCCGAAGCCGAGTTCGCGCGTCGTGTCGACGATGACGTCGATCCGTTCCGGCTCGACGCCCAACTCCTGCGCCGCCACCTGCAGGGCCACGGTGTGCACACCCTGGCCCATCTCGGTCCAGCCGTGACGCACCTCGATGCGGCCGGGCCGATCACCGTCGGTCGCCAGGAACCGGACGACCGCCTTCGACACTTCACGGAATCCGTTGCCCAACCCCGAGTTCTTCAGCCCGAGCCCGAGTCCGACCGCCTTGCCCGACGCAACGGCCTCGTCGTACGACGAGCGGATCTGGTCGAGGCATGCTTCGGCTCCTCCGGCGCCGTCGTCCATGATCTGCCCCGGTCCCCACTCGTCGCCGGGCCGGATCACGTTGCGCTTGCGGATCTCCCAGCCGGAGATGCCGACCTGTTCTGCCAACCGGTCGAGCACGCCCTCCATCGCGAACTGTGCCTGGTTGGCGCCGAACCCGCGGAACGCACCGCACACCAGGTTGTTGGTGCGCACCGCGATCGTCTCGATGTCGAGCGCCTGCCACCGGTACGGGCCGCACGCGTGCCCGGCCGCACGCTCGAGCACCTTCATCCCGACGCTGGCGTACGCGCCGGAGTCGCCGATGCCGCGCACCCTCAGCGCGGTCAGCCGGCCCTCGACGTCGCAGCCGGCCCAGTACTCGAGTTCGATCGGATGCCGTTTGGCGTGCATCCGCATGCTCTCCTCGCGCGACAGCGTGCACTTCACCGGCACCCCGAGGAGCCAGGCGGCCAGCGCGGTCTGTGCCTGGTTGCTCATGTCCTCCTTGCCGCCGAACGCCCCGCCGTTGGACACCAACTCGACCGTCACCTGCGCCGGGTCGATGCCCAGGACGGCGGCGATGTCGTTGCGGTCGTCCCACACACCCTGCCCACCGGAATACACGTGGAGCGTGCCCCCGACCTCGGATCGTGGTTCCTCGAGACCCGGGCGCGGGGGACCCGGGACCGCAACGGTCGACTCGGGTTCGAGGAAGGCGTGCTCGATCCGCTGGGTGTGGAACGTCTCGTGCACGGTGAACGCGCTCGCCTCGAACGCCGTCTCGAACTTGTCGCCCCGGGTGTACGCGCTGGTCGACAACACGTTGTTCTCGGTGCCCCATACCGACAGGGGCGCCGTGGGGTCGAGCGCTGCCCGGGCGTCGGTGTTCGGCGCGAGCACGTCGTAGGTGATCTCGACCAACTCGGCCGCCGCCCGGGCGTGGTCACGGGTGTCGGCCACCACCACCGCGAGCACGTCGCCTGCGTACGAGGTGCGGCCACCGACCGGGATCATCACCGGCCAGTCCTTGTGGATCAGCCCGACCCGCAGCTCGCCCGGGAGATCAGCGGCGGTGAAGACGGCCTCGACCCCCGGCGCGGCGAGCGCAGCCGAGGTGTCGATGCCCAGTACGTCGGCTCGCGCATGATCGGTGAGATGCAGCGCCGCATGACGCATCCCCGGCATCCGGATGTCGTCGATGTAGCCGCGGTCGCCGAGGGTGAGCGGCGCCGCTTCGTACTTCGCTCCCCCGCCGCCGATGTCGTTGGACAGCGCCGGCGTGCACACCTGGCCGTGAGCGACCGCGTCGATGGCATCGAGGATCTTCACGTAGCCGGTGCACCGGCACAGGTGGGCGCCGAGATGCGGTGCCATCTTCGCTCGCGTGAGGTCGGCACCCTTCTTGTCGATCTGGGCCTTGGCGCGCATCACGATGCCGGGGATGCAGAACCCGCACTGCAGCCCGCCGCAGGCAGCGAAAGCGTCGGCGAACGTCTGGCGCTCGGTTTCGTCGACGCCTTCGAGCGTGACCACCGACTTGCCCTCGACCTTGGCGAGGTCGTACTGACAGGCGACCGTGGCCTTGCCGTCGACGAACACGGTGCAGCAGCCGCACTGACCCGACGGCGAGCACCCGTCCTTCGGCGAGGTGATGTCGAGTTCCTCACGCAACGCCGCCAGCAGGTGCGGATGCGACCGCCGCACCGTGACCGGGCTGCCGTTCACCTCGAACGCAACGCGATCGTCGTGGCCTCCGGTGGTGGTGGCGGGCACGTCGGCGAGTTCGGTCACGTTGACAGTTTGTCAAAGCCGGGCGCCGACCGAAAGCCACTCCGATGAACGCCCGATGACATCGACGGACGCTCGCCCAGTTCGGCGGCATCGTCGCCGACTCCGACGGCGGCGGCGTGTCGGTCAGCGGCAGGAGCGGCAGCGCACCGACAGTGCGAAGTGGCCGAGCGACGGCCGCAGACCGTAGACACGTTCCAAGCGGTCGCCGAGTGCGTCGAGTTCGTAGGTCGGGATGTCGCTCACCGCGCCGCAGCCCTCGCACACCGCAGCGAACGTGCGCGCGCCCGCCCACCGGTAGGCGGCGGGACCGTGGCCGAGATGGACGTGCTCGACCACGCCGACCTGCTCGAAGTGCGACAGCGACCGGTACACGGTGGCGAGGTCGATGTCGGGATGCCGCTCGGCCAACGTCTCGGCGGTGACACGCCCACTCGTCTCGGACAGGTCCTTCAGCAGCAGGCGACGGGCACGTGTGACCCGCCCCCCACTGGCGCGCACCCGCTCGAGCGCATCGTCGAAAGCCCGGGTGCTCATCTCGACCACCGTACGGGCACCGCGGCACTCAGCCACACGGTTCGGCAATCGGACCGTACAGCTCGGGTCGCCGGTATCGCTCGAAGTCGAACAGCGTTCCCGTGTACTGCTTGCACCAGTCGAGGTCGCACTCGGCCACGATCAGCTCGTCGTCGTTCGTGACCGCTGTCGCCAACAACTCGCCCGACGGCGCGAAGATCGACGACTCGGCGAGCGAATCGACGCCCTCCTCGACCCCGCCCTTGGCGACGCCGACCACGAACGTGCCGTTCTGGTACGCCCCCGACGACATCACCAGACGGTTGTGGAACCCCTGCAGCGCATCCTGCGTCGGGTCGGGCGCGTAGTGCAGCGGCGTGTTGTAGCCGCACAGGATCAACTCGACGCCCTGCAACCCCATGAGCCGGTACGACTCGGGCCAGCGGCGGTCGTTGCAGATCATCATTCCCACTCGGCCGCCGAACGCGTCCCACACCCCGAATCCGTCGGGCGACGGTTCGAAGTAGTACCGCTCGGCGTGCTGGAACGGCCGGTCGGGCTCGTTGCCGGCGTGCCCGGGGATGTGCACCTTCTTGAAGGTGGCGACGATGCGCCCGTCGCGCTCGACGAGGGTCTGGACGTTCCACCGGTGGGTGGCCCCGTCGGGAGATCGATCGAGCAACGCGTAGCCGAGGCTGAACCCGATCTCGAGGTGACGAGCTTCGTCGAACAGCGGCTGGGTGGCGTCGTTCGGCATCGAGCGTTCGTAGAAGTGGTCGACAGTGCCGATGTCGTCGACGAACCAGCGGGGGAAGAAGGTGGTGAGCGCGAGTTCGGGGAACACCACGAGATCACTGCCCTGGCTGGCCGCCTCCTGCAACAGCACGATCATGCGCTCGACGACGTCGGTGCGGTCGTCGGAGAGCTGGACCGGCCCGAGCTGCGCTCCGGCGACGGTGACGATGCGGGTCATGGTGGCATTCTGGCAGCGACCTGCACGAGTCGGTGCCCGCGCTGGTCGACGATCCACGCCAGACCGGGGCGCGCAGGGATCGGCAGGCGACGCGGCAGGGTCGTTCCGAGGAGTTCGCCGTCGATGTCGCCCATCGAGGTCATGATCAGCCCGCACCGGCTGCGGGCGACCTCTCGCGTCCAGTGTCCGTAGGCGACCCTGACCGCTTCGAGGCGCGCCGCCACCGCGACCGTCACGCCGGGCCGGGCGATGAACGACGCGAGGCGCCCGTCAGGATCATCGACGCGTTCGGCGTCGTCGACGACGATCAGCAGCGGACACCCGTCGTCGTCGACGGCGGGGAGCTCGCGCATCGTGCGCCCGCCGTCGACACGATGCACCGTCCCGTCGGGATGGGTATCACGCCATGCGGCCTCGACCTGGCGCAGCGCAGTCGATCGTCCGGTCCGCGAGGCGCCACCGATGAACACGTGGTCGCCCGCCGGCAGGTGCAGCACCGCCGGCTCGAGGTCGTCCGAACCCAGCCCGATCAACAGCTCCGCCGGTTGCCCCGGCGACTGCTCGACCTTCGAGTGCCGATCGGCAACCGCGTCGGCACCGAGTGCGTCGGCATCGACCAGCTCGGGCAGCACGAGCACCGGGAGCGGGCCGGGCCCGCACTCGCCTCCCCGTGGATCGCAGGCCGGCGCGTCATCGACGGGGTCCGGATCGAACACGACCTGCGCCTCCAGTCCCGACTCGGCGACCCGCAGACGGCCGGGCACACCGGGCGGCACCGGCGGCGCACGCAGTCCTGCGGCGCGGGCAATGCCCTGGTCGGCGACGTGGAAGACCCACGTCGCCGACCTGACCGTGGCGAGACCCTTGGACGATGATCCGTCGGTGGTGACCACTGCGGTGATGCCGACCGCCGGACCGTCGCGCACCACCCGTTCGAGTCGCATCGACGACTCGGTGTGGGCGACGCCGTCGAGCGTGTCGCGCACCGCCGCGACACCGTCGACCACGACCACGATCGCCGGTGTCCGTCGCCCGTCGCCGACGCGGTCGTCGAGTTCGTCGGCCAGACGTCTGAGCAGTCGCACGATCCGTTCGGTCTCGGACACCCGCACGACCGCGCCGCACTGCGCCAGCGCCTCGAACGGTAACCACGCCACGTCGCCATGGGCGTCGACGACGTACAGGTGCAACGCGCCGGGTGGCGTGCTCCGTACACAGCCAGCGGCGACGGCAACCGCCGCCGTGGTGGTGCCCGACCCGACCGCGCCGACCAGCAGCAGGTTGCCGTCACCGGGGTCCCATCCGAGTGGTCGACGCCGCTGCCCAGCGGGGTCGTCGAGCAGGCCGATCGCACACGCGTCGCCGAGATCTCGGCGGTGGACCACCGCCGGCAGCGCGTCGATCCACGGTCGGTGCGGTGGCGCGGCGCCCACCATCAGCGCCGCAGCACCGATCGCCTCCACGAGGTGCTCGAGCACGCTCGGGCCCCGCGCCGGCGGTGACCCGTCGGCCCCGTGTGTCCTGGCGGTGACGCAGGAGGCCGGTTCGACCAGCAGACGTCCAGCGCGCCTCGGGAGCGCGTCCGCCGTGCTGGCGGTCTGGAACACGACCAGTTCGTCGGGCCCGAGCCGCAGCACCGCGCGGCCCGGTGTGCCGGCCGGGAAGTGGGCCGGCGCGGGGTCGCCCACCACGTCGTCGGCATCGGTGCGGTCCTGCAGACGCAGTGCGATGCGCAGGTTGGTGTTCGCACGGATGTCGTCGGTGACCACGCCGGCCGGGCGCTGTGTCGCCAGCAGCAGGTGGATGCCGAGACTGCGGCCGCGCTGCGCGATCGCCACGAGTGCGCCGAGGAAGTCGGGCAGTTCCTTGGCGAGCGACGAGAATTCGTCGACGATCACCACCAGTCGCGGCAAGGGGTCGTCGACGGTGCGCCGGAACGAGGCCAGGTCGTCGACGCGAGCATCGCGCAGTAGTCGTTCACGGCGCCGCACCTCGGCATCGAGGCTGACGAGCACCCGCTCGGCGAGACCGTCGTCGAGGTCGGTCACGACACCCACGGTGTGCGGCAGACGGGCGCAGGCGTCGAACGTCGAGCCGCCCTTGAAGTCGACCAGGATCATCGTGACGTGGTCCGGGCTGGCGTTCGCTGCCAGCGACACCACCAGTGTTCGCAGCAGCTCGCTCTTGCCCGACCCGGTGGTTCCGGCGACCAGGCCGTGGGGGCCGTCGCGCACCAGGTCGACTTCGATGATGCCGTCGCTCGACGTCCCGAGACGAGCGACCGGCGCCGGGTCACGCCCGGCGTGCGTCCAGCGCCGGGCGACGACGGCCGACGCGTCGGGACCGACCGGTTCGAGCTCGGCCAACGACACCTCGGCGGGAGCGCCGGCCGACTCGGCGTGGTCCTCCGGGTCGATCAGCGGCGCCAGACGGCGCGCCACTGCCTCCGCGGTCGCCGCTGACACCCCCGCGACGAGGATCTCGCGCTCTGTCGACGTCCACCCCGACCCGTCGGTCTCGACCCACCGGGCGACTGCGGTGTCGCTCACTGCGAGCACACGGTCGGCGACCGCGGGCACCGTCGCATCGACCTCGACGAGCACGAGGCAGGTGACGTCTGCGCGCTCGAGACGACGCCGCACCGGCGCGGTGCGCGCGCTCAGCAACGCCGGAGCGTCGAGCACCACCACCGTCCGACGGGTGGGGCCGACACCAGGAGCCGCCCCGGTGCGCTCCATCGCATCAGCGAGCGCGGCACCGTCGGCGGCGGCGATCACGCTGGGCCGACGACGGGCATGGGGAAGCCATTCCACCCAGCCCCACCGGTCGGGGTCGTTCGTGACGACGCACAACTCCCAGTCGGCAGGCCCGTAGGCGGAAGCCAACTGCACGATCACGGAACGGCACAGGGCGCTCGACGTCGCCACCGGGCCGTGCACGGCGACCACTGCGCCCGGCTCGAGGGCGACGGGCACGGCCACGTCGACGAGGCGTTCGCACCGATCGAGGGTGACGAGAAGGTCGGCGGCGAGACGATCGCGGGCATCAGCGGGAAGCGGCGGTGTCCATCGGGACGTGCCACGGCCGACCGTGACCCACATCGCGTCGGACCCGGTGCAGCGGCGCGCCCACACGCCGCCGCCGTGCACCACGTCGAGTGCCTCGACCACGTCGCGGTGCCGAGCGCGATGGGCATGTTCGGCGTCGGCGTGGGCGGCGACCAGCGCCTGCTCGAACGTGGCGAGCGCAGCTCGGTGTGCTGCCCGGTCGCGGCGCCGATCGCGACGGGCGATCAGCGCACCGACGGCCCAGGTCGCCACCGATGCGACGGCACCGACGGCCGCGAACACGGCGAACAGCATCTGGCCGAGCACCGCAGCGAGCAGCCCGGCACCGACGGCCGCCACCCCGGCGCCGACCAGCGTGGTCAGCGGTGGCGCCCGGTGGACACCCGGCGGTTCGGGGACCGCGAGCGGTTCGGACGATGCCTCGACCGACGACGTGGGGCCACGGCGCACGACGCTGCGCCACGGATCGTGATCGGACGCCACGATGCTGCCGGTGCCGGTCGATGGCCCGCAATGTGTCCGCCGGGTCACCAGGCGACTGGCGCCGAAGCAGAGCGCGCGGCCCGGCTCGATCGGTTGCGCCGGGCGGCACGGCAGCCCGTCGATGGTGGCGGGGAAAGCGCCGGTGAGTTGGGTGAACCGCACCGACGCGTCGACGCCGATGTCGAGCACACCGTGGTGGAGCTCGACCATCGGGTCGCCGACGTGCACGGTCGCGGTCACCGACCGGCCGACCGTGTACCGGCCGGCCGTCAACGTGATCCAACGCTGGCAGGCGGGTCCGGTCACCACCGCCACGTCCACCGTGACGTTCGCGCCGTCGGTGGTGGTGGCGCGGTCGATCCGGCTGCTCGGGGCGGTCGCCAGGACGGAGCCGACACGCAGCCCGGTCGAGAGCAACCGCTCGTGGGGCGCTGCGGGCCGGTCGTCGATCGTCAACGTGGTGGCAGCGGGGAGGTCGAGTGCCCGCGCGAGATCGGCCACCGAGTCGGTGGCGGCGTGGGGCCGGATGACGATTCGCGCCCCGTCGGGCCCGGTTGCCTCACAGGACGGGATGATCGGATGTTCCATGTGCGCACAGTGGGCGGCGGCGTCTGCGGAGCGGAACATCGACCACCGCAATGTGGCGCTGAGCTGGTGCTGTGAGTCGGCGCGGTGGCCGGTGAGTCACGACTTCGACCCGGATCATCCGCCGGTGCGGCGAGATCGGAAGAGCGTCGTGTAGGGAAAGAGTGTTCAGAGCCGTGTA
>CAZJUC010000072.1:0-14160 GCA_964549065.1 uncultured Ilumatobacteraceae bacterium
AGGGTCGCGTGATCTCGGTGCACGGCCTCGACAAGTTCCCGCGGATGACCGACTACGTGATCCCGCCCGGTGTGCGCATCGCCGACGCCGACCGTGTGCGGCTCGGCGCCCACCTCGCCGAGGGCACCACGGTGATGCACGAGGGCTTCTGCAACTTCAATGCCGGCACGCTCGGCGTGTCGATGGTCGAGGGGCGGATCTCGGCCGGCGTGGTCGTCGGTGACGGCAGCGACATCGGTGGCGGCTCGTCGATCCAGGGAACGCTCTCGGGTGGCGGCACCGAACAGATCACGATCGGCGAGCGATGCCTGCTCGGCGCGAACGCCGGCATCGGCATCAGTCTCGGGGACGACTGCGTGGTCGAGGCCGGTCTGTACGTCACGGCGAGCACACCGGTGCTCACACCGCAAGGTGTGGTGAAAGCTCGCGAACTCAGCGGCCAGAGCCGGCTGATGTTCCTGCGCGACGGCCAGAGCGGCAAGGTCGTCGCCCGCGCCCGCCTCGGAAGCTGGGGCGAACTGAACGAAGAACTCCACTCCGCCCAGTGACGATCACGCCAGGGGTCAGACCCCAGGCGTGATCGCAGTAGCGTGCCGGAGATGGGCAAGGCCGACGAGTTCGGGACGCCGGTCGAGGTCGAAGCCGGCTCGCGGGCGGTGGCGATCACCAACCCGGACAAGGCGATGTTCCCATCGGTCGGGCCGGCGAAGGAGCCACGTTCGAAGCTCGATCTGGCGCGGTACCACGTGTCGGTCGGCGACGCCTTGATGCGCACGGTGCGCGACCGGCCGGTGCTGCTCGAGCGGTACCCGAACGGGGTGCGGGAGAAGTCGTTCTTCCAGAAGCGCATCCCCGACTCGGCGCCCGACTGGTTGCAGACCACCACCGTCGAGACGATCAACGGCACACCATCGCGGGCGCTCGTGATCGCCGACCTCGCCCACGTGCTGTGGGCGGTGAACATGGGGGTGCTCGGCTTGCACGTGTGGCCGTTCCGGGCATCGACGCCGGACGACCACGACGAGATGCGCATCGACCTCGACCCCTCCCCCGGCGTCGACTTCGACATGGTGCGCGAGTCAGCAGGCCTGGCGCGCGATCTGCTCGCCGAGTACGGGATGATCGGCTTCCCGAAGACCACCGGCAGCAAGGGCATCCACGTGTACGTACGCGTCGAGCCGGGCTGGGACTCGTTCGCCGTACGCGGCGCCGTCATCGCTCTCGGGCGCGAACTGGCTCGCCGCCATCCCGACCTGATCACCGACAACTGGTGGAAGGAAGAGCGCGGCACCCGGGTGTTCGTCGACTTCAACCAGAACGCGCCGCACAAGAACATGTTCGGCGCGTGGGGGGTGCGACCGCGTGTGGGAGCACAGGTGTCGACGCCGTTCGGCTGGGACGAACTCGACACGATCGACCCTGAGGCGATGACGATCGACACTGTTCCCGCGCGGCTCGCCGAGCGTGGTGATCCGTGGGAGTTGATGGACGACACCGCCGTGTCGATCGCCCCGTTGGTCGAGCGGTTCGCTGCCGACCTCGCCGACGGCATTCCCGACGCACCATGGCCGCCGGTGTATCCGAAGATGCCGAACGAAGCGCCGAGGGTGCAACCGAGCCGGGCCCGCCGACCCGACTGAGCCTGGTTCCTCGCGTCCGGGTCTCCGGGAGCCGGGTGGTCCCAGGGAACCGGTCTCCGGGAACCACGTCAGGCAGGCGAATCGTCGGGGACCGGTTCGAACGACACGTGCGCGGTACGGCCGACGATCAGCAGACCCATCAGCAAGCCGACGATGCCGATCCAGGCGGTCGGCACGATCGATTCGTCGAGAACGAGCACGGCAAGCAGGGTGGCCGTCAGCGGTTCGGCCAGCACCAGCGTCACCGTGGTGGCCGAGGTGAGCCGCCGCAGGCCGTAGCCGTACAGGATGTAGGCGAGCCCGGTCGCGAGCAGTCCGAGCTGCAGTGCCATCAGGAGCCCGTCACGGGTCGCGATCCACCCGAATGGCTCACCCGGGGCGAGCAGCGCCACGATGGTCGAGCCGACGAGAAAGCTCGACGCCAGCGTCAGCACCGGGTCGACGCCGCGTTCCATCACCGCTTTCGAGGTGGCCGAGTAGAGGGCGTAGCCGGAGCCTGCGCCAAGGGCGAAGAGGAGCCCGACTGCGTCGACAGGATCGCCGGACGAGTCGCCGGCGTTCTGGGCGAGCACGAGCACGGCGCCACCGGTGACGGAGACGACCGTGCCGACGGCCAACCACCGACTGGGGCGCACATCTCGCCAGGCCCATTCGAGCGCACCAGCGAAGAACGGCCCGCTCCCGATGCCGACGATCGTGCCGACGGCCACGCCGGTCCGCTCGACCGCCTCGAAGAACATGGGCGTGTAGGCCGCCACGCCGAACCCGCCGAGCAGGAGCACCCCACGGTTCGCGCGCAGCGGAGCACCGATGGGCCTGATCGACCCACGGGTGCCCCGCCACCACACGACCAGCCACAGCACCACCGTGCCGATGACGATGCGAGTCGCGCCCACGCCCAGCGCTGTGCTGCCGTCCGGCCCGAGTTCGCGTGCGGTACCCGCCGTGCCGAACAATGCCGCAGCCGTCACGACGGCGAGCACGGGGCGCAGGGTCGACGGCACCGGGGATTTCTAGCGGGTGTGGTCGTCGTCCACGATCCGGAATATAGTTGCGTGCACAACTGTTATCCTGCACATGACCGAGACGCCCGTCATCGACATCCGCCGCGCGAGCCATCGCCCGCACACGAAGATCGGCTGGCTCGACTCGAAGCACTCGTTCAGCTTCGGTCGCCACTTCGACCCGACGAACACCGGCCACGGCCTGCTGCTCGTCAACAACGACGACATCGTGCGAGGCGGCACCGGATTCGACACGCACCCACATCGCGACATGGAGATCGTCACCTGGGTGCTCTCCGGCGAACTCGAGCACAAGGACTCCGAACGCAACCGAGGGATCCTCTATCCGGGTCTGGCCCAGCGAATGTCGGCAGGAACCGGTATCTGGCACAGCGAGATGAACAACTCCGGCAGTGACGATGTCCACTTCGTGCAGATGTGGGTGCCACCGGACACCGAGTCGATCGACCCCGGCTACGAACAGCTCGACATCAACGCCGAACTCGACCGTGGAGGCCTCGTTCCGATCGCGTCGGGCAAGGGCCACGATGCGGCGATCTCGATCCGCCAACATGGGGCCGTGCTCTGGGGCGGCCGTCTCGCCGCCGGCGAGTCGGCGACGGTGCCCGATGATCGCCACGTGCACGTGTTCGTGGCGCTCGGCTCCGCCCGGCTCGATGTCGCCGGGGCGTTGTCGACCGGCGACGCAGTGCGCCTCACCGACGCCGGATCGCCGACCTTCACCGCCGGATCCGAGGGCGCCGAGGTGCTGATCTGGGCGACCTCGTGACATCCTGATCGCATGGACACTCCGGACGGCATCGATCGCACGCGATTCGACGAGTTCTCGAACCTGGTACGAGCGCGCCGGACGTCGATGATCGTCGACCAGGATCGCGACGTGCCGCTCGAGATCGTCGCCGAGCTGTGCGGTCTCGCCACCTGGGCGCCGAACCACAAGAAGACCTGGCCGTGGCGCTTCGCCGTGTTCACCGGCAACGGCCGCGCTCGGCTCGGCGACACCATGGCCGACGAGATGGAGCGCGCCGGCTTCGGCGACGACGTGAAACGGGCCAAGACCCGCACGAAGTACCTGCGCACTCCCCTCACGCTCGTGGTCGGGTGCGCCCCGCACGAGAACGAGATGCTGCACCACGAGAACCGCGACGCCGTGGCAGCGGGAGTCCAGACCCTGCTGCTCGGCGCGACGGCGCTCGGCCTGGCGAGCTTCTGGTCGAGCCCCGCACTCGAGGCGCCGGCAGCGGTGCTGGAGCTGTGTGACTTCGGACCCGACGATCGCCTGATCGCGATCGTCTACCTCGGTTGGGCCAGCCAGGACTGTCCTCCCCCCGAGCGGCCGCAGCTCCCGATCACCCACGTCGACGCCTAACCCCCCGTTCGCGTCGCATTTCGGGTGGGGCGGCCCGCCGATGGCGTCACGCAAACGTGGGTTTTCGCCGCCGGGGGCCGCAACGGCGAGACTGTTCTGGTGAGTACCGGCCAGCAGCAGGCGATCGTGACCCTCGACCTCGAGGGTGTGCTCGTTCCGGAGATCTGGATCGCCGTCGCCGAGCGCACGGGCATCCATGGGCTGCGCCGCACCACCCGCGACGAACCCGACTACGACGTGCTGATGCGCTACCGGTTGGACCTGCTCGCCGAGCACGGCCTGACGATCTCGCTGATCGATGACGTGATCGCTGGGCTCGAACCGCTCGACGGCGCCCGAGTGTTCCTCGACGAACTGCGCTCGGAGACCCAGGTGATCCTGCTGTCGGACACGTTCGAACAGTTCGCCCGTCCCCTGATGCAACAGCTCGGCTGGCCGACGGTGCTGTGTCACCGGCTGGTCGTCGACGACGATCGCATCGTCGACTACCGGCTCCGTCAGCCGAACCAGAAGCAGCATGCCGTCGAGGCCCTGCGAGGCCTGGAGTACCGGGTGATCGCCGCCGGCGACAGCTACAACGACACCACGATGCTCGGCGCTGCCGACCACGGCTACCTGTTCCACGCCCCGGCGAACGTGATCGCCGAGTTCCCCCAGTTCCCTGCGCTCGACACCTACGACGACCTGCTCGCCGCCGTCCGATCACACCTCTGATCGACGATGCTGCGCGCGCTCGACTGCCACGAGGCCTCGAATCGAGACCGTGCGAGATCGGGACCTCAGGATCCGTTCTCGTAGCGTTCGACCCCGCGCAGCACGAGGGGCAACATCACCCCCACGAACACGAGCAGACTGCCGCTCACGAAGATCGCCGATCGCACTCCGAACTCGTTGGCCAACAGACCGCCGACGAGCGCACCGAACGGCATGCCGAGGTACACCAGGAAGCGATAGCTCGCCCCTACCCGGCCCAGCATCTCGTCGGGGATCAGACGCTGCCGCAACGCCAGCGTGAGCACGTTCCACACCATCACCGAGGCGAGCGACACCGCCGAGAGCAGCCCGACGAGGACCGGCGATGACGTCACCGCCATCAGCCACGTCGATGCTCCGGATCCGATCACTGCGATCGGCAGGGTCCGCCGGAGTCTGAACCGCTTGAAACGCGGGGCGATCAACGAACCGGCGATGCCACCGATCGCGCCCGGCACCAGCAGCAGACCGAAGCCGAACTCGGACAGCCCGAGCGTGTCGGTCGCGAAGATGACGAACACGGCGTTGCCGACGAACGACGCGGTCCCGAGCGCCGTCGAGATGATCGCCAGCGTACGCAGCAACCGCTGGTTCCACAGCCAGCGAATGCCCTCGGCGAGGCTGGCGCCCATCGACGGTCGATCAACCGACGTCGGCAGCGCCGCGGTCGCCGGCCGATAGCTGCCGCTCATGAAGCCCATCACGAGTGCTGCGACCGCGAACGTGGCGGCGTCGATCCCGAACGGTACGGCGATGGCGAGGCCGAACAACAGGCCGCCGAGCGGCGGCCCGACAAGGTCGTTCATCGCCAACTCGGTCGAGCCGAGGCGTCCGATGGCCCGCTCGAGGTCAGCTTCGTCGACTGTTGCCGGCACCATCGCCATGCTGGAGCTGTCGACGACCGCCTCGGCCGACGCGAGCAGTGCCGTGACGAGATAGATGACCACGATCGATGTCTGATCGAACGCGATCGCTCCGACGAGGACCGCCATCACCGCAGCACGGGCGATGTCGAGGCGCATCCGGAGCAGACGGCGATCGAACCGGTCGGCCCAGGCACCACCCGGCAGGATGAAGAACAGCCACGGCAGGCGCTGCGCCACGACGACACCGGCGATCAGCCGCGGATCGGACGTGACCGAGGTGGCGAGCAGCGGCATCGCGACCAGGCGCAGACCGTCACCGAGGTTCGACAGCGCGGTGGCTGCCCACAGCAGCCGGAAGTTGCGCGGCAGCGGCCGACCGAACCGGGAGTGTCCCCCGCTCCGGCGGTTCGTGGCCGGCCGCTCGCGCTCGACGACAGCCTGGTCGATGGCGACGGCGCGGTCACCCCGCTGCTCGTCGAACCCCCCGACGTCCACGCCGAGCGCGACCAGCGCCCGGTCGAGCTCGGCGAGCGTCGTCGGCGGCGTTCGTCGGCGTTCGGTGTCGCCCTGACCCGCCTCGTTCACGGGGTGTAGACGCCGAAGACCTCGCGCAGAGCGTCGCTGATCTCGCCGAGCGTGGCGTCGGCGCGCAGCGCGTCCTTCATGCTGTAGAGCAGGTTGTCGCTGCCCTGCGCCGTCGCTTTCACGGTCGCCAGGGCCGATTCGACGGCGGCGGTGTCGCGGTTGGCCTTGTACGCCGTGAGACGGGCGACCTGGTTGCGCTCGAGGTCGGGATCGACCGGGATCAGCTTCGGCTCGGGTTCGTCGTCCATCGAGAACTTGTTGACGCCGACGATCACCCGCTCGTCGTCGTCGATCGACTTGGTGTACTCGTAGGCGGCCTGCTCGATCTCGTCCATCTGGAAACCGCTCTCGATGGCGGTGACCGCGCCGCCCATCTCGTCGATGCGCTCGATGTACTCCCAGGCGAGGCGCTCGACCTCGTCGGTGAGCGACTCGACGAAGTACGAACCCGCCAGCGGGTCCGGCGTATCGGCGACACCGGACTCGTACCCGATGACCTGCTGGGTGCGCAGCGCCATCCGGGCGGCTTCCTCGGTCGGCAGGCTGAGTGCCTCGTCGTAGCCGTTGGTGTGCAGGCTCTGCGTGCCGCCGAGCACCGACGCCATCGCCTGCAGCGTGACGCGCATGATGTTGTTCATCGGCTGCTGGGCGGTCAGCGTCGAGCCGCCGGTCTGGGTGTGGAAGCGCAGCATCGACGACTTCGGGTTCTTCGCATCGAAGCGCTCCGTCATGATCGTGTGCCACATGCGCCGGCTGGCACGGAACTTGGCGACCTCTTCGAAGAAGTTGTTGTGCCCGTTCCAGAAGAAGCTGAGTCGTGGCGCGAAGTCGTCGACGTCGAGGCCCGCGTCGATCGCCGCTTGCACGTACGCGATCGCATTCGCGAGCGTGAACGCGATCTCCTGCACGGCAGTCGAGCCGGCTTCGCGGATGTGGTAGCCGGAGATCGAGATCGTGTTCCAGTTCGGGACGTGCTGGCTGCAGTAGGCGAAGATGTCGGTGATGATCCGCATCGACGGCCGCGGTGGATACACGTAGGTGCCCCTCGCGATGTACTCCTTGAGCAGGTCGTTCTGGATGGTGCCGCCGATCTCGTCGGCCGATACCCCGTTCTCTTCGGCGACGAGTTCGTACATCAACAGCAGGATCGCCGCCGTCGAGTTGATCGTCATCGACGTGGTGACCTTGTCGAGCGGAAGGTCGGCGAGCAACAGTCGCATGTCCTCCATCGAGTCGATCGCGACACCGACCTTGCCGACCTCGCCCTCCGCACGCCCGGCGTCGGAGTCGTAGCCCATCTGGGTGGGCAGGTCGAACGCACACGACAGCCCGGTCTGGCCGGCGTTCAGCAGGAACTTGAAGCGCTCGTTGGTGGCTTCGGCGTTGCCGAAACCGGAGTACTGGCGCATCGTCCAGAGACGGCCGGTGTACATCGAGCCGTAGACGCCACGCGTGTACGGGGGTTCGCCGGGTGCCCCGAGCTGCTCGGCCGGGTCCCAGCCGTCGAGATCGGTGGCGTCGTAGAGCCGTTTGATCGGGATGCCCGAGTCGGTCTGCGGCAGGTCGTTCGAGTCAGCCATGACGATGATCGTATTGCAGGCCCACGGCCGGCGCCTGATCCCGGGTGGTACGGTCGAGTGCAGTCGATCGAGGAGGTAGCTCATGTCGTGGTTCCGCAGAAGGATCGATCGTTGGCGCAACTTGATGGCCGACAGCGACTACGCCGGCAGCCATGGCGGCGGGAGCAACAGCGGCGGGGGCAGCGCCCCGAGCCAGAGCACCCAGTCGACTTCGTATCGCGAGGCGGCGATCACCGAAGTCCGCACCCGTGGTTCGGTGGGCCCAGGCGGCTGACTCCGACGAGTCTGCTCAAGCGGACCTGGGAGCGCTTCGCCGCGTGGTGGGAGAAGGCGGCTCGGGCAGAGTCCCGCGTTCCAGCGGGCACACCGACGCCCGATTCCGCAGCGACATCTCCTCGACACGCAGCGACATCGGCCCGACCGGCTGACGAACGACATACGTCGCCATCTGCAACCTGTGGTCACGGTTCGAACCTTCTCGCCCTCGCACTCACCGCTCGGCGAGGGCGACGATGCATCGACGTCGCCCAAGAGACTCCGGCGCGCACCAGCGTGACGTGGTCGTGTTGCACTACGTGGACGACCTCGCAATTGCCGAGATCGCCGAGATCGTCGAGATGCCCGAAGGAACCGTCAGATCAGATCCGCCGCGTGCCCGCGGCCGCCTCCGCTCGTTGATGACCCGGCCCGTTGATGAAGGGAGCGATCGATGAACGACTTCGACGAACAGACATCTTCATCTTCGGCGGCGTGATCGATCACCCGGCACCGCTCAGCGTCGGCGTGGTCGGCGACTCGGTGGTCATCGTCAGCGGCCTCGACGATCCATTGGCGCCGAGCGCCGACGACGTGATCGAAGCGGACGAGGAAACATGGCGCCAACTCCTGTTCGTGCGAGAGCCGGCTTCGAGTTCGCGCAGTCGATCCGCGGTGATGCCGATACGACGGCCGATCCGCGGCAGGAGTTCAGCGACTCCGGGAGAAGGCAACGGCGTTTTCGGATCGAGGCTCGACGACACATGCCAGGATGGGGCCGGTGAAGCTGTACCTCGCTGGCCCCCTGTTCACGCCCGCCGAACGCGACTACATCGATGCGCTCGCCGACCGGCTCGACCAGGCCGGACACGAGTGCTTCGTTCCGCATCGCCAGCAGTTCGCTCCGCTCGATCCCATGACCGTCTTCGCTGTCGACAGCGCGGGCCTGCGATCAGCAGATGCTGTTGTGGCGTGGCTCGATGGGCCGACGGTCGACGACGGCACCGCGTGCGAGATCGGGATCTTCAGCGAACTCATCCGCACGAACCCCACGCGTCACCGCACCATCATCGGCCTCGCCACCGACTGGCGCATCTGGCGCAGCCGCGACGCCGGGGCCGCCGACAACGGCGTCAACTTCTTCATCGGCGGCGCGATCGAGAGCTACGGGAAGCTGGTGTGGAGCATCGACGAAGTCGAGACAACCCTCAGCGAACTGCGATGAGTGCCTCTGGCCACGGCTTCGAGCCACGCGTAGATGTCGAGCCAGAGGGGGCCACGATGTCAGTCTGCTCTGCCTCCGACGGCAACGACCAGATGGCCGAGACCAGCGCCAATGAGATGGCGCCGACCCCCTGACCGCCGAGCTGGGAGCGGGTGACGGTCGGGTGTGGCAGAGAGGATGCAAGCATGAGATCGCTGAAGCGAGGGTGGAAGCGCTTCACAGCATGGTGGGGCCGCGGCGGCTCCAGCGGCGGCGGTCCTGGAGATGGCGACGACGGGTCGGCGGCATCCGACACGGCACGATTCCGGGCCCAGATGGACACCACCCGGGGAATCAACAACGTCTGACCGCCGCACACCTCATCGAGCGGCGATGACGGCGATTTCCATGCGCCACTCCGGTCGCGCCAGAGCGGGAACGGTCACGAGCGTCGATGCGGCACGATGGCCTGCGAGCGCCTCGTCCCTCGCCGCCATCACAGGCGCCAGGTCTTCGCCGACGACGACGTAGGTGGTCACCGACACGATGCCGGACGGTTCCATGTCAGCGTCGCGGAGCATGGCTGCAATGTTGTCCCATACGACCGTGGCTTGGTCGGCGACCGAATCGGGGGTGGAGCCATCGGGGGCGACCGGCACGACACCGGACGTGTGCAGCCAACGCCTCGCCGACTCGGTGAGTACGGCGTGGGCGTAGTTGGCCGCCGGGGCAGCGATGTCGGAAGGGCGGATCTCGGCCATCGCCGCATCGTACGGCCCGAGACAGCGACGGCCGGCGAGAGTACGGTGGGCGGATGGCCATCACCGAAGACACCGCCACCAGCACGACCAGCCCCGGGATGATCGACGGCATCGAGTTGACCCCGAAGACCGTCGGGCTCGACGGGATCCCGACATTCGACAACGTCGAGGACGAACGCCACTACCGCAAGAGCCACCTCGCCGGCGCGCTGCGCATCTTCGGCAAGTTCGGTTTCGGTGAAGGTGTCGCCGGCCACATCACCGTGCGCGACCCCGAGTATCCCGACTGCTTCTGGGTGAATCCGTTCGGCATGAGCTTCCGCCACATCAAGCAGAGCGACCTGATCCTCGTCAACCACGACGGCGACGTCGTGTACGGCACCAAGCCCGTCAACCGCGCGGCGTTCGTGATCCACGCCGCAGTGCACGCCGCCCGACCCGACGTCGTCGCCGCCGCTCACGCCCACTCGCCGTACGGCAAGTCGTTCAGCTCGCTCGGCATCCCGCTCGCCCCCCTCACCCAGGACGCGTGCATCTTCTACAACGACCACCACGTCATCTCCGAACAGGGCGGCGCGGTCGTGTTCGACATCGACGCCGGCCGCGAGCTCGCCTCGAAGTTCCCCGACGGCAAGGCCGCCATCCACCAGAACCACGGGCTGTTCACCGTCGGCCAGACCGTCGACGAAGCGGCGTTCTGGTTCATCTCGATGGAACGCTCGTGCCAGGCGCAGTTGATGGCGATGGCCGCAGGCGACCCGATCGAGATCAACGACGAGTACGCCACCTACACGCGCGAGAACACTGCGTTCTCCGCTGCAGGGTGGTTCAGCTTCCAACCGCTGTGGGACGAGATCGCCCACAGCGATCCCGAACTCTTTGACTGACGCGGTCTCGGTCGGGCCGCGCCCGCCAGGGCGTTCGGGTCCGCTCACCGGCTGGCTGAACACCGCCCAGCCCGAGGCACTCTTCGTCCTCTCCGCCGTCGCCCAGTACGCGGGCGCGGTGATCGCCGTCGGCCTGTTCGACGAGGTCGAACCACAAACGGTCGCCTGGTTCCGGGTGATCGGCGCCGCCATTGCGCTCGTCGTGGTGTCGCGGGCGTGGCGCCAGCGCTGGACACGCGCCGAACTCGGCGCTGCTGCGCTGTTCGGCGTCGCGACGGCGCTGATGAACCTGTTCTTCTACCTGGCCATCGAACGCATCGACCTGGGCAAGGCGGTCACGATCGAGTTCATCGGCCCGATCGCCGTCGCCGCAGTCGCCACCCGCTCGGCGCGCAACGCGGTCGCCCTGCTGTTCGCCATCGTCGGAGTGGTGGTGCTCGGCGGCGGCGAGATCGAGGGCAACGCGCTGGGGCTGCTGTTCATCGGGCTCGCCTCGGCGATGTGGGCCGCGTACATCGTGATCGGATCGCGGGTCGCCCGGCTCGATCGTGGCGTCGCCGGCCTCGGCATCGGGCTGGCGATCGGCGCGCTGGCGATTGCGCCGGCCGGGGCGCCCTGGAGCGCCGACGTGTGGACGTCGGCGCGGCTGCTCGCGCTGTGTCTGCTGGTCGGCGTGTTCTCGAATGCGATCGGCTACGGCATCGACCAGTTCACGATGCGCCGCATCCCGATCCGCCGATTCTCGGTGCTGCTGGCGCTCCTGCCAGTGACGGCGTCGTTCATCGGCTGGTTGGTGCTCGACCAACGTCCGTCGGGCATCGAGGCGATCGGCATCGCACTGGTCCTCGTCGGAGTGATCGTGCAGGAACGCGAAGAACTCGCCCCCCTCCGAGCCGAGGTCCTCACCGACCCCTCCTGACGACAGCGTTGCACCGTCACACGGTGCCGGGCCCCCTGTGACACTTCGCAGCGACGTGCCCGGTGTCAGAATCGGCCGATGGACGCAGCGGGCTTGCCCTTCACCGACACGCAGGACTTCGACGACACCGAGCGGGGCTTCGTCGCAACGGCGACGACACGTCAGGTCACCGCCGCCGACGGCCGAGTGGTCTGGGATCTCGACGCCTACCGGTTCCTCGACGAACCCGCCACCGACACCGCCCACCCGAGCCTGTGGCGCCAGGGCCAGCTGCTGATCCGTGACGGGTTGTTCGAGGTCGTCCCCGGCATCTATCAGCTGCGTGGGTTCGATCTGTCGGTGATGAGTGTGATCGAGGGCGAGACCGGCGTGATCGTGATCGACCCGCTGATCAGCAAGGAGACCGCGGCCGCCGCCTGGGCGCTCTATCAGGAGCATCGGGGCCCACGCCCCGTGGTGGCCATGATCTACACGCACTCGCACATCGACCACTTCGGCGGCGTGAAGGGGATCGTCGACGAGGCCGACGTCGATGCCGGACGGATCTCGATCATCGCACCCGAGGGATTCATGGAGGAAGCGGTCGCCGAGAACGTGTTCGTCGGCACCGCCATGGGACGACGCTCCGACTTCATGTACGGCGCCGCCCTCCCGAAGGGCCCCGACGGCCAGATCGGCTGCGGGCTCGGGCAGACCACGTCGACCGGCGAGCCGACGCTGATCCCACCGACGATCGACATCACCGAGACCGGGCAGGAACTGACGATCGACGGCGTACGCATCGTGTTCCAGGTGACCCCCGGAACCGAAGCACCCGCCGAGATGAACTTCTACTTCCCCGACCACAAGGCGCTGTGCACTGCCGAGAACACCTCGCACACGCTGCACAACATCTACACGCTGCGCGGCGCGCAGGTGCGCGACGCCCGTCGGTGGGCGGCCTACCTCACCGAGACGATCGACCTGTGGGGCGACGACCTCGAGGTGGTGTTCGCCTCGCACCACTGGCCGACCTGGGGCCGGGAGCGAGCGGTCGAGTTCCTCTCGATGCAGCGCGACATGTATGCCTACCTGCACGATCAGACGCTGCGACTGATCAACCTCGGGTACGTCGGCACCGAGATCGCCGAGATGCTCGAGATGCCGCCGGCGCTGGCCGAGCAGTGGCACACGCACGGGTACTACGGCTCGGTGAGCCACAACGTGAAGGCGGTGTACCAGCGCTATCTCGGCTGGTACGACGGCAACCCAGCGCACCTGTGGCCCCATCCGCCGGTGGCCGCCGCCGAGCGCTACGTCGCCGCGATGGGCGGCGCCGACGCCGCAGTGGCGCACGCCCGAACGGCGTTCGACGAGGGCGACCTGCGCTGGGCGGTCGAAGTGCTCAACCACGTCCTGTTCGCCGACGAGCACCACGAAGCGGCACGTGCGCTCCAGGCCGACGCCTTCGAGCAGATCGCGTTCGGCGCCGAGAACGGCACGTGGCGCAACGTGTTCCTGGTCGGCGCCAAGGAGCTGCGCGACGGCGAGGTGGCCACAGCGGCCGGTCGTGGTGCACCCGACCTGCTCGGCGCGCTGTCGGTCGAGCAGATCCTCTCCAGCGTGGCGATCCGCATCGACGGGCCGAAGGCGTGGGATCTGCACCTCGTGCTGTCGTTCGTGATCACCGACCTCGACGAGACCTACGTCTTCGAGCTCCGTAACGGCGTCGCCAACCATCGGCGTACGTCGTCACCCGCCGACGCCGGCACGACCCTGACGCTGGCGAGGCGTTCGCTGATCGAACTGTTCACGGGTCGACTGGACTTCGCCGAAGCGCTCGGCGACGGCCGCATCGTGCTCGACGGCGACCCCACCGCGCTCGGCACGCTCGTGTCGGTGATCGCCAGGACCGAACGCAACTTCCCGATCGTCACGCCCTGAGTGTCCGCACCGGCTGAGGCCGAACGTCACCGCAGGCCAGGCACCGTGTGACAGTTCAGCTGCTCAGGCCGGGGGCGCAGAGGCCGTCGAGTTCCCTGATCTCGATGCGGTCGCGGTTGGCGTGGGTGACCTCGTTGGCGGGGTCGGGCTTCAGGTTGAACACCCGGAACTCCATGTCGTTGGTGTCGACGGTGAGGATGCGCCCGATCAGCGGATCGCCGAGCCCGAGGATCACCTTGATCGTCTCGAGCGCCTGGATCGACCCGATGATGCCGGGCAGCACGCCCAGCACGCCGGCTTCGGCGCAACTCGGGGCGAGCTCCGCCGGCGGCGGCTGCGGCACCATGTCGCGGTAGGTGGGGCCCTGCGTCGGGTGGAACACGCTGACCATGC
>CAZJUC010000073.1:0-13503 GCA_964549065.1 uncultured Ilumatobacteraceae bacterium
CGCGGTGGGCTCGGCGGCCGGCTCCTCGACGGCCGGCTCCTCGACGGCCGGCTCCTCTTCCGCGGCCGGCTCTGACCCCTCGTCCACGACCGGCTCGGGATCCTCGTCCACGACCGGCTCTGGGTCCTTCTCCTCGGCCTGCTCGACCGGCTCGACCGGCTCGGCGGGCTCGGCCTGCTGGTCGACGATGGTCAACTCGTCTTCGAGCAGAACCGGCGATGCGGCGGCGGCCATGCCTCCGAAGCCGAGTAGTCCGGCGGCGACGAGTGTTGCGATCTTGGCGCGACGTGATGTGAACATGTGGATCCCCTCTGAGGTGCGATGAGCGTTCACCATGAGATCGACCGTCGTGCGCTCCTCTGAGAGTTCTGCCGGTTGCGCAGGGCTGCGCAACGGACCGAACACCTCATCGAGGTCGGCGAGATCGTCGAATTCGTTCATGGCACCCTCTTCATCGCCGGGACGTCGGCATCCGTTACAGAAATCTTTCGCCGGAGTCGGGTGAGCCCCCGATGCACGAGTACCCGCACGTTTCCCGTCGAGGTCCCCATCACCGCGGCGACGTCGGCGGTCGGCAGATCGTTGACCACGCGCAACATCACGGCTTCGGCCTGGTCGTCCGGCAGCGTGGCCACCAGCGCGATGGCGCGGGCGAGCGCGTCGTGGTCGTCGTGGTCGGCGTCGGCCCCGGCTGCGTGGTCGGCGGCGCGCACGGCGAGCGAAGCCTGTGGTGCCGAGGCGCGCACGGCCTTGCGGATCTGGTCGACGCTGCGACGGTGGGCGATCGTGAACAGCCAACGTCGGAAGTCGTCGTCGTCGCCCTCGAACCGGCCGATCGATGTCGCGACGTCGATCCACACCTGGGAAGCAGCGTCGTCGTGCGACGGCGTCCGACGCGAGCGGAGATAGCGCAGCAGCGGCGCCTGGTGCGTGCGCCAGAGTTCGGCCAGCGCCTCACGATCGCCGGCACGCGCGGCGTCGAGCGTGCTCGATCGGCGCTGAACCATGCAGTTGCATCGGCACGAAGACCCCGGAACTGGAGCAACTCGTCAGGCCGGCGTCGGCGCGTAGCTGTCGACGTAGTCCTCGGCGCAGAGTCGGGCGATCTCGGCCATGAACCGGTCGGTGACCTCTCGCCGCGCCCGGTTGGTGCTCTTCGTGTAGCCGAGTTGCCTCGGGTCGATCGGTTCGCCGAGCGTGATCGTGGCCTGCCGGAACGGTCGCACGATCAGCGATCCGGTCGGCAGCACGGCGTCGGTGCCGATGATTCCGACCGGCACGATCGGCGCGCCGGTGATGAGCGCCAGGTGGGCGGCGCCGACATGGCCGCGGTGCAACCTGCCATCGCGCGAACGGGTTCCCTCGGGGAACACGCCGATGACCTCGCCACGTCGCAGCACCTCGGCGACCTCTTCGAACACGTGCGGCAGATCGCCGGGGTCCTCGCGGCGCACCGGGATCATTCCCGCGCCACAGAACAGCCAGTTGGTGATCGGGTTGTCGGTGTACTCCGCCTTGCCGATGAACGCCACGGGTCGCGGCAGGCTGAACATCAACAACACGGAGTCGAAGAACGACACGTGGTTCGCCACGAGAACCACCGCGCCGTCGGCCGGGAGGTGCTCGGCGCCGTCGACGCGTAGACGGATCAGACCGCGCCGGGCGGGCGCGGTGAACACCCGCACCAGTTCGTACGCCGTCCCGTGGGCCCGCCAGTCCCCCTCGGCCCGGGAGGCCCACTGTCGGACGGCGTCGAACACCAGCCCACCCTGTTCCGAGGCGGACGGGTGCCACCAGAGCCGGAGGTCCCGTCCCGTCCGACGTCGGTTCGTCGCGGTGCTGCGACGGATCTTCTTGACAGACGGCGCACGACAGCGCATACTCCTGACTATGTCAGGAAGTCCGAACACCGACAGGCGTTCCTTACGGCGTCAGGAGACACAGGCCGACATCGTGCGCGCGAGCTGGGAGGTCGTGCGCGAGCACGGTCTCGCCGGACTGTCGATGCGCGACCTGGGCGATCGTGTGGGCATGCGTGCGCAGTCGGTGTACTCGTACTTCGCCTCCAAGCACGAGATCTACGACGCCATGTTCCTCGAGGGATACCGGGCGTTCGCCGACTGGATGGACGGCGCCGTCACCGACGCCGACATCGCCGCCGACCCGATCGGAGCGGCACGAACCAGCGCCCGGGCGTTCGTCGACTTCTGCGTCAGCGACCCCGTCCGGTACCAACTGCTGTTCCAGCGCACGATCCCGGGCTTCACCCCCTCGGACGAGAGCTACGCCGTTGCCGTGCAGGTCTACGAGCAGATGACCCGGCATCTCGCTGCCGTCGGCGTGCACGATCAGGAGACCCTCGACCTGTGGACCGCAGTGCTGACGGGCCTGACCGACCAGCAGATCTCCAACGACCCGGGCGGCACCCGATGGACCCGGCTCGTCGACCGAGCCGTCGACATGTTGATCACCCGATCACCCGACGACCGCACCAGCACAAGCGAGGCGACATGACCACCGACAACAACACCACCAACACCGACAACAACACCACCAACACCGACAACAACACCGCGGTCGACGTCACGACGATCGAACCGATCGGGCATCGCGAAGCGATGCGGCTCCAGGCAACCGAATTCGACCGGGCGATCGCACTCCTGCGATCACTCGACTCCGACGACTGGTCGATCCAGACCGTGTGTCCCGACTGGGACGTCCGTCGGATGTGGCTGCACGTGCTCGGCGCGAGCGAGGCCGGCGCATCCGTGCGCGAGAACGTGCACCAGTTGCGTGCTGCACGCAAGCGCCAGAAGGACCTGGGCGTGGCGTTGGAAGCCGGCCTGTCCGGTGTCCAGGTCGATGAGCGCAACGGCCTCTCCCCTGACGAACTCGTCGACCGCCTCGCACGGATCGCGCCGAAGACCGTGAAGGGCCGCGGTCGTACGCCCCGTCCGATGCGGGCCATCAGGTTTCCCGTCGACGCCCCCGTCGCCGAGACGTGGCGCCTCGGCTACCTGATCGACGTCATCTACCTGCGCGATGCGTGGATGCACCGCATCGACACCGTCCGAGCCACCGGGGGCGACCTCGCGCTGACGACCGAGCACGACGGCCGCGTCGTCGCCGACATCGTCGCCGAGTGGGCTCGCCGCCACGGACAGGCGTTCACCCTCGAGTTGACCGGAGCGGCGGGCGGCACGTTCACCGCCGGCGACGGTGGCGACACCATGGTGATGGACGCAGTCGAGTTCTGCTGGGTGCTCGCCGGGCGCGGCGAGGCGACCGGGCTGCTGCGCACGATCGTTCCCTTCTGAGACGCCGGTCGGCTCCGATCCGAGACGCCGGTCGGCTCCGACGAGGGGACCCGGCTCCGAGGGAAAAGATCGGCGGTCAGGGCCAGATCGGTCGATCGCGTTGGTCGATCTCGTCGAGCAGGACGACGGTCTCCGCTGAACGCACACCGTCGATCTGTTGCAGCTCGCGCAGGGCGACGTCGCGGAGGTGGGCGAGCGAGTCGGCGCGCACCATCAGTACGAAGTCGAAGCGTCCCGTGGCCACGCCGAGCCACTCCACGCCGGGGAGCGAACTCAGCTGCGTGCGCAGGTCACGCCACGATCCCTGGCGCACGTCGACGAGCACCAGCGCCGACACGTCGAACCCCACCGCCGACGGGTCGACACGCGCCGAGAAGCCCGAGATGACGCCCGTGTCGACCAGCCGGTCGAGGCGGGAGTACGCCGTCGCCCGGCTGACGCCCACCGCCCCGGCGAGCGCCGGGGCACTCATGCGTCCGTCGCGACGCAGCTCGTCGATCATCCGGCGGTCGATGTCGTCGAGCTCGGTCACACATCCGAACGTATCCCAGACGACTGCTCGTGCAGACGATCGTCTGCTTCGGAGAAGATCTTTCCACCGAACGCCGGGATCGTGACACCATCGACGGATGAGCACGTCCGCCGACACCGTCGCTGCGCCGGCGTCGTACTGGACACGCCGCGAGGAGATCGCCTCGCTCGCGGCCGGGCTCGACGCCCCGCCGGCGATCATCGACTACCACGAGCACGAACACGCGGTCTGGGCCACGGTCGCCGCCACCATGGGGCCGCTGTGGGAACGCCACGCGTCCACGGGCGTGGTCGCCGCCCGTGAGCGGCTCGGGCTGCCGACCGATCGGGTGCCGCAACTCGCGGAGGTCGACGCCTGGCTGCGCCCACTGACCGGGTTCGGTTACCGCGCCGTGGCCGGCATCGTGTCGTCCGAGGAGTTCTTCGACGCGCTCGCCCACCGGCTGTTCCCGTCCACGCAGTACCTGCGGTGGGAGGGATCACCGCTGTACACGCCCGAACCCGACGTGATCCACGAGGTGATGGGCCACGCCAACTGCCTCGCCTGCCCGGAGATCGCCGAGCTGCACCGCCTGGCCGGCGCCGTCGACGCACGCATCCACGACGAACGGGCACGGCAACTGATCGCCGCGGTGTTCTGGTTCACCGTCGAGTTCGGCGTCGTCCGCGAAGACGGCGCGCCCAAGGCGTACGGCACCGGCCTGCTCAGCTCGCCGGGCGAGCTGCAGTGGTTCGCCGACAACGCCGAGATCCGCCCGATCGACGTCGTCGACATGGGCACCCTCGCCTACGACATCCACCACTACCAACCGGTGCTGTTCGAGGGCGAGTCGCTCGAGCACGTCGTCGAGGTCGTCGGCGGCTTCTACGAGACCGCCACCGACGCCTCGATCGCCCGTCTGCTCGCCTGACCCGGCGACCGGTTCGAGCGCAGGTTCAGCGCGACCAGGTGAACGGGTAGCGCTCGTCGGACGCGGCGCGGGCGGTGTCGGTGACGTGCAGCGGCGCGAACGTGTCGAGCATGACCGCCACCTCCTCGGTCGCCGTTGCCTCGAGGCTCGCTTCGACACTGCCCGGCTGCGGGCCGTGGACGAACCCGGCGGGGTGGTACGAGATCGACCCGACGTCGATGCCCGAGCCGGCACGGCTCATGAAGTTGCCGGCCGAGTAGAACAGCACCTCGTCGGAGTCGGTGTTCGCGTGGTGGTACGGCACCTTGACGGCCTCGGGGTGGAAGTCGAACAGGCGCGGCACGAACGAGCACACCACGGCGCCGGGCAGCTCGAAGGTCTGGTGCACCGGTGGCGGTTGGTGGATCCGTCCGACGATCGGTTCGAAGTCGGCGATGTTGAGGGCGTACGGGTAGACGCAGCCGTCCCAGCCGACGACGTCGAAGGGATGGTGGCGATGGGTGTGGCACGACCAGCCCGCCCGGTTGCGCACGAGGACGGGCACCCCGCCGTCCGCGCTGTGACCGCCATCGTGATGATCGTCGTCGTCGACGACCATCAGTTCGGTCGGGGCGCGCAGGTCGCGCTCGCAGTACGGGGCGTGTTCGAGGAACTGGCCGTACCGGGACAGGTACTTCGCCGGTGGCGCCACGTGTCCACTGCTGGCGATCACGAACGCGCCGACCGGTTCGTCACCGCGGATCATCCAGCGGTGCGTCGTGGACGCCGGCACCACCACGTAGTCGCCGGCACCGACGTCGAGCGGGCCGAACACCGAGTCGAGGCGGGCGGTGCCGTGCTGGATGTAGACGAGTTCGTCGCCGACGGCGTTGCGGTACAGCGCGCTGTCGCTGCGGGCGTCCACCCAGGCGACCTCGACGTCGTCGTTGGCGAGCAGCACCGCGCGGCCGGTGACGAGGTCGGTGTCGTCGTCGAACTCGACCGACGGCGTGCGGATGTGGCGCGGGGTGAGCGGCACGTCGGGTGTCGCCACCGCAGGGCGATCACGCCTGGGGTCTGACCCCTGGCGTGATGCGGGTTCGATGCGGGTGAGCGCGGAGGGTGAATGACGGTGGTAGAGCAGCGACGAGTTCGACGAGAAGCCCTCCTGGCCCATCAGTTCCTCGGCGAAACGGTGACCGTCGTCGTCGTGGTGGTGGGTGTGGCGCTTGGCCGGGACGTCGCCGACCGATCGGTAGTGGGCCATGTCAGTTCCCTTCGCTCGCGTCGGTTCCTGCGGTGATCGTGCCCGTGACGCTGCCGAGGCCGATCCGTGTGGCCGGATCGGCGCCGGCCCAGCCGCGCAGGGTGACGGTGTCGCCGTCGAGCAGGAACGACCGGGCGGTGCCGTCGGCCAGCCGGATCGGGCGTTCGCCGCGCCAGGTGAGTTCGATCAGGCTGCCCTCGCTGCCGGGTGTGGGGCCCGACACGGTGCCCGACGCGAACATGTCGCCGGCGCGCGCACTCGCCCCGTTGGTGGTCATGTGGGCGACCTGCTGCGCCGGCGTCCAGTACATGTCGGCGAACGAGGTGCGGCTGATCACCTCACCTTGCAGTTCGACCTCGAGGTGGAGGTCGAACCCGGTTGCCCCGGTGGTGCGGAGGTGGTCGGCGACGGGCGGATCCTGAACGGGCGGCTCGACACGGAACGGTTCGAGTGCGTCGAGGGTGACGATCCACGGCGACATCGACGTGGCGAAGCTCTTGCCGAGGAACGGACCGAGCGGCTGGTACTCGAAGGCCTGGATGTCACGCGCCGACCAGTCGTTCACCAGGCACAGACCGAACAGGTGCTCCTCGGCGTCGGCGGTCGCGATGGGCTCACCGAGCGGTGACGGTGCACCGACGACGGCGCCGACCTCGAGCTCGATGTCGAGCGCGTTCGTCGGCCCGTACCGCGGTTCGCCGTCGACGAGCCGCAACCCGTGGGGCCTGACGATGGGCGTCCCGTCGGCGACGATCGTGCCCGAACGGCCGTGGTAGCCGATGGGGATGTGGCGCCAGTTGGGCAGCAGCGCCTCGCCGTCGGGGCGGAACAGCCGGCCGAGGTTCGTGGCGTGGTGCAGCGAGGAGTAGAAGTCGACGTAGTCGCCGACCGCCACGGGCACCTGCATCGTCAGCTCGTCGAGCGGTGTCAGACACGGCGTCAGCTGCGCCTCGTGGCGACGCTCGGTGAACAACTCGGTCAGACGTCGGCGCAGCTCCGTGTGGGCTGCGCGCCCGGCCGCTGCGAACCCGTTGAGCGTGCCGCTCGCGTCGAGCAGGCCGTACTCGGCGGGCGAGTCGTCGAGGAAGCCCGTGCCGACGGCGTCGGCGAGATCGAGTGCACGGTCGCCGATCGCCACGAACGCCCCGACGGTCCCGTCGGCGCGACGGGCGACCCCGAACGGCAGGTTGTGCAACGGGAACGGCGACCCCTCTGCGCTGTCGACCCAGGTGTCAGCCCTGTCATCCACGGCGCCGCCCGTCCGGACGGTGACGTCCGTCGAGTCCGTCGAGCTGGTCGAGCTGGTCGGCGTGTTCGAGGTAGTGCCCGGTGACGAAGTGGTCGAGAAAATCCCAGAGATCCATCTCGCCCAGCGTCTCGTGGCGCCCCCGCCGCGACCAGTCCGCCGGTGACAGCTCGGCGAGGTCGGCCCGGAAGGCGGCGATGTCGCGCTCGACGACGGTCGCCAGTTCGGCGACGGGTGTGGTGCGGTCGGCTTCGATCATGGCGATGCGGTGCGGGTCGCGCTTGGTGCGCCCGAAGGGAACCGGACCGTCATCGGTGTCGGTGTCGACGATCCGGCGGAGTTCGCGGCGCCAGTAGACGCCGAACTCGGCGAGGTGGGCCCACACCTGGCCGTGGTCCCACTGCTCGCCGGTGGCCTCGTCGGGTGGTGTGAGACCGGTCGGGCCGGCTTGATCGTCAGGCTGCGGGCGGGGCTGGTCGGCGTGGGAGCGGAGGCGGGTGCGGGCGTCGTCGAGGCGTTGCAGTTCGTCGGCGATGCGGGCGGCGAGGT
Source organism: uncultured Ilumatobacteraceae bacterium (assembly GCA_964549065.1). Lineage (GTDB taxonomy): Bacteria > Actinomycetota > Acidimicrobiia > Acidimicrobiales > Ilumatobacteraceae > Sva-07. Next base: position 7,801 of record CAZJUC010000073.1, read on the forward strand.
CGCCGGTGGGCAGCTGCCACGCATCGGGTTCGACGTCGACGGTGACCTTGTCGAAGGCGTCGAGGAAGCGGTCGTTGCCGGCGCGGTCGGCGACCGTGACACGGATGCCGACGTCGGCGAACACGCGGGTGACCACGCCGAGGCGTTCGAGTGCGAGGCCGATGTCGGCGGACGCCCGTCCGGCCGGCAGCCACACGAAGTTGCCCTGCGGCTCGGGCACCATCCAACCGGACCGACGGAGCGCGGCCACCACACGGGACCGTTCGGCCACCACGCCGTCGACGCGCTCGCCCATCTCGTCGACGGCGGCCAGGCTGGCGCGCGCCGCCGCCTGCGCGAGGCCGTTGACGGCGAACGGCACGAGCGTGCGATCGAGCACGTCGATCACCTCGGGGCGGGCGACGGCGTAGCCGACCCGCAACGACGCCAGGGCGTGCGCCTTGGAGAAGGTGCGCAGCACGACGACGTTCGAGAAGCGCTCGACGAGTTCCATCGACGAGCCGACGCGGGCGTCGGTGACGAACTCGGCGTAGGCCTCGTCGATCACCACGAGGCACGACCCGGGCACACGCTCGACGAACGCGGCGAGCTCGTCGGTGCCCACCACCGTGCCGGTGGGGTTGTTCGGGTTGGCGACGAGCACGAGACGGGTGTCGTCGTCGATCACGTCCGCGAGCAGGTCGAGGTCGAACGTCTGGCGGCGCAGTGGCGGACGGACCGGTTCGCCGTCGACGAGCGCGGCGAACATCGGGTACGCCTCGAACGACGGCCAGCAGAACGCGACGCTGTCGCCCCGCTCGACGTACGAGAGCGCCAGTTGTTGCAGCAGGCCGACCGATCCGGCTCCGACGGTGACGTGATCGGCGCCGACGCCGAGCGACGCACCGATCGCCTCGCGCAACGCCGTCGCCCGGTGATCGGGGTAGAGGTGGACGTCGTCGATGCCGGCGCCGATCGCCGCTGCCACCGACGGCAACGGGCCGTGGGGCAGTTCGTTCGAGGCGAGCTTGACGACGGCGACGATGCCGTGCTCGGCAGCAGCAGCAGCGGCGGACCGGCCGGGCCGGTAGCCGGGGAGGGCCAGGACGGCCGGACGGGGGCGGCCGCTCACAGGTTGCCCCGGCGCTCCTGCTCGTGCTCGATCGACTCGAACAGCGCCTTGAAGTTGCCCTCGCCGAAGCCGGTGGCGCCGCCGCGCTGGATGATCTCGACGAAGACCGTCGGGCGGTCGGTGATCGGCTCGGTGAACAGCTGCAGCAGGTGGCCGTCGCTCTCGTGGTCGACGAGGATGCCGAGCTGCTCGATCGCGTCCCACGGCACGTCGAGGAAGCCGAGCCGGTTGCGCACGTCGTGGAAGTACTCGTCGTTGGCCTCGAGGAAGCGGACGCCGCGGGCGCGCAGACCGGTGATCGCCTGGACGATGTCGCCGGTGCCGAGGGCGATGTGCTGCACGCCGGGGCCGCGATAGGTGTCGAGGTACTCCTGGATCTGGCTGCGCTTGAGGCCGGCCGCCGGCTCGTTGAGCGGCATCGTGACACCGGCGTCGTTGGTCATCACCGTCGAGCGCAGCGCGCTGTACTCGGTGGCGATCTGGTGCTCGTCGAAGTGACGGAGCTGACGAAAGCCCATCACGTCCTCGTAGAACCCGACCCACTGGTCGAGCTTGCCGACCTCGACGTTGCCGACGACGTGATCGATACGGTCGAGCCCCACCGGCGGCAGGCCGACCGGTGTGGGTGGCAAGCCGGTGGTGACGTAGCCGGGGCAGTAGTGGCCGGTGTACTCGCTGCGGTCGACGAAGGTGTGCTTGGTCTCGCCGTAGGTGCCGATGGCGGCCAGGCGCAGCGTGCCGTGCTCGTCGGTGAGTTCGTAGGGTTCGCGCACCGACCGGGCGCCGCGGGCGATGGCGGCGTCGTAGGTGGCGGTGGCGTCGTCGACGACGAACGCGAGATCCTGCGCGCCGTCGCCGTGTTCGCGCACGTGGGTCCAGATCGGCGAGTCGGGAGTGAGCCCGGCAGTGACGACGAAACGGATGTCGCCCTGCTCGAGCAGGTACGAGGCGATGTCCTCGCGTCCGGTCTCGGGGCCCGCGTACGCGGTGACCTCGAAGCCGAACGCGGCGGTCAGGAAGCCGGCCGTGGCGCGGGCGTTGCCGACGTAGAACTCGAGCGAGTCCCAGCCCTTCAGGCGGGTCGCGGGTGCCGTCACGTCCAAGGTGGTCATCCGTGCATCGTCACGCGGGTGGTCAATCCGATCAACAGCTCGTCGCAGGGCTGTGCAGATTGTCTAGTCTCGGAGCCGGACGAGCGCTCGGAGTGTGCACGATGACCAGCCAAGCCGGTGATTCCTGGGACGAGCTGGACGCTCGTCTGATCGGGCTGTTGCGGACGACGCCCAACCTGCCGGTGGTCGAGATGGCCCGACGGCTCGACGTCGCCCGGGGCACGGTGCAGGCCCGCCTCGACCGCTTGGAGCGCAACCGCGTGATCGTCGGGTACGGCCCCGACGTCGACGCCGCTGCAGCGGGCTTCGGCGTGCTCGCGTTCACGACGCTCGAGATCGCTCAGGGCAGCGACGCGCAGATCGTCGCCGGCCTCGACGCGATCGCCGAGGTGCTCGAGGTGCACGCCGTCACCGGTCCGGGCGATCTGCACCTGCGCGTCGTCGCCCGATCCAACGAACACCTCCACGACGTGCTGCAGCGCATCCTGGAGCTGCCCGGCATCACCCGCACCGAGACCCAGCTCGCCCTGCACACCACGATCCGGCGAACGGTCGCCGACCTCGTCGCCTCGCCCTGACGCACGGGCGACGAGGTCGACCGGGCACGTCGATGTATCCCTTTTCCGAACTGGTTCGTCTCCTTGGTGTTCGAATTCACACGGCCCGATCCGGGCCCCGTACAAGGAGAGAACAACATGGGATTCATCAACGAGGCGAGCTGGGACCGCATCGCACGCGTGGTCGTCGGGGTGGCACTCTTCGTCATCGGCCTCGCGATCGGCGGCGGATGGGGAACGTTCCTGGCCGTGTTCGCGTTCGTGCCACTGCTGACCGGACTGGTCGGCTGGTGCCCGCTGTACTCGCTGCTCAACATCCGCACCAACCGTGACCGGAGCGCAGGACCGGCGACGTGACCGCAACGACGGAGGGCCCGGCCGTCGCGGCCGCGGACCTACCGTGGTGGCCGTGAGCGAATCCTCTCCGCCGTCGCCCGAGGTGATCGGCGAACACCTCGACGCCCTCTACCGGTTCGCGCTCGGGCTCGTACGCGACCCCGAGCTGGCGGCCGACCTGGTGCAGGACACGTTCGTGCGGGCGATCGAGAAGGGATCGCAGTATCGCGGCGACGGCGAGCTGCTGTCGTGGTTGCGTCAGGTGTTGCACAACCTGGCGATGGATCGGGTACGACGCTCGCGCCGCGAGATCGTGGTCGAGGAGGTCGACGAACAGTGGCGGGCCGACGACTACACCGTCGATCCCGCCGTCGTCGCCGACCGGCTCGAGGACCGCGACGCCGTCGAGGACGCGTTGGTGCGGCTCCCGTTCGACCATCGCAGCGTGGTCGTGTTGCACGACATCGAGCAATGGCGGGTACGAGAGATCGCCGAACTGCAGGAGATCTCGCTGCCCGCGGCGAAGCAACGCCTGCGTCGCGGTCGCATGATGCTGGTGAGTGCGCTGGCCGCCGGCGCCGAACGTCGAGAACGACTGAAAGGAGTGCCGATGCGTTGCTGGGACGCCCGCCAACACGTCTCCGACTACCTCGACGGAGCGCTCGACGCCGAGACCTCCGCCACCGTCGAAGCTCACCTGGCGGCCTGCCCGACGTGCCCGCCGCTGTACGCGGCCCTCGTGGACACGCACCAGCACCTCGCCGGCTGCCGGGACCCCGACAGCGTGATCCCGCCGGCGCTCGAGGAGCGCCTGCGCTCCGACCCGCAGCGCCCGCTCCGCTGACGACCGAGGCCGGCCATACTGGGACATGGCCTCATTGTCCGACGACCGGGTCCGCGACTTCCTCATGCACGGCACCCGCACCGGCAAGGTCGCGTGGGTGGCGTCCGACGGTGCCCCCCACGTGGCACCGATCTGGTTCGTGCTCGATGGTGACGAGATCGTGTTCAACACCGGCGCCGACACCGGCAAGGGGCAGTCACTCGCCCGCGAGGGTCGAGCATCGCTGGTGGTCGACGACGAGTCGCCTCCGTTCGCGTTCGTGAAGATCGACGGCACCGTCACGCTGGACGACGACCTGGGCGAAGTCCGGCGATTCGCTACGATCATCGGCGGTCGTTACATGGGCGCCGACCGCGCCGAGGAGTTCGGCGAACGCAACGGCGTGCCGGGTGAACGGCTCGTTCGCATCCACCCGACGAAGATCACCGCCGCCTTCGACGTCGCCGACTGACGGTCGGCTTCGCGCTCGCCGCGGCGACCGTGGGTGGGTCAGAGTCGGGCGGCGAGTCGCTGACGCTTCGTCTCGTACTCGGCTTCGCTCAGGATTCCGTCGAGCCGCAGCGCCGTGACCGCCCGCAGCAGCACCTGGGCTTCGATGCCGCGGAGCGTCGACAGGCCGACCGACCGATCGGCGGGCTCGATCGTGGACGTTCGTGGATCGGCGAGCATGGTGGTGCATCGGCACCGTGTGCGTCGACCTTGACACGTCACCATCTCGGGCAGACCCGGCCGGCAGTAGCTTGGGAGCACGGCGGCGCCGGTCGCCGTGCCACAGCGGTCGAGGAGTGCAGTTGACGTCGAAACGATCAGCGGTGACCGCGACGATCGCCCGACAGGCGCCGGGCTTCGACCGGCTGCGCCACTACGAGCGGGGCTGGCTGCGCGTCGACGTGCTCGCAGGGCTCACCGTCGGCGCGATGCTCGTCCCGCAGGGGATGGCCTACGCCGAGCTCGCCGGCATGCCACCGGTCACCGGCTTCTACGCCGCGCTGCTCGCCCTCGTTGCGTACGCGTTCGTCGGGTCGTCACGCCACCTGGGCGTCGGCCCGGAGCCGGGCACGGCGATCCTCGCCGCGACCGGTGTCGGGGCGATTGCCGCGGGCGACCCCGCCCGTTACCTGGCGTTGATGGCAGCGCTGGCGCTGGTCGTCGGGGCGATCTGCCTGCTCGCTGCGGTCGCCCGGCTCGGGTTCATCGCCAGCGTGCTGTCGAAGCCGGTGCTGGTCGGCTACATCACCGGCGTCGGCCTCACGCTGCTGTCGAGCCAGTACGCGAAGTTCACGGGGATCCCGATCGAGTCGGATGCGTTCTTCGGTCGGACGCTCGATCTGCTGACCGGCCTCGGCGACATCGACGGGCTCACCATCGTCGTCGGCGCCACCACGCTGGCGCTGATCCTCGGGCTGCGCTGGAGACTGCCCGCGATCCCGGGAGCGCTGCTCGGTGTGGTGCTCGCGACGGCGGCAGCGGTGGTGCTGGCATTGGAGGCGGACGGGCTGGCACTCGTCGGCGAGGTCCCGCAGGGGCTGCCGTCGTTCGGGCTCCCCGACGTGGGCCTGGGCGACGTCGTCGAACTGCTGCCGATCGCAGCCGGCATCGCCCTCGTCGGCTACAGCGACAACGTGCTGACCGGACGGGCGATCGGCACCCGCATGGGCTACCGCATCGACCCCAACCAGGAGCTGGCCGCGCTCGGGGTCACCAACCTGTTCGCCGGGTTCTCGCAGGGGTTCCCGATCTCGT
>CAZJUC010000074.1:0-13375 GCA_964549065.1 uncultured Ilumatobacteraceae bacterium
CTGCGTGGGCTCGAACCTCGCCCGCCTGGAGCTCAAGGTCGCCATCGAGGAGTTCGTCAAGCGGTTCCCGAGTTTCGAACTCGCCGGTGACACGCGCTGGAGTGTCGGCATGGTCCGCGGTCCTCGCGAGATCCCGATCCGCATTCTCGACGTCGCCACCTGACCATCACGCCTGGGGTCAGACCCCAGGCGTGATCACACCAGCGTCGTGCCGATCGAGGCGGCGGCGCAGGCCGAACCGAGGGTGACCAGCGCGTAGATCGTGCCCCATCGCCAACCGAGGCTGCGCGCCTCGAGGACGAACGACGAGAACGTCGTGAAGGCCCCGCACAGTCCGACAGCCAACACGGTGGCGGTGTCCGGAGCGAGATCGGCGGCGATGAGCACCCCCAGGAGTCCGGCGCCGATCGAGTTCACCCACAGCAGCGCCACCCACGAACAGGCGAACTGTCCGACCAGGTGCCGGCCGACCGCGCCGAGGCCAGCGGCGAGCACGAACCACGCCGGCGTCATGACCGACCCCGTGGCCGGTCCGCGATCATCGTCGCTCCCACCCCGGCCGCCAGCGTGATCGTGGCGTAGAGGATCGCCAACGGCATCCGCTCGGCGTCGGCCATGTCGTTGAGTTCCACCGCCAACGCCGAGAAGGTCGTGAACCCGCCCAGCACCCCGGTGACCACGAACGCCCACGCCGTCGTGTCGCGTGCGACGCCGCGAGCGGCGAATCCGATCGCGACGCATCCCATCAGGTTGACGAGCAGTGTCGCCCACGGCCAGCTGCCGGGGACGTGTTCGGCGCCTGCAGAGTCGAAGATCCAACTCACGAACCAGCGAGCTGTGGCTCCGATCGCCCCGCCGACGCCGACGGCCAACAGCACGCCCGGCGCGAACGGGGTCGCTCGATCGAAGACCTGCACACTGCGTTCGTACCAAACCGGAAGGTCCCGCGGGGGTTTCACACCGCATTCTCACGCCCAGCGACCAGACTGTGAGTTGTGACGGACCCCCAGCACGCCCGAATTCTCGTGGCCGAGGACGACCGTGCCGTACGTGAATCACTCGTTCGGGCCCTGCAGCTCGAGGGCTACACCGTCGCCGCAGCGCACAACGGCGCCGAGGCGCTCGAAGCCATCCGCCAGGTCGAACCCGGCGTACTGCTGCTCGACGTGTCGATGCCGATCGTCGACGGCCTGACCGTGTGTCGGGTCCTGCGGTCGGAGGGCAGCAAACTGCCGGTGCTGATGCTCACAGCCCGCACCGAGACGAGCGACCGTGTCGCCGGTCTCGATGCCGGCGCCGACGACTACCTTCCCAAGCCGTACGACCTCGACGAGCTGCTCGCACGGATCCGGGCGCTGCTGCGCCGCTCGGGTTACGGCTCCGACGATGCCGAAGATCCCGAGGGCGAGCTGGTACTGGGCGATCTCCGCCTCGACACGTCGGGGCGCCGGGCTTTCCGCGGTGAGCGGGAGATCCAGCTCTCGAAGACCGAGTTCGACCTGTTGGCCCTGCTCGTCGCCAATCGTGGCATCGTGCTCGACCACTCGACGATCTACGACCGGATCTGGCACTACGACTTCGGCCCCGACTCGAAGAACCTCGCCGTGTACATCGGGTACTTGCGCCGCAAGACCGAAGCCGAAGGCGAACCGCGCATCGTCCACACCGTGCGCGGTGTCGGTTACACCGCGCGGATCGACGGCTGATGGGCCTTCGTTGGAAGATCGCGCTGTCCTTGGCGGTGGTGGCGCTGATCGCCACGGCCACGGTCGGCCTGATCGGGTACCGGTCGACGAGCGCCCGTCTCCTCGACGAGGTCGACCGCTCGATCAGCCAGGCCACCGGCCAGCTCATCGGGCGGGCGGCCTTCGGCGGTCAGGTCACGATGCCCACTCGCAGCCTGCTCGAGGTGTACTCGGTGCGGGTGCTCGATGCCGATGGCGAGTCGATCGCGTCGTCGTTCCCGGACGTTGCTCCGATCGACGAGGCGGCGCTCTCGGTCGTCGGCGACCCCCGGTCGCTCGATCGTGCGACCGTCGTCGTCTCCGACGAGTCGTTGCGTGTGCACACGATCGGGCTCGCGACCGGGGCGGTGCAGATCGCCCGGTCACTCGATGAAGTCGACAGCGTTCTGGAAGACCTCCGCCGGCGAACCCTGCTGGTGGTGGCTCTCGTCTCGCTCGCAGCGGCGTTGGTCGGCTGGTTGATCGCGGGCACGGTGGCCGCGCCGATCCGGCGGTTGACAGGGGCGGCCGAGAAGGTCGGCTCGTCGGGTCGACTCGACGTCGACGTCCCGGGTGTCGGCGACGACGAGGTCGGTCGGCTCGGTTCGGCATTCCGCAACATGCTGGGTGCGTTGGCGGTGTCGCGAGCCGAGCAGCAGCGACTGGTCCAGGACGCCGGCCATGAACTCCGCACTCCGCTCACGAGTCTCAAGACCAACCTCTCCGTGCTGCGCCGCCACCCGGAGATGTCGGCCGAGATGCGCGACGGCGTGCTCGACGACCTCGACACCGAGGTGAACGAACTCACCGAACTCGTCAACGAACTCGTGGCGGTTGCGTCCGGCGAACTCGATGAGCAACCGAACGAGCGCATCGAGCTGCCCGCCCTGGCCGAGGACGTCGTCGAGCGCGTGGGACGTCGACGCTCGCGCGACATCGTCGTCGACGTCCGGACACCGGCGGTCGTCGACGCGCCACGGTCAGCGCTCGACCGAGCGGTCACGAACCTCGTCGACAACGCCTGCAAGTTCGATCAGACCGCAGGTCCGATCGAGGTGGTCGTCGACGGCGGCTCGCTCACCGTGCTCGACCGGGGACCGGGCATCGAGCCGGACGAGGAGGAGCGCATCTTCGACCGGTTCCATCGTTCCGAGTCGGCGCGGTCGATGCCCGGATCTGGCCTCGGACTCTCGATCGTTCGCGACGTGATCACACGAGCGAACGGCACGGTCACCGCAGCCGCGCGTGACGGCGGCGGCGCCGCCATCGGTTTCGTGCTGCCGGTGTCGCCGGACTGGCCAGGCCGATGAGCGACCCGGATGTCGTCGTCGTCGGGTCCGGCCCGAACGGTTTGATGGCGGCCGTTGTGCTCGCCCGGGCCGGGCGCAGCGTGCTGGTCGTCGAAGCCGAGGGCACGCCGGGAGGAGGCACCCGATCGCAGGCCTTGCTCCGGCCCGACGTGATCCACGACGTGTGTTCCGCGATCCACCCGTTGGCGCTCGCATCACCAGCATTCCGCTTGCTCGCCGACGACGGGTCCTTGGCGGCGCACGGACTCGACTGGGTCCACCCGACCGTGCCGGTCGCCCATCCGCTCGACGGTGGACGCGCTGCGGTGCTCCAGCGGTCGGTCACCGACACGGCGAGTGGCCTGGGCGCGGACGCCGACGCGTACCGGAGCCTGATGGAGCCGTTCGTCGGCGCCGGCTTCGAGCTGACCGACGGGCTGCTCTCGCCGCTGCAGCTCCCGCCGCGGCATCCGCTGCATCTCGCCCGCTTCGGATGGAGCGGCATCCGCTCGGCCGAGCATCTCGCCACGTCGCGGTTCGAGACCGAGGAGGCCCGAGCACTGTTCGCCGGGCTGGCAGCGCACTCGCTGCTGTCGCTGGGTTCGCCGGTCACCGCGGCATACGGGCTGATCCTCGGGCTGCTCGGCCATGTGGTGGGGTGGCCGATGGCGCAGGGAGGATCGCAGCGGATCGCGGATGCGCTGATCGGCATCATCGAAGCCTCGGGAGGCTCGATCGAGTACGACCGACGCGTGACGTCGCTCGACGAGCTGCCGTCGTCGAGCGACGTGGTCCTCGACCTCACACCCCGACAGGTGTTGCAGGTACTGGGTGAACGGGCACCACGGCGGTATGCCAAGGCGCTGCGCCGATACCGGTACGGACCGGGCGTGGTGAAGCTCGACTGGGTGCTCGACGGTCCGATCCCGTGGACGAACGAGCAGTGCGCCCAGGCCGGCACCGTGCACCTCGGGGGTACGTTCGACGAGATCGCCGCATCGGAGGCCGAGGTGGTGGCGGGTCGACCTCCCGAACGGCCGTACGTGCTCCTGGCCCAGCAGACCCTGTTCGACCGGACCCGGGCCCCCGACGCTGTGCAGGCCGTGTGGGGCTACTGCCACGTGCCGAACGGTTCGCCGGTCGACATGACGGGTCGCATCGAGGCGCAGGTCGAGCGGTTCGCTCCCGGCTTCCGTGACCGCATCACGGCTCGCCACGTGATGACGACCTCCTCGATGGAGACCTACAACGAGAACTATGTCGGCGGTGACATCAATGGCGGCGCCGGCGACCTGCTCCAGTTCGTCGCCCGGCCGACCTGGGCCCTGCACCCGTGGCGCACACCGATCGACGGGGTGTGGATCTGCTCGGCGTCGACGCCCCCGGGAGGTGGCGTGCACGGCATGGGCGGGTTCCACGCAGCCAACGACCTGCTGGCACGTCGACGCTGATCGACAGCCGGGGTGCCGGTGCTGTGACCGCCGTCTCACCGAACCCTTACGGCACTCCGGCGCCGCACTCACCGCCGACGTTCACCATGGAAACGTCGATGAGGTTCCTCGTCGGCTCCATCAGTGAAAGGAAGCATCACCATGACCTCCCCAGATTCCACTTCCGATGTGGGTACCACTCCGACCGGCAAGGGCCGGACGGTTGCAGTCGGCCTCGCCGGCGGATTGCTCGCCGGCGCCGCTGCGGGTTTCGTGTTCGGCGTTCCGGGCATGACCAGCGCTGCTCCGACCGACGCTGTGGCGACCCCAGCCGCGGTTGCCCAACAGGTCGATGACGATGCGATCACGGAGCCTTCCGAGACCCGCCCCGAACCGGGCAGCCGGATGCGCGAAGCAATTCAGTCGTTGGTCGACGACGGCACGATCACCGCCGAACAGGCCGACGCCGTCGTGGACGAGCTGCTCGCGAAGGCCCCGGATCGCAGCGAGCGGCGGGAGATTCGGGCAGAGCGACGAGAGGCCCGCCAGGATCGACGCCAAGCGCCCGAAGCCGTGCAGGAGTTGCTCGGTCTGAGCCCCGAAGAACTCCGCGAGCAGCTGCGTTCCGGCTCGACGCTGGCCGACATCGCCACGGCGCAAGGGGTCGATCCTCGAGCAGTCGTCGACGCGATCGTCGCCGAACTGACCGAACGCGTCGATGCTGCGGTCGCCGAGGGCAGGCTCGACGCCGACGCGGCAGCCGAGAAGCTCGCCGATGCCGAGGAGCGCATCTCCGAGCGGGTCGACAACGGCCGCCCCGGCCGCACCCCCGAAGACTGATCTGTAATGTTTGGTGTCAGACACCAAACGTTACAGACGGCTGAGCGGGCGGGGCTGAGGGCCCGCTCGTTCGGTGTTCGGGGCCGTAGGGTCAGACGACGTGATCTGTGTCGACCTCGCCGGTGTGGCGCTCGCTCAGCCCGACAAGGTGCTGTTCGCCGACCTCGCCGTCACCGTGTCGACCGGTGACCGCGTCGCCGTGGTCGGCGTGAACGGGTCGGGCAAGACCACCCTGCTGAAGATCCTGACCGGCGTGCTGGCACCCGACTCGGGCGATGTCCGGTTCGGTCGTGGGGTGCGGATCGCCTCGCTCGAGCAGGACCCGGTGCTCCCGCCCGGCACGGTCGGCGAGTTCCTCGGCGACTCGTGGGAAGTGGCTGCGGTCGCCACCAAGCTCGGCGTGCAGCCGCTGTTCGGCCGGCGCACCGACGAGCTGTCGGGTGGTCAGGCGAAGCGGGTGGCGCTCGCCAAGGTGCTCGCCGACGACGAGCACGGCGACCACGACATGGTGGTGCTCGACGAGCCCACCAACCACCTCGACCTGGAAGCGATCGAATGGCTCGAATCGCGCCTCGTGAAGATGAAGTCGGCGCTCGTGTTGGTCACCCACGATCGGCACGCGCTCGATCGGCTGACCACCGACGTCGGCCCGAGCAAGGTGGTCGAACTCGACGGTGGACGCAGCTTCGTCCACCAGGCGGCAGCTGGTGCGAGCGCCTACGCCACCTATCTCGACGCTCGGGCGGAACGGATCGATCGGGAGGCGCAGGAGGAATCGTCCCGCAAGATTCTCGCCCGCAAGGAACTGGCCTGGTTGCGTCGTGGCGCACCGGCCCGGTCGACGAAGCCGAAGGCGAGACTGCGTTCGGCGAACGAGATCGTGTCCGGCGGCCCGGCACCGCTCGGCGTGCGGGGCAGTGAGCTGCAGCTCGGCACCGGCACGGCACGGCTCGGCAACCAGGTGGTCGAGCTGGAGGACGTCGCCCAACGTTTCAACGTCGGCACCCCCGATGAGCTGACCGTGTTCGAGCACGTCGATCTCCTGATCGAGCCGGGCGCCCGACTCGCCGTGGTCGGCCCGAACGGCTCGGGCAAGTCGACGTTGCTCGACATCGTCGCCGGACGGCGCGAGCCTGCAGCTGGCACCGTGAAGCGCGGCAGGACGGTCGTCGTCGGGTTCGCCGACCAGCACTCGTCCGACCTCGACCCGAACGCCGTGGTGCGCGAGCTCGTCGCCGGCCCCCACCGAGAGCCGGACCACCGCGACCGGGCGCTGCTCGAGCGCTTCTGGTTCGACTCGACTGCGCAGTACGCGCCGGTGCGGATGCTCTCGGGAGGCGAGCGCCGTCGGCTGCAGTTGGTGACGGTCCTGGCGACCGAGCCCAACCTGCTGATCCTCGACGAGCCGACCAACGACTTGGATCTCGACACGCTGCGCTCACTCGAGGCGTTCCTCGACGACTGGCCCGGTGCGCTCGTCGTCGCCAGCCACGACCGCGCGTTCCTCGATCGGGTCGCCGACCACGTGCTGGCGATCGATCCGGGAGGCACCGTCCGACGTGTCCCGGGCGGCGTCGCGGGATGGCTGGCGGAGCGATCGGCCAGCCCTGCGTCGACGGCGAAGTCGGTGGCGAAGTCGGTGGGGAAGGCGTCCTCCACGCCGAAGCCCAAGGGTGGGCCGAGTCAGTACACCGTCGGTCGTCAGTTGCGCGAGACCGAACAGGCGATGGTGAAGGCGCAGCGGCGTGTGGACCAGCTCACCGAACGACTCGGTGACACAGCGGACCACGGCGAACTGCACTCGCTCGGTTCGGAGCTGGCGGGCGCTCAGGCCGAACTGGACGAGTTGGAATCGCGCTGGCTCGAACTCGCCGAACTCCAAACCGGCTGACGTCACAATTCCCGACGCTCGAAGCGGAACGCGGCGACCGTCAGGAGTCCGGTCGTCACGATCGCGGTGACGAGCAACGATCGCGCGAAGTCGCCGACGGACGCCCCGTCGACGATCGCGGCGAGACCGCTGACGAGTTCACTCGGCAGCCACGGTTGGATCGACTCGAACAGCCCGATGATCGGCAGTGCGAGCAGTACCCCGAGCGCGCCGAACACGGTCGTGGCCTGCCCACGCGTGAATCCGGCGACGGCTGCGACGGCGAAGGCGAGGTAGCACGCTCTGAGGAAGGTGCCGACGACGACGCGCCAGAACGGAAGTGGGCCGATGAGTGCTCCGGTGAGCACCGAGACGACTACCGTGCCGGTGGCCATCGCCGTGCAGGCCGCAGCGGCGTTCACCGTGTAGGGCGCCACGAGGAGATGGGCCGGCCGCGGGACCTTCGTGCGCAGGAACGCCGCCTGTTCGGGCTTGGCGTCGATCGTCAACCACGACGCGGCGACCACGACCACGGCCAGGATGCCGATCTGGCTGGTTTTGCCCACGAACTGGATGATCGCGTCGACCGGCTGCGGCTCGGCGGCCGTGAACTCGACGCCCTCGCCGAAGCGTTCCATGATCTCGTTGAAGTACCGGGCGGTGAGCGCGCTGAGCACGGCGAGCGAGGTGTACACACCGAAGAGCATCATCCACCTGTGGGTCCGCACCAGGCGCAGCAACTCCAGCCGCCACAGCGTCATCGTCGGTCGGTGAACCACCCGGTCGGTCACATCGGTCATGACGTGAGCTCCAGGAACGCGGTCTCGAGATCGGTGGCCGGGTTGAAGGAGATCAGTCGGGCGCCGTGCTCGGCGAGCACGGCGGCGGTCTCTGCCTCGGCGACGGCGGGGGTCGGCTGCGACGAGGTGGATCCGTCCGGGTGCGTGTTCGTCGGCCTCGACGGTCCACGCGCAACGGCGGAGGTGCTCGAGGATCGGTCCGGCCGGTGGGCGTACGTGGATGCTGAACGTGGCGCTCGTGCGCGCCAGCAGCTCGGTCAGCGGCCCCTGGAACTGCAGTCGACCACGGTCGATCACGCCGACGACGTCCGCGACCTGTTGGACGTCGGAGAGGATGTGCGTGGACAGGATCACCGTCTTGGTGTGGGCGAGCCGTCCGACGAGATCGAGCACCTCGCGCCGTCCCGCCGGATCGAGCGCCGACGACGGCTCGTCGAGCAGCAGGATCTCGGGGTCGCCCACCAGGCAGCCGGCGAGGCCCAACCGTTGGAGCATCCCGCGGGAGAGTCCGCCGACTCGGCGGTTGATCGCCCGCTCCAGGCCCACTTCGAACAGCACGTCGTCGACACGGGACGTCGGCAGCTCCGGGGCGGTGAGGTGACGGGCCAGGTCGACCGCCTCCCGAGCGGTCAGCCATGGCTCGAACTGCGGCGTGTGGACCAGCACACCCATCGCAGTCCGCGGCACGGCGATCTCGACCGTGCCGAGGGTGGGCCTCCGCAGGCCGGCGAGAATGGACAGCAGCGTCGTCTTGCCGGCGCCGTTTGGGCCGATCAGCCCGTAGGTGACACCGCGAGGGGCGACGAGGTCGACGTCGTCGAGTGCCGCTGCGCCGCCGTACAGCTTGCTCAGCCCCCGGGTCGCGACGACGACATCGCCGATGTCGCCGGGTTAGCGAGCGGTTCGGCGAGCCGCTTCGTCGTCGATCGCGTGCGGTCGTGTGGGGGTGTTCGCACGCTCGGTCGGATCTCGATCGCGGGGACGCCGGTCCACGGGATCGTCCACGCCGTCGCCGGTGGCGCGTCGACCGATCACGAAGTAGGCGATCGCACCGAGCGGGAAGTTGCCGAGCACGACGATCGCGGCCCACGCCCACTTCGGCAGATGCGCGACGTCGTGGCGGTACAGGTCGGCGAGCACGAACGCCATCGCGAGCACCGCCAATGCTGCCAGCACGAGCAGCGTCGTCGGTACCGACTGACCGCCGATCTCCATCAGATCGGCCCTGTCCGCGCATCGCTCGATCGATCGATCACTTCACGTCCTCCGACGGTCCCATTGTCGGCGGGAACCGGGCGGTTCGTCAGGGTCCGACGTCCGTTTGGACCACGCGATCGGTCCGGACGGCCCGACCGACGGACGTCGATCGGGCCGTCCCAGGTCACGTCATGCGAGCTCGACGACGGCGCAGGCGACCGGGATCGTGGCCTCGAGCGGCACGCTCGGGTCGATCGAACTCTCGAGATCGCCGTCGTATTCGCCCGAGTCGTCCATGTCCATGCCATGGATGACCACGGCGACCTGCGACCCGGCGAGCATGTCGGGATCGGACACCTCGATGTCACGTGCGTACGTCAGCACGCCATCGGCGTCGGCGGTCGCGAAGCGATCGAGTGCCAGACCGCTGTCCGGGCCCGTGTCGCCGTCGACGGTCAGTGCGAACTGGACCGGTCCGTACGCAGGAACGCCCTCCGCCGTGGTCAGCAGCTGGTCGCCGTCGACGTCGAAGTCGTCGAGGTCGGGGCATTCGCTCGGCTGGCCGGGGTCGAAGTGGACGTGCATCGCGTGCGGCAGGTCCGCACTCACGCCCTCGGCCGAGAGGGTCACGCTCATGATCGACTCGTCGATCACGATGGCGACGTCGCCCTCGACGTCGGAGTCGTTGAGCTGGTCGAACTCGCCGTTCCCGGCGGGGAGACCGGCCTCCTCGACGTCGTCGTCGCCCTCGAGAACGACCACTTGGTCGGCGTCGACCGCGAGGCGCTCGAGGTAGCCACCGTAGATGCCGGGATCGTAGGCGTAGCCGAAGTCGGTCTCGAACGTGTCGGCGAGCACCTGGCGAACGGTGCCGTCCACCTGGACCAGGGTGCCGGTGTCGGCCTCCTCGGGGAGGCCCTCCTCGGAGATGACGAGCACGGTGCCGTCGTCACCGGCGATCTCGAACAGGGTGGAGTCGATGATGAGACCCACGTCGCCCGACACCGTCACGTCCTGGCCGGCGAGCGGGCTCAGTGGATCGTCGACGATCACCTCGTCGACGTCCTGCAGTTCGTCCTCGGCCTCGACGATGTCCTCGACGTCGGTGCTCACCTCCGGCCCGGCGCTGCCGTCATCGTCGTCGCAGCTCACGCCGGCGAGGGCGAGAACGGCGCCCATCGCCACCAGTGTTCGTGGTCGGGAAAGTCGGGTGCTCGAGATCATGAGGTCTCCTCTCGTTGGGGGTTTCCCCGCGCCTACCCGTCGAGCCCGACCTCAAACCGTTCAAGCGATGAGCGAACCGCCCGGATGCCGGCTTCTCGCTCATCGCTCGCGACCGGCCCGCCTGAGCGATGAGCGAGCGGACCGGATGCCGGCTTTTCGCTCATCGCTCGCTGGAGTTCAGCGGTCGGCGGATTCCCGAGGTGGTCCCGAGGGGACCGGCGGTCGTCGTCGCGACGGTCAGTCGTGCGGTTCGACCGACGCCCCGCGGGCTGCGGCAGCGGCGGAGATCTTGCGGGCGACGTCAACGTCGAGGGTGGTCAGCCCACCGGTGGCGTGAGTGGTGAGCAACACGTGGACGCGACCGGGGTAGCGGACCTCCATGTCGGGGTGGTGCTGGTCGGCCTCGGCGATCTCGGCGATCGTCTTGACCAGTTCGGCGCCTTCGAGGTACGTCGCACCCCGGAAGGTCGCATGGATCTCGGTGCCCACGACCGTCCAGTCACCCACACCGTCCAGTGCAGCGAACTCGGCGGGCGTGACCTCGGTGTACTCCATCGGACCAGTGAACCACGCCACCGGCCCTCCCGTCTCTGCCGGTGTCCACCCATCGCCGCGACACCCGCTCCCTAGAGTGGGCGAGACATGACTGACGACGAACTGTCCGCTGTTCGCGACCGTGACGACATTCCCCATCCTGCCGAGAGCTCGTCGCCCGATGCGTTGGCCGACCGTGGCCCCTCGCCGTTCGCCGAGGGCCTGAACCCCGACCAGCTCGACGCGGTCGCCCACGAGTCCGGACCCCTGCTGGTCATCGCCGGTGCCGGCTCCGGCAAGACCCGCGTGCTCACCCATCGCATCGCCCATCTCGTGCACAACGGCGTCCACCCCTCGAAGATCCTTGCGATCACCTTCACCAACAAGGCCGCCGCCGAGATGCGTGAGCGCGTCGGTGCGCTGGTCGGTCCTGTGGTCAAGACGATGTGGGTGTCGACGTTCCATTCGGCGTGTGTGCGCATCCTGCGCGCCAACGCCGACATCCTCGGCTATCCCCGTCAGTTCTCGATCTACGATGCTGCCGACTCGAACCGGCTGACCGGCTACGTCATCCGGGACCTCGGCCTCGACGCGAAACGGTTCACCCCACGGCGCGTGCACGCGATCATCAGCCTCTGGAAGAACGAACTGATCGATCCTGACGAAGCACATCGACGGGCGCAGAACATCTTCGACCGCAAGCACGCCGACGTGTACTTCGAGTACCAGGCCCGCCTTCACAAGGCGGGGGCGATGGACTTCGACGACCTGCTGACCAACACCGTCAAGCTGTTCCGAGAGCACGGCGACGTGCTCGAGCACTACCGCCAGCGGTTCCAGCACATCCTGGTCGACGAGTACCAGGACACCAACCAGGCCCAGAACGAACTCGTGCTGCTGTTGGCCGACGGACACCGCAACGTCTGTGTGGTGGGCGACAGCGACCAGGGGGTCTACGGATGGCGAGGGGCCGACCTGCGGAACATCCTGGAGTTCGAGGAGGCGTTCCCCGACGTCACCACGGTGATCCTCGACCAGAACTACCGCAGCACGCAGACCATCCTCGATGCTGCCAATGCGGTGATCGACAACAACGTCGAACGCAAGCCGAAGTCGCTGTGGACCGACAGCGGGATGGGCGAACGCATCGTCCGCTACCACGCGGAGGACGAGGGCGACGAGGCCACCTGGGTCGCGGGCACCGCTCTGCAGCTGCACGCCGACGATGCCGTCAACTTCCGTGAGATGGCGGTGCTCTACCGCACCAATGCCCAGAGTCGTGTGGTCGAGGAGGCGTTCATGCGTCAGGGCGTGCCGTACAAGGTCGTCGGCGGCACCCGCTTCTACGACCGCCGCGAGGTGAAGGACGCCATGGCGTACCTCAAGGCGGTGATCAACCCGGCCGACGAGGTGAGCGTCAAACGGGTGCTCAACGTGCCGAAGCGGGGGATCGGCGACGCCAGCATGGCCAAACTGGACACGCTCGCCGCCGCCGAGGGCATCGCCTTCGCCGATGCGCTGCGACGTGCCGACGAAGCGGGCATCACCGGCCCGGCCGTTCGCGGCATCGCCTCGTTCGTCGACCTGCTCGACACGATGGGCGTCGTGGTCGCGGATCCCGACCAGGGTCCCGGCGACGTGCTGCAAGCGGCGCTCGACGGTTCCGGCTACCTCGCCGAACTCGAAGCCGAGGACACCGTCGAGGCGCACACCCGCATCGAGAACCTCGGCGAGCTCGTCGGCTCCGCCCGCGAGTTCACGGTGATGGACGAATTCCTCGAACAGGTCGCGCTCGTCGCCGACACCGACGAGCTCCCCGAGGGCGAAGTCGAGGACCAGGTGGTGTTGATGACGCTCCACTCGGCGAAGGGCCTCGAGTTCCCGGTGGTGTTCCTGGTGGGATGTGAGGAAGGGATCTTCCCGCACATCCGAGCACTCACCGAGCCCGCCGAGATGGAGGAGGAGCGCCGTCTCGCCTACGTCGGCATCACCCGGGCGATGAAACGGCTGCACATGTCGCACGCCTGGAGTCGACAGCTCTTCGGCTCCACCCAGTACAACCCGCCGTCACGGTTCTTCGACGAGATCCCCGCCGCGCTCGTCGAGTCGAAGGGCAACGTCAGCGGTCGATCGAGCTACGGGCGCCAGAGCTACCGCAGCCGAGGCTCCGACTACGGCGACCCACCGGCCTATCGCCGGGGGGGCGCCGGCGGGGGTGGCGGCCGCGACATCAACGCCGACATCCTCGATGCCAAGGCCGATCAGGAGGCCCACCGCGACCGGGTGGTCGAGGCGGCGATCCGATCGGGTTCGAAACCGACGCCGGCCCCGCCGAACAGCCAGGAGCTCGGGCTGAAGATCGGCGACGACGTCGAGCATCCGGCGTTCGGTGCGGGTGTGATCATCGACATTTCCGGCGCCGAGATCGGAAGAGCACACGTCTGAACTCCAGTCACTCCGGAGAATC
>CAZJUC010000075.1:0-13373 GCA_964549065.1 uncultured Ilumatobacteraceae bacterium
GAGACCGTGGAGCGCCAGGTGGTCGGCGACCTGCTTCATGACGCCGATGGAGAGCTGCTCGGAATTCGAGTCCCGATCGATCGGGCCGGAACCGCTGAGCAGTAGCACGGCCGGACCGGAGCCGGTCTGGTCGACGGTCATCAGCGTCCCCGCGAGGTTCGCCGGCCCGGAGCTGAAGGAGAGGTGGATGTTCCGCATTGCTATTCCTGACCCGTCGGGAGATGCCCGAGCCGACGACCTCCCCGATGCGGGTCGGCCGCGACGGCCGCATTTCCACGGGCCTGCCGGTACTCGTCGGCGAGGTGGTGGGATCCGACCGGTTCGCCGACCATGTCGTGTTCGCCCATGACGGCGAACATCCGGAGGTTGGCGCCGGCGTTCGAATTGACGGTCCCGATCAGTCGGCCGGTCGTGTCGACCAGCCGGCTCGGTACTCGAGTGACCTTCGGCGGCCGCCCGGCCGCTTCGAAACACAGCGAGGCGATCTCCGACTGGGTCATCACGTCGGGGCCGCCCACGTTGCGGTCACTCGTGTCGTCGGAGGCGAATGCAGCCGTGATGACCTGAGCGAGGTCGGCGCCGTGGATCGGATTGATGCGGGTCTGGTCGTCGCCGATCAACCACACCCTGCCGCGCTCGGCCATCCCGCGGAACGCCGCCATGTCGTTGAAGAATCCGGTCGGCCTGATGATCGTCGACGACATCGAGCCGACTCGCAGGCGGTCGACCACGCGTTCACGGGCCTCGATCAGCGGCGAACGATCGCGGAACTCGTCGCCAAGGAGGATCGATACGAAGACGAACCGGTCGACACCTGCCCGCTCGGCCGCATCGACGAGATGCAGGTTGGCGACCTCGTCGACGTCGCGGAAGCTCGGGTGTCGCCGGAACGATCGGACGCCGATCGACGAGAATGCCGCGTCGGCGCCGTCGAACAGTCCCTCGATGGTGGTCGGGTCGGTCGGGTGGCCGACGAACACCTCGTCGCAGTACTCGGCGGCGTCGCCGAGGCGGGATGGATCGCGGACGAGGGCCCGCACGCGCCACCCGTCGGCGTGGAGGGCTCGCGCCACGTGACCGCCGAGATAGCCGGTGGCACCGCAGACGACGACGGTGCGCTGGTCGGGATCGGTCGATGAAGAGTTCATGTTGTTCCTTTCGAGGACGGTGGTGGGTGCTCAGTCGACGGCGATGGCGTCGAGCACCGGCCGGCGGGAGGCGGTGCGGGCAGGCAGGGCGGCGGCGATGATGCCCGCAGCAATGGCGCCGATCACGATCGCGATCAGCGTCGAGACGGGGACGGTGGGCGAGCCGAAGCCCTCGTCGCCGAGGGTGGAGATGACTGCAGCGGTGAAGCCGAGCCCCATCGCCAGGCCGAGGACGGTGCCGAACAGAGCGATCACGACCGCTTCGAGTCGGATCGAACGCCGTACCTGTCGGCGCTCCATTCCGATCGCACGGAGCACGCCGAGTTCACGGGTGCGCTCGTGTACCGACAGCCCGATCGTGGTGGCGATGCCGAGCACGGCGATGACCACCGCCAGGCCGAGTAGGCCGAGTACCAGGTTGAGCACGGTGTCGAGCGCACCGACGAGGGACTCGGCAAAGTCGTCGACCGTGTTCACCATGGCAGTCGGCTGGCCGGCGAGCGCCGTCTCGGTCGCCGCGACAGCATCGGCATCGCCGGCCAGGAAGACGGCTCGGTCGAGCCCGATCCCGTGCGGGGCGACGGCGGCGTAGGGCAGCACGATCGTGGGGAGTGCATTGGTCTGCTCGATGACGGCGGCGACCTCGAAGTTCGATCGCGTTCCGTCGGGGAACACGACGGCGATTCGCTCACCGGTCGTCCAGTTCCGCGCTTCGGCGAGATCGTCGCCGACCACGGCCGAGTCGGCTGTCGAGCTGATCGAGCCATCGATCACCGACACGTCGACGAACCCGTCGGATCCAGCCAGGTCGATGCCGCCGACGAACTCCATCGACCCGTCGACCTCCGCCCGCACATGCTGCAGCGGCAGCGCATCGACACCGTCGATCGCATCCGCCTGGAGGGCGACGTCCATGGGCAGGCCGGGATTGGAGCCGATCGGGCGGACGACGGCATCGGCGACGAGCACGTCCGCGAGGTCGCCGCGAACCGATGCGCTGGCCGTGGAGGCGAACATCGACGCACCGGCCACCAGGGTGACTCCGATCGTGAGCGCGGCAGCGGTCGACGCACTGCGGCGCGGATTGCGGCTGGCGTTGGCAGCTGCGAGGCGGCCCGCCGAACCGAGCCGACGAAGCGGGAAGGTCAGGAGGCGCGTGATCGGCCGGACGAGGACCGGGCCGAGTGCGAGCACCGCATGGAACATCGCCACACTGCCGAGCCCGACGAGCGGCGCCTCGGCGACGACCACGCCCCGCACGAGCGCGTAGGTACCGATCGCGGCGAGGACGCCGCCGATCGCGAGGCGCTTGCGGGAGATCTCGGTCGACTCGATCGACGCGTCGCGCATCGCGTCGATCGGGGACACGGTCGACGCTCGCCGGGCAGGCACGATGGCGGCGGCGACGGTCACGCCGATACCGACCGCGAAGGCGGCGACGATCGTGGAGCCCTCGATGACCAGGGCGGCGTCGGGGAAGTCGAGGCCGAAGCGGGCGAACACCCACATGAGGCCCCGAGCGACGCCGAGTCCGGCGGCAAGGCCGCCAACGGCGGCGAGGAGGCCGATCATCGCGGCCTCGATCACCACCGAGCCGAGCACCTGGCGCCGGCTCGCGCCGATCGCCCGGACCAGTGCGAGTTCCTTGGTGCGTTGGGCCACCGTGATCGTGAACGTGTTCGCGATCGTGAACGATCCGACGAACAGTGCGATGGCGCCGAACACCAGCAGGATCGTCTCGAACACGCCGATTGCCGAGCCGAGATCGTCCTGCTCCTCCGCGATGCGATCGGCGCCGGTGACGACGTCTGCATCGCGTAGCGCGAGTCCGACGCGGCCCGCGAGCTCGTCGGGCGTCAGCGAGTCGCCGCGGACGAGGATCTGATTCGTGGTGCCGACATCGCCGAGACGCTGTTCGGCGGCATCGACGGTGAAGAACGTGAACGCCGAGTTGGCGGCACCCGGGACTCCGTCGAGCGACGCGAGCCCGGAGATCACGAAGCGTTCGAGACCGGCGAGCGTGATGAGGCCGACCGAGTCGCCGACTCCCACGCCTGCCTCCACGGCTGCTTCCGTGCCGAGCACGATCTCGCCGTCGTTGCCCGGTGGTCGGCCGTCGGCGAGTTCGAACGCCGAGAGTTCGGCATCGTCGATCCAGTTCAGGCCGACGCTCTGGGTCAGGTCGAGCGCCTTGCCGTCGACGCCGACGACCTGGGTGTAGCCCACCCAGTACGGCTCGGCGGCGTCGACACCGTCGAGCGAACGAACTCGCTCGACGTGGTCGAGGTCGACCGGGCCGCGCAGCGTGAAGACTTCGTCTTCACCCACGGGGAAACCGCGGACGACGACGTCGACGCCGTCGTTGACGTCGGCGATCGCGCCATCGAGGGACTCGATCATCGTGTCGGTGAGGATCATCGTCCCCGTGGTGAACGCGACGCCGAGGACGATGGCGAGCGCGGTGGTGAACAGTCTCAGCTTCTTGGCGAGAAGGTTGCGTGCGGACATGCGGAACATGGTGTGGGTCTCCGGTCGGTGAGTGGTGGTGATCGGGGCGGAACGTTGCGAGTCGGTTCAGTGACCGAAGCGCTTCATGCGGTCGAGGACGCGGTCGGCGGTCGGGCCGGTCATCTCGTCGACGATCCGACCGTCGGCGAGGAAGACGATTCGGTCGGCGTAGGACGCAGCCCCGGGGTCGTGCGTGACCATCACGACCGTCTGGCCGAGTCGATCGACCGCGTCGCGGAGGAGTGCGAGGACTTCACCGCCGGCGCGGCTGTCGAGGTTGCCGGTCGGTTCGTCACCGAACACGATCTCGGGTCGGCTCACGAGGGCGCGCGCGACAGCGACGCGCTGTTGCTGGCCGCCGGACAGCTCGGCCGGGCGGTGCTCGAGCCGGGAACCGAGGTCGACGGTGGAGACGAGCTCGTCGAACCAGGCCTGATCGGGCTTGCGTCCGGCGAGATCGAGCGGCAACTCGATGTTCTCCTTCGCCGTCAGTGTCGGCACCAGGTTGAACGACTGGAAGACGAAGCCGATGCGGTCGCGGCGGAGTCGGGTGAGCTGCCGATCGGAGAGCGACGACAGGTCGACGCCGCCGATCGAGACGGTGCCGGACGTGAGCGTGTCGAGGCCGGCGACGTTCTGCATGAGCGTCGACTTGCCGGAGCCCGATGGACCCATGATCGCCGTGAAGCGGCTTCGTTCGAAGTCGACGCTCACACCGTCGAGTGCGTGGACTGCGGCGTCACCCGTGCCGTAGGTCTTCATTGCGTCACGGGCGGCCGCGGCCACCGTGGTCGGGTCCGGCGCATGCGTCGGGATGTCGACGGGCGGTGCCGCCCGGACGGGGAGGGGGAGTGCGGTGGACATCGGATGTTCTCCTCAGGGGTCGGTGCCGTGCGATGGCTGTTGTCGGTTTCGGTCTCAGCCTCGGCGCGACCTGGGTGAGGCCACCTCCCGCCTCGTGGCGCATCACCCGGGTGAGATCGGTGGGGGAGCGATCTGCATTCACTCCGATTGGGAGGAACGTGGCACTCGTTCACCCCGAGCGAGAGGAACTGCGATGCCGAACCCGACCACCACGAACCCCACCACAGATGCCGCCGACCTGCCCGCAGCGTTGCAGCGACTCGTCGACCAGGCGGTTCGAAGCCGCCGTGTGCAGGGCGTGCTGCTCGGCGTCGAGTCGAACGACGGATCGACCAGCGTGCGTGTCGCCGCCGGTGATCTCCGATCCGACGCCCCCTACTTCATCGCGAGCATCACCAAGATGTTCACCTCCGCGGTGATCCTCCAACTGGTCGACGAGGGTCGTCTGCATCTCGAGGACCGCGTGATTCGGCTGATGCCCGACCTCGACCTCACCGGCCTCCACCGGTACCGCGGCATCGATCGAACTGCCGACCTCGCCATCCATCACCTGCTGCACCAGACCTCGGGCCTCGCCGACTACTTCGACGACGGCATCGAGGAACATCTCGCAAACGGTGAGGATCGCGGCTACTCGATCCGGGACACCGTCGACCTCTCACGGATCGCCGGCGCGGCCTTCCCGCCTGGCGGCCGGGACGGCCGGCGATCGCTGTATTCCGACACGAACTACCAGCTGTTGACCGGGGTCATCGAGGCCGTCACCGGTCAGCGGTACGCCGAGGCCGTCGCCGAACGGATTCTGGAGCCGCTCAACCTCACCGACACCTACGTGTTCCCCGACACGACCGATCGTCCCAGCCCCCAGGGCCTCCGCAGCGGCGGTCGGCCGCTGTCGATCCCGCAGGCTCTCGCTTCCGAGCGTGGAGCCGGCGGCATCGTCTCGACGCTCGACGACCAGTTGCGCTTCAGCCGGTCGTTCCATCATGGCGACGTGTTCTCCGGCGGTCTCGACCGAGCGGTACCGCGCTGGAACCGGGTCCAGAACGTTGCGATCGGCTACGGCCACGGGGTGATGCGGTACCGGCTGCCGCGCTGGCTGACCGGTCGGCGGGTGCCGGAGATGTTCGGCCATTCCGGTTCCACTGCATCGTTCCTGTTCCATGTCCCCGACCTCGACTGCCACGTGGCCGGCACCTTCAACCAGTTCGCGGAACCCGCTCGGCCCTTTCGGTTGCTGCCACGCGTGGCCGCCACCATCGCCGCCGCCCAGCGGGCTTGACCCCGTACCGCCCCGTTCTGTCGGCGCTGGACGGCGCCGTCAGAGCAGGCCGTGGTCGCGGGCGGCCTGGACGGCCGACTTGCGCCCGTCCACGCCGAGCTTGCGGTAGATCGCCTTGCAGTGCGTCTTCACCGTGTTGAGCGACACGTACAACTCGCTCGCGATCTCACGCTGGGAGAGCTGCGAGGGGAGATAGCGCAGGACGGCGAGTTCGCGATCGCTGAGTTCCTCGACCGACCCGATCGAGGCGGCGGCCCGTTCCGCGAGCCCGTGGCGGGCCTCGATACGCCCCAACGCACGGCCTACGATGCCCGGATCGAGGCACCGGTTGACGGCCGTCGCCGCCTCGCGGAGGAGTTCGGGCCCGACCGGTCCGTCGTGCTCACACGCCACATCGCCGACGAGCGCGAGTACGTAACCAAAGGTGAAGGGCTCGGGCGCCCGCCGGGCGAGCTCGACGGCTCGAACCGCAGCGGTCTGGCCGAGTTCCGGATTTGATGTGGTACGGGCGACGATGGCGTGTGCGACCGACAACTGTGGCGCTTCGGCGACGCCGTGACCGGTGGCGTGAGCGATGCTCGCCGCGGCATTCCGAGCCGCACCGGCGCGATTGCCCGACTCGAGGTCGACGACCGCTTCGAAGGCAGGAGCGATGGTTGCTGCATAGTCCGATGGCTCGGATGCTGAGAGTTCTCGGGCGGTTGCGATGTGTCGGCGTGCCGTGTCGAATAGCCCGGCCCATGTATTCACCGCTGCCAGCCCGAGTGCCTGCGTCGACTCGGTGGGCTCCGTCATCGAGTCGGCGATCGAGATCGCACCGCCGAGGTCGCCGTCGGACAGACGGACCATGATGCCCAGCGACGCGGTGAGGTTGGCGTCGGTGCCATCGTCGAGTCGGGCTGCGACCTCGTAGTAGTGCCGAGCGCCGGCGAAGCGGCCGGTGCTGAGGTCGAGCCAGCCGCGGACGAGCGCCGTGCGCGAGTGGCGCTCCGGTAGGTCGCCGAGCCGGTCGAGCAGTCGGAGCACGGTGAAGATCTGGCCGCCGTTCAACAGGGCGGTGGCGTGGATCGCGATCAGGTCGCCGGCCGTCTCGAGGTCGCCACCCGAGATGTAGTGCTCGATCGAGGTGTAGATGTCACCGTGCTCGCGGTGCCATGTCGCGGCAGCGAGATGCAGATCTGGCAGGCGGTCGGGGATGCCGCGCTCGGCCTCCAACCGGAGCAGATCGCGCAGCAGGTGGTGGTATCGGTATGAGGTGCCGGTCCGGTCGAGGCCGATGAGGAGCTGATTCGAGGCGGCGGTGCGCGCCAGCCACGCACCGCCGTCGGTCGACCCGGTGATCGCGTCGACGAGTGGACCGGTGAGGCGATCGAGGATCGACGTCTCGATGAACCGTCGTCGGTCGTCCGGTGGGATCGAGGCGAGCAGCTCGTCGGTGAGGTAGTCGACGACGAGCTGGTCGTCGCCGCGGAATCCGGAGATGAAGTCCGTGGCGTCGTCGATGCCGGTGAGCGAGAGCCCAGCCAGGACGAGACCGGCCGCCCAACCCTCGGTCCGGCCGCACAGCTCGTCGAGCATCTGCCGATCGAGCAGTGGCGACGAAAGGAGGTCTGCCGCCTCGTCGGCGTCGAAGCGCAGGTCCGCGGCGCGGATCTCGGTGAGCTGACCGCGCACCCGCAGCCGGCCGAGACGGAACGCGGGGTCGGTGCGCGTTGCGATCACGATCCGGACGTCGTCGGGGCACAACTCGATGAGCCGCTCGACACCGCTGTGGACAGCGGGGTTGTCGATCAGGTGATAATCGTCGATCACGACCACGAGTGGGTCCGGCTTCTCTGCGAGCGCGTTGACCAGAGCAGTGACCACCGTGTCCGGCGACCCACCAGACGACACGATCGTCGGGCCGACGGTGTCGACGATGCCCGGTCGGGTGAGGCCGATCGCTGCCACGAGGTACGACCAGAACCGCACGGGGTCGGCGTCGCTGGCCTCCACCTGGAGCCAGGCCACGTTGTGGTCACGATCGCCAAGGCTTCCGGCCAGCAGGGTCGACTTGCCCGATCCGGCGGGTGCGCTCACGAGGGTGAGGCGGTGCCGCTCGTTCATCGCTCGATCGAGGAGGCCGTCGAGTCGGGCGCGGCGAACGAGATGTCGGGGCGATGTCGGCGCTTGTAGTTTGGTGGCGACCAACTCGCCCATGTCGTGCACGGCCATCGCCTTGAACCTAGACGGACTCGTCGCCGTCGAACGTCAGCTCGATCACCCGGGTGAGATCGGCGGGTGAGCGATGGCCACTCACCCCGTTCGTCGAGATC
The DNA here is from genome assembly GCA_964549065.1 of uncultured Ilumatobacteraceae bacterium. Classification (GTDB taxonomy): domain Bacteria; phylum Actinomycetota; class Acidimicrobiia; order Acidimicrobiales; family Ilumatobacteraceae; genus Sva-07. Next base: position 8,118 of record CAZJUC010000075.1, read on the forward strand.
GTGACGTCATGACCGAACGAACGGGAATCACCCGCTACGAGATCGAACTCGATGGCCATGCCACCGACCGCGTTCTCCGTCCGGTCATCGACGAGTTCACGGTCGAGCTGACCGGGGCGGGCACTACCCGCCTCGTCGGTGCAATCCTCGACTCGTCGCACCTCAACGGGCTGCTCGGCCACTTCACCTCGCTCAACGTCGAGGTGATCGCTCTGCGTCGACTCGACCAGACGACGGGCGCACCGCCTCCCAGCACATCCACCTCCAACGACCTCGAAAGAGAACAACAATGACCATCACCACACCTTCAGCGGCCGGCGCTGCGCCGAGCCGGACGCGCATCACCTCGACGCGAGTCGGCGGCGCCGCAGCGATCCTCGCCGCCGGCACGTTCGGATACGGCATCGCCATGTTCGCCACGACTTTTGCCGACTACACCGACCCCGACACCACACCGGCCGAATCGGTCGACTTCCTCGTCGACCATCAGGGGTCGCTGCTCGCCTGGTACATCGGGATCTTCATCGTGTTCGGCGCAGCACTCGTCCCGATGGGACTCGCCCTTCGTCAACGCCTCGCGACGACTGCCCCGCTGTTGGCGAACGCCGGGATGGTTTTCGCTGCGATCTGGGCGGCGTTGATGTTCGCCACCGGGATGATCTCGAACATCGGGATCGAAGCGGTCGCCGACCTCGCCGAGTCCGACCCCGACCGGGCCGTGACCGTGTGGTCGGCGATCGACACGGTCACCAACGGCCTTGGCGGCGGGAACGAACTCGTCGGCGGTATCTGGATCCTCCTCGTCTCGATCGCCGGACTGCTCGCCGCCACGCTTCCTCGCTGGCTGAACCTCGTCGGCATCGTGACCGCCGTCGCCGGGATGGTCACCGTCGTGCCCGACTTCGAAGCGATCGAGATGGTCTTCGGACTCGGATCGATCGTCTGGTTCGTCGGCGTCGGCGTCACCCTCCTGCGTGATCGCGACACCTCCGAGGCGGCATCGTGACCGCCACCATCGCCGACACGAGTCCGGCCCCGACGACAACAACGCTCGCCGTCCGGGCCGCTGCCGTGGGCGCAGGCGGGATCCTGCTCGGTTTCGCCGGGCTCCAGATCACCCTCGCCGCCGGCGCCCCGCTCGGTGGACACGTCTGGGGTGGATCGCAGGATCGGGTGCTTCCGACCGGTATGCGAGTTGTCGCCGGCGGGGCAGCCGTCGCGCTGACCGTCGCAGCGACGACCGTCGCCCGCCGTGCCTACCTCATCGGCCGGCCCGCCCGCTGGGTCGCACCGGCCACGTGGGGAATCGCCGGCTACCTCGCCCTCAACACGGTTGGCAACGTCGCATCGACCAGTGTCGTCGAGCGGTGGGCGTTCGGGCCGGCAACGGCGATCGCCGCCGCGCTCACCGCATTCGTGGCTCACTGAGACGGGTGTGCGTGGACCCGTGACATAGAGTGCGACGGCCTCGGGCTTCATGCTCGTCGCCGCCCTGGTGGCGTTAGCCGTTCGGGCAACCAGGGCACGGCTGTCGGCCGCAGACACCGAAACACCGGTCCGGCCCGAACCTGCCGACGAACGTGAAGTCATCGGCTCAGCACCATGAGCGGGACCGTCGGCGACGGCCGCTCGGCCAGGCACCAAGTCGATCGTCGGCCCAGGCGCCGGCGGATCTCGATGAACGCCTCCACCGACGCAGCGCGCGGCGGGGACGGTTCCCAGCTCGGGTTGATCGGACCGGAGCTCTGCGTTGCTCGGTATCCGAGTACGTAGGTCGCCGCAACGGCAACGGCGCGCTGTGCGTCGGAGGCCCGGTGTGCGACGGCCAGCGCGGCCTTGGGCAGTGTCAAGCAGTGGGTCCAGCCGAAGGGAGCGTTGCTTGGCTCGTCTTGGAGCATCGACATGGCAGCAATCGGCAACAGCTGGTAGCGGGCGTCTTCGATCGAGAGGTGTCGGGTGACGTCGGCCAGCGTCCGATGGGCCAGTCCGGTGTCGTCGACGAGGGCGATCGTCGGCTGCACGAAGTGACTCGACGGCTCGCCGTCTGCCGTCGGGGACACGAGCCGATCGGTCAGCGACGCACCGGAGGTTGCCTCCGGCCACGGCTGGTCGAACCAGCGCAGTTGCCAGTTGCGGGCGATCTCTCCGAGCAGCGTCCGAGCCATCAGCGCGGTTGATGCCGGCCGGCCGAAAGCGGGGCAGCAGTTCGAGGAAGATTGCACCGTGGGCCGCGGCGCCGAGATGGGAAAGCGCGATGTCGACGAGATCGCCGACGATGCGGTCTTGGTCTCTCGTGGCGCACGGGGAGACGAAGGCGCGGTCGGCCGTTTCGGGGTCACTGTGGCGCAGGGCTTCGGTGAGCACGGGGAGTGGCTGCTCGACGTGCACTGCGCCCTCGATTGTCTCGGTGGTGGGCCCGCCGGTCGTCGCCCAGGTGGCGGCGATGTGGGCGATGCGCTGGCGTGCGGACTCCCTGCGCTGCGCCGAGACCATGGGGAGCAGCTGGGCTCGTGCCATGAGTTCCAGCGGGGCGTGCAGCGTGAACGAGTTCGCTGCCTCGGCGATCTGATCAACCGAGCAGTCCCGTCAATCGCCCGCTACGAAGCCGGCGTGGTCCGCGGCGCCATCGGAACCGAACGCCACCGGGCAGCCGTCGACAACGGCCTGCGACACTTGCTCATCGCCAAGGAGTCAGCATCGGCCGAAGCCCCGTAGCCGGCCGAGAAGCCCGAGTGACCATCGGCCGGCGGGTGGCAAACGCGAGTCCCGCTGCACCGACGTAGTGTCGCGACGGTGAGCGACCAGATCCGAGCCCACCGAGTCGTGGCGGACTGACCATGGGGAACCCGTAGAGGATGCGGTTCAGGATCGACGATCCCATCGACGGAGCACAGGGCACCGAGTTGTGGGATCGCGCCGACCGAGTGCTTCCGGGAGGTGGGATCTACCTCAGCCGCAGCGCCGACCTGGCCGGTCGGGGTGTGATCCCTGGGTTCGTCGCGTCGGCCGAAGGCTGTCGGGTCACCGACGCCGACGGTCGCACCTACATCGACTACCTGGCGGCCAATGGCCCGAACCTGCTCGGGTACCAGCACCCGGAGGTCGAGGCCGCCGCCGCCGCCCAGCGCCGGGTTCTGACCACGGCCAGCATGTTTCCTCCGTCGCTCGTGGAAGTGGTCGAGCGGCTCGTCGACCGGTTCCCGCCGATGGCGTGGGGGGTGGTGTCGAAGAACGGGTCGGAGGTTGCCAGCCTCGGTATCCGGGTTGCGCGCCAGCACACGCAACGCAATCGGGTCGTCGCTTTCACGGGTGCGTACCACGGCAACGACGCGGAGCTGGCCACGGCCCCTCCGCCCGGACCCCTCGCCGAGGTGACCGACCGGCTCGATCGACTCCCGTGGAACGATCCGCAGGCTCTCGTCGATCACGTCGACCGAGCCGGCGACGCCATCGCCGCCGTGATCCTCAACCCGCTCGATCAGAGCCCTGGCGTCGCCACGGTCTCGGCGACGGCCGACTTCGTCGCCGCCATCGACGACGTCCGTGACCGACACGGGGTGCTCACGATGATCGACGACGTCCGTCACGGGTTCCGGCTCCACCCCGACGGCTCTCACCGCCTGCTCGGCATCGAGCCGGACATGATCGCAATGGGCAAGGCGCTCGGCAACGGCCACTCCATCTCGGTGCTGCTGGGTGCCGAGCACCTCCGCCCGGCGGCGCGCAGGATCTTCTTCACGTCCACCTACATGTTCGAAGCACCGCCGATGCACGCCGCGATGGCCACTCTCGAGATCTACGACCGCGACGACGTGTTCGCCCATCTCACGGCCATGGGAACGCGACTTCGCGACGGCATCATGACGGTTGCGGAGCAAACGGGCCACAGCATTTCCTACTCGGGGCCGCCGACGATGCCGACCTTGCTGTTCGCCGACGACGCCGACTGCGAGCGGGGCCGTCGATTCTCCCGCGAGGCGGCCGGACGGGGAGCGCTCCTGCATCCGCTGCTGAACTGGAATCTGAGTGCTGCCCACACCCAGGACGACATCGACGCGACGATCGAGATCGTGGCCGACGCGATGGCCGCCACCCCGCCGCCGGGACCCGACTCGGTCGACGGCTGAGCGCCGCTCAGCGGTCGGTCCAGCGAGCGACGCTGCCGAGCACGACGTCGGGTGCTTCGGACCCGTCGACGAGGAGTTGGTGGTACCAGCATTCCTCTGTGGAACGCAGCGCCGTGTCCGGGTGGGCGGCGCGGTACGCGTCGGCGTCGAGATCGATCCGGGTGGACAGCTCGGGGAGCAGATCTGCAGTGCCACTGCCTTCGTCGAACTGGGCCTTGTCGCGCCACACCACGGCCTCGGGAAGCAGCTCGGCGACCGCTTTGCGCAGCACGGCCTTCTCGATGCCGCCCGTGGACGGTCGCCGCAACTCGATCGGGATCGACAGCGCAGTGGCGATCAGGTCGACATCGAGGAACGGGACCCGGGCCTCCAACGAGTGCGCCATCGTCAACCGGTCGACCCGCTGCAGGTTCACCTGGTGCAGCTGGGCCAGCGATCGACGGATGTCGGCGTGCAGGGCCGCATCCGTGGCGATGTCCTTGTGGTAGCGGTATCCGGCGAACAGCTCGTCGGCACCTTCGCCCGTCATCACGACCTTGACGTGTTCGGCAGCCAACCTGGCGGTGAAGAACGTGGGGACGGCGCTGCGCACGAGATCCTGGTCGAACGACTCGAGTGCACGAACGATCCGCGGCAGCTCGTCGACGATCTCGTCGGGCGTGAGGACGTACTCGTGGTGGATCGTGTCGAGGTGGTCGGCAACCGAGCGGGCCGCCGCCAGATCGGGACTGCCCTCGACGCCGACCGAGAACGTGTGCAGCTCGTCGACGTGACGGCGCAACAGGGCGACGATCGCACTGCTGTCGAGGCCCCCGGACAAGAACGCACCCACCGGAACGTCGGCCATCAGGCGCCGCGTCACCGATGTGTCGAGCGACGCTCGAACCCGCGTGGCGTGCTCGTCGAGCGTGCCGGGGATCGGCTCGGGATCGGGGACATCCCAGTAGCGGTGCTCACCGGTGTGCGACGACCAGATGGTGCCCGGCTGGATCGCGGAGACCTCGTGTGTGCCGGAGGGGAGCGAGCCGAGTTCGCTCGAAAAGATCAGCGCACCGTCGTGACGGCCGACGTAGAGCGGCTTGATGCCGAGCGGATCGCGTCCGAGCAGCAGCTCACCGTTGACCGACAG
>CAZJUC010000076.1:0-13186 GCA_964549065.1 uncultured Ilumatobacteraceae bacterium
GTGACGATCACGCCTGGGGTCTGACCCCTGGCGTGATCAGGTGATCGAGGCGGCGTAGATGCCGTCGATCGTCGATGCCAGGGTGGCGTCGAACTCGTCGTCGCTCTGGCCGGCGCTGAGCCCCTCGATGAGCGCACGGCTGAAGCTGGCGATCATGCCGTGCTGGCGAGCGAGGCGCTCGTTGGCCTCGTCGCGGGGATAGCCGCCGGACAATGCCACGACTCGGAGCACGCGTGGATGCTCGATCAGCTCGGCGTAGAAGTCGTCGACGGTCGGGATCGACAGCTTCAGCATCACCGTGCGCTCGGCTGGGAGCGCGTCGAGGTGCGCGGCGATGTGATCACGGAGCAACTCCTCGGCCTGCTGCTTCTCCGGGCTGTGGATGTCGACCTCTGGCTCGATGATCGGCACCAGACCCGCGTCGATGATCTCGCCGGCGACGGAGAACTGCTGGTCGACGATGGCGGCGACGCCTGCCTCGTTCGCCAACTGCACGACCGAGCGCATCTTGGTGCCGAACACGCCGAGACCGACAGCCCGATCGCACAGCTCGCGCAGTCCCGGGATCGGCTTCATGAGTTGCACACCGTCAGCGGCGTCGGCGAGGCCCTTGTCGACCTTGACGAACGGCACCACGTTCTTGACCGACCACAGGTAGTCGGAGGTTCCACGGCCCTCGACCTGGCGATCCATGGTCTGCTCGAAGAGGATCGCCCCGAGCACTCGCTCACCACTGAACGCCGGCGACGTCATGATACGCGTCCGCATGCCGTGCATCAGGTCGAACATCTCCTCCTCCGTCGACCAGGCGTCATCGTCCACCCCGTACTGGGCGAGCGCCTTGGGGGTGCTGCCGCCACTCTGGTCGAGTGCGGCGATGAATCCCTGACCGGTGCGGACCTTGTTCAACATGTCGTCGTTCACCCCTCCAACTGTAGTCAGGCGCGACACGAGGGGCGGCGGGCGCCCGCGGAGTGGTGACCAAGGACCCGTCGATCGCTACGGTCGGAGCCCATGACCGGTGCCGACGCCGCCCCCGACGAACGAGTCGTCCGCTGCGACGTGGCCGACGCCATCGCCACGATCACGCTCGACTCCCAGCACAACCGCAACGCCCTGTCGCGCCAGCTGCTCGGCGACCTGCACCGTGCTCTCGACGAGGCCGACGCCGCTGAGGCTCGGGCGATCGTCGTCACGCACCGCGGTCCGGCATTCTGCGCCGGCGCCGACCTCAAGGAACGAGCAGCAGCAGGCAGCGCCCCGGCCGACTCCGCACCCTTCGTTCGTGCGCTCGAACGGCTGATGGACGCCCCCTGTCCGACGATCGCCGTGGTCAACGGCGCAGTGCGCGCCGGCGGCATCGGGCTGATGGCGTCGTGCGACCTCGTCGTCGTCCACGACTCGACCACGTTCGCACTCACCGAGGTCCGTATCGGCGTCGCCCCGGCGATCATCGCGGTGCCGATCCTGCGGCGCGTCTCGCCGAGTCGGATCGCCGGCGCGATGCTCACCGGCGAATCGTTCGACGCCGAGTCGGCCCGCCAGATCGGTCTCGTCACCCACGTCAGCAGCGACGTCGTCTCGACCGTCGACGACCTGTGCGACGGCATCCTGCAGGGCGCTCCCGCCGCCGTGGCGGCCACCAAGCACGTACTGCACACCGTGGGCGACCTCGAGCGCGGCGACGCGTTCGCCGCCATGGCCACGCTGTCGAACGAGCTGTTCAACGGGCCCGACGCCGCCGAGGGGATGGCTGCGTTCGCCGAGCGACGGCTGCCGAGCTGGTCGCGTTCCGTGCAATCCGGCGCCGCGCAGTGACCGCCACGAAACACACCGTCACGATCGCGACGCCGAAAGGCATGCAGATCGCCGCCGACGAATGGCCCGGCGACGGACCCCCCGTCGTCCTCGCCCACGGTGGTGGGCAGACCCGTCACTCGTGGGGCGGCACCGCAGCCGAGCTGTCCGCCCATGGCCACCGGGTGCTGTCGATCGATCTCCGCGGTCACGGCGACTCGTCCTGGGACCGCAACGGTGACTATTCGATGAGCGCCTATCGCGACGATGCCCTCGCCGTTGCCGACCGCGTCGGCGAGCCGGTCGCCTGGGTCGGCGCCTCGCTGGGTGGGATGACCGGACTCCACGCCGTCGACGCCGCACCCGAGCGTTTCTCGTCGCTCGTGCTCGTCGACATCACCCCACGGCCCGCAGCCGCCGGGGTGAGCCGCATCCTCGAGTTCATGGCCAAAGACGCCATCGACGGATTCGCCACACTCGACGACGCCGCAGACGCGATCGCCGAGTACCAGCCGCACCGGCCCCGTCCGACCGACCTGTCCGGGCTGTCGAAGAACCTGCGCCAGCGCCCGGACGGGCGCTGGCGGTGGCACTGGGACCCCGAGTTCATCAACATGCGCACGGGCGGCACGAGCGAACACGCCCGCGACGCACACCACGGCGAACTCGAGGCCATCGCGCGACGTCTCACCCTGCCGGTGCTGCTGGTGCGCGGCAAGCTGTCCGATCTCGTCACCGACGCCGAGGTGGCCGAGTTCCGCCAGATGGTGCCGCACGCCGGCTACGTCGATGTCGCCGGGGCCGCCCACATGATCGCCGGCGACCGCAACGACGTCTTCACCGATGCCGTCGTGCGGTTCCTGCAGCACTGACAGCATCCGTGCGGCGCGTCTTGACGTGACGCATGACACCTATGCGAGACTGCACGCATGACCACGAGCCAAGACCTGCACGATCGCATCGTCGGACAGAACCTCGGGAAGCGATTCCTCGCCAACCTCGACGCCAATGCCGCGGTCGAAGTGGTGCGCTGGAAGGACGCCGAGGGCGTCTGGCACGGGTGGACGATGACCGAACTCGCCGATGTCACCGCCCGCTTGGCCAGTGGGCTCGCCGGCCTGGGTATCGGCAAGGGCGACACCGTCGTGCTGATGATGCGCAACCGACCGGAGTTCCACGCCCTCGACCTCGCCGTGCTGTTCCTGGGCGCCACACCGGTGTCGATCTACAACTCCTCGGCGCCCGAGCAGATCGACTACCTCGTCAACGACTGCAAGGCCAAGGCGGCCGTCGTCGAAGACGACGTGTTCCTCCAACGCTTCCTGAAGGTGCGCGAGTCACTGCCGACGCTCGAGACGATCGTCCTGATCGAACCGTCCGAGACCGCCGGCGATGCAGTGGTTCCCTATGCCGATCTCGCCGGATCGGAGCCGTCCGATCTGGGCGAGTTGGCGGAGATCGCCACGTTGGACGACATTGCCACCATCATCTACACGTCGGGCACGACCGGTCCGCCCAAAGGCGTGATGCTGTCGCACAGCAACATTGCGTGGACCCTCGAGTCGGTCGGTCAGTCGATGCGCGACCAGACCGACATCGAGGACTTCGCAGGCAAGAAGCACCTGTCGTATCTCCCCATGGCCCACATCTTCGAACGTCTGCTCGGCCACTACTACCTGCTCGACTTCGGAGCACAGGTCACGTGCTGCCCGGAGACGACGCAGCTGACCGCGTACACCACCGAAGTGCGTCCCAACGTGTTCATCGGCGTCCCACGGGTGTGGGAGAAGCTCTACGCCGGCGTCAACGCCGCACTCTCGGGCGACCCCGAGAAGTCGAAGGCGTTCAACGAGGCCGTCGAGGCGGCGTTGCCGATCGTCGAGAAGATGACCCGCGGCACCGCCACCCAGGAAGAGATCGACACCTGGAACTTCCTCGACCAGGTCGCCTTCCAGACGGTGCGTGGTCTCATCGGCCTCGACGAGACCGAGATCTGCATCACCGGCGCGGCTCCGCTCCCTGCGGAGATCCTCGCCTGGTTCCGGGCGATCGGCGTGCCGCTCACCGAGGGGTACGGCATGTCGGAGACCACCGCGGTGCTCACCTGGGCAAACGATCCCAAGCCCGGCTGTGTCGGCCGCGCGGCGACCGCCGTCGAGCTGAAGATCGCCGACGACGGCGAGGTCCTGTGCCGGGGCGGCAACAATTTCGTCGGCTATCTCGGCAAGCCCGAGCAGACCGCCGAGACGATCGACGAAGACGGCTGGCTCCACACCGGCGACATCGGCGAACTCGACGACGACGGCTACTTGAAGATCGTCGACCGCAAGAAGGAACTGATCATCACCGCCGGCGGCAAGAACGTGAGCCCGGCCAACCTCGAAGCCGAGTTGAAGATGATCCCGCTGGTCGGACAGGCCTGCGCCATCGGCGAGCAGCGCCCGTTCATGTCGGCGCTCGTGGTCCTCGACCCGGACGCCGCAGCGGCCTGGGCAACGTCGCACGGGCTGTCGGGCGACGACGCCACGATGCAGGCACTGGCCGAGAACCCCGACGTGGTCGCCGAGATCGAGGCGGGTCTCGTCGAGGTGATGGCGGGATTCAACAACGCCGAGTCGGTCAAGAAGGTCAAGATCCTCGGCGACGAATGGCTGCCGGACTCCGAGCTCCTCACGCCCACCTCGAAGCTCAAGCGCCGCGGCATCCTCGCCAAGTTCGCCGACGAGATCGAAGCCATCTACGCCAAGTAGGCACGACGGCCCACGGTCGCTCGCCCCGTTCGGGCGGCCGTGAGCCCGGCGCTCCTACTGGTCGACGGGCACCGACGGATCGTCGAGCCCCCAGTGCGTGATCGCTCGTGCGACGAGGCCGACGGCGCCGAGGCCGAGCAGCAGCAGCACGGGGCCCAGCAACGGCCAGGGGGCCGGAGGCCACTGGATGACCGACTGCACGTGGCGGTGGAGGAATCCGATGAGCACCGCTCCCCACCAGCCGATCTGGGAGACCGTCAGCGACAGCGCCGACCAGACGACGAACCGCGACGGCAGCTCGTCACCCTCGCCGAACTCGCCGGCGCGCTGCTGCACGCGATGCAGGGCGAGGCCGTTGAGACCGATCAACGCGACGAAGAAGAGCTTGATCGCCATCAGGTTGTCGACCTCACCCTTGATCAGCAGCATCGGGACACCGGCGACGACCATCAGCGACCAGCCGACCCAGACGAATCGCTCCGTCACGGCGCTGACGCTGACGACCTGGCGGTACGGCTGTCGACCGAACAGCCACAGCGCGCCGTACAGGTCGGTGACCAACACCGAACCGAAGCCGAGCACCAGCCCGGCCAGGTGGACGAACAACAGGACGTAGAACGCCGCCGAATCCATGGCGCTACCGGACCGCGACGGCCCCGGTCGACGCCGTCTGCCGACGCCGCTGGATCATGGCGCGGTCGCCGTCGGTGACGTTCGTCGCCGATGGATCGAACGGAGCGATCACGTGAACCGGCATGCCCGCACTCCTACCCGGCCCGAGCAGGATCAAACGAGGCGCGAACTGCGCCGACATCGCCGCAACGGCCAGGAGGGGACGTCCGGAGGAACTCAGCCGGCCATGAGGCGGTACCCGATGCCTCGGGCGGTGACGATCAACTTCGGATCGTCCGGGTGATCCTCGACCTTGAGCCGGAGCCGACGGACGTGCGCGTCGACGAGACGGGAGTCGCCGAGGTACTCGTAGCCCCACACCCGCTCGAGCAGTTGATCGCGCGACAAGACCGCGCCGGCATGATCGGCGAACTCGCACATCAGCCGGAACTCGGTCTTGGTGAGATTGAGCTCGGCGCCGCCCTTGAGCACGATGCCCTGCTCGCGACGGATCTCGATGTCGCCGAAACGAGTCGCCAGCGGTGTGGCCGACTTGCCCTGCAGCTGCACCCGACGCAACGAAGCGCGGATCCTCGCCGCCAACTCCTTGGGCACCACCGGCTTGGTGACGTAGTCGTCGGCGCCCGCCTCGAGCCCCGCGACCATGTCGTGGGTGTCGGTCTGCGCCGTGATCATGATGATCGGCACGATGCTCTCGGCGCGCAACGCTCGGCACACGTCGAAGCCGGACAGATCCGGAAGCCGGAGATCGAGCAACACCAGGTCGGGTGGCGTGCGACGAAACTCGGCCAGCCCATCGGTACCGTTCGGGGCCTGGCGCACCTCGTAGCCCTCGTCCTCGAGCGCCATCGACAGCGCCAGGCGGATCCCGTCGTCGTCCTCGATGAACAGCAGCGATTCCATGAGCGGTGCCAGTGTTGCGCACGCCGGACCCGAATCGTGCGCTTTGTTACGGAAATCGCACACGTACCGCAACAGCCCGTCACACGGCAGCCTCATCATGATGACTGTTCACGCTGCCCCGGTGGGATGCCTTCCTCCCCCTGGCATTCCACCGGCAGCGGGTGAACCCGTCGGACCGGACCTGCAACACTGCAGCGGTGGCTCGGCCCCGAACACTCCGCCTTCGCACCAGGGTCACGCTCTTCTTCGCGTTCATCGCCCTGCTCGCCGGAGTGGTCCTGATCGGTGTCACCTACGGCCTGACGCGCAGCAACCTGCTCGGCGACGATGAAACCGCGGCACGCCAACAAGCGTTCGGCAACGCCGACCTCGTGCGCGAACAGCTCACACTCGACCCAGACGGCATCGGGGTGTTCGTCGACGACGAACTCCGCACCGACCCCGACGGCTTCGCCGTCCTCAGCTTCAGCGATCCGACGACAGCCGGAGCGAGCACCAGCGTGCTGCATCCCATCTCCGACTTCCCCGAGCGCCTCGTCGACATCGTCCTCTCCGGCGAGTCCGCGGTCCAGAACGCCACGATCGACGGAGAGACGTACATCACCGTCGGCGTCTACATCGCCGAATACGGCGCGGGCTACTTCGAGGCCTTCCCGCTCGCGGAGACCGAGTCGACGCTCACGGCCATTCTCACTGCGCTCGCCCTCGGCGCCGCCGGGACGCTCGTGCTCGCCAGCCTCTTCGGCCTTGCGACCAGCCGTCGGCTGCTCCGCCCGCTCAGCCAGGTGGCCGATGCCGCAGCCGACATCGCCGGGGGCGGGCTCGACACCCGACTCGAGCCGGAGTCGGATCCCGACCTCGACCGTCTCGCGGGTTCGTTCAACGACATGGCCGACGCGGTGCAGGACCGCATCGAACGCGAAGCACGCTTCGCATCCGACGTCAGCCACGAGCTGCGATCACCGATCACGGCGCTCGCCGCTGCCGTCGAGGTGCTCGACGCCCGACGGGAGGAGATCCCCGAGCGGACCCAACAGGCGCTCGACGTGGTGGTCGACCAGGTACGTCGTTTCGACAGCATGGTGATCGACCTCTTGGAACTCGCCCGGCTCGACGCAGGCGCGACCGATCTCAACGTCGAAGACGTCTCGCTGATCGACCTGACCCTGCGCGTCGCTGCCCGCTTCGGCGAGCCCGACGTACCGATCGTGGCCGCCAGCGGCGCCCCGACGGAGGTCGCGATCGACAAGGTTCGCTTCGAGCGTATCCTCGGGAACTTGTTGGAGAACGCCCGCAATCACGGTGGTGGTGCACTGCGCATCGAAGTCACCGCCGCGCCGACCGGTCGATTTCGTCTCGCGGTCGAAGACGGAGGGCCCGGCGTGGCTCAGGGCGAACGCGAACGCATCTTCGAGCGATTTGCTCGCGGCAGCGCTGCCCGCCACCGCATCGGTACCGGTCTCGGGCTGGCACTCGTCGCCGAACACAGTGCTGCGATGGGAGGCAGCGCATGGGTTCAGGACCGCGTCGGTGGTGGCGCTCGCTTCGTCGTCGAACTCCCCGTCCGGGTGACCCCGGTCGCGTCGAGGAGCCCCCGATGACCGTCCGTCTGCAATCGATGCTCGCCCTGCTCGTGGTGCTCGGTGCCGCGGCCGCGATGGCCGCGTGCGGCGTACCGACCGGCGACGACACCTTCAATGCGATCCCGCCGGCCGAGGTGCCGTTCGGCCTCGCTGCCACCTCGACCACCACCACGACGACCACGACCACGGTGCCGGTCACGCCCGAGACCACCACGGCACCGAGTACGACGACCCCGATCCGCCTCGATCCGGCAGAGGTGTACTTCCTCACTCGTGGACGGCTCCAGCCCGTGGTGGTCGAGCTCCCACCCGGATTCTCCGCCGACCAGGTCGCCGACGTCCTCGAAGCGGGCCCACCACCGGACGTCGGGCTCGACACGCTCGTCGAGGACGGCCTGATCGTCAGGTCGACCGAATCGCGCGCCGTGCTGACCGTCGATCTCGACCCGGACACCTTCGCCGACATCCCCAGCACACAGCAGACCGAGGCCATTGCGCAGATCGTGATGACCATGATCAGCAGCCTGCGTCGGGTCGGTCTCGTCAACTTCACCATCGACGACGAACCGATCTCGGTGAAGAAGGGCAACAGCCTCCTGTCCGACGTCGGAGAACCGCTGTCCTACGAGGACTACTCGGTCCTGCTCGCCAACCCGGCACCAGCCGCCGAGACCACGCCGACGCCGCAAGCCGAGGCCGCCGCTCTGTCGGGTGACGCTGCGGACGAGGCGACGGACTCCACGTCGCCGAGCACGACAGCACCGTGACGGGCGGCGGGCCCGGCAACGGGCGAACAGCTCAGTAGCCCAGCCGCTGGACCCGCTCGGGACGACGCTGCCAGTCCTTGTCGACCTTGACGCGCAGTTCGAGGTACACCCCGTCGGGCAACTGCGCCCGCGCCCGCTCACCCGCCTGTTTGAGGATCTGACCGCCCTTGCCGATCACCATCCCCTTCTGGCTGTCGCGTTCGACGACGATGTCGACGCGAATGCGTGGCCACTCCCACTCGGTCACCTGGGTGGCGATCGAATAGGGCAGCTCGTCGCGGGTGACCGCGAGCAGCTGCTCGCGCACGAGTTCGGCCACCCACTGCTCCTCGGGAAGGTCGGACACCTCGTCGTCGGGGAAGTAGCGCGGCCCGTGCGGCATCCGGCCGGTCAGGTCGGTGACCAGCGCGCCGATCCCCTCACCGCTCACCGCCGACACCGGGAAGTACGCAGCTGCACCGAGTTCGCTCGACGCTGCGAGCATCTTGAGCACCTGCTCGGGCCGGGCGACGTCGATCTTGTTGACGATCACGATCGACCTGGCCATGTCGATCCGATCGGCCACCCAACGATCGCCCTTGCCGAACGCATGGGTGGCGTCGAGCACGAGACAGGTGACGTCGACGTCGCCGACACTGTCGAGGGCGGTGGCGTTGACGCGCTCACCGAGTGCCGTCACCGGCTTGTGCAGACCAGGCGTGTCGACGAACACCAGCTGCGACCCCGGCCGCGTCAGGACACCCATGATCCGATGGCGGGTCGTCTGCGGCTTGTCGGACACGATGCTGATCTTGCGTCCGCAGATCGCGTTGACCAGCGACGACTTGCCGACATTCGGTCTCCCCACGAACGTGACGAACCCCGACCTGACGGCCGCCTCGCCGTCGGGGACGTCGTCGGGCTCGTCGGTCTCGTCGGTTTCGTCGTTCACCTGTCCAGTTTGCCAAGCTCGGGACCATGACCCGCATGATCAACGGCATCGATGAACTCAAGACGCTCGTCGGCGAGCACCTCGGATACTCGCCCTGGGTCGAGATCACCCAGGAGCAGGTGAACACCTTCGCCGACGCCACCGGTGACCACCAGTGGATCCACGTCGACCCCGAGCGCGCCAAGGAGGGCCCGTTCGGCGGCCCGATCGCCCACGGCTACCTCACGTTGTCGCTCGGCCCGATGCTCGCCCCGCAGATCTTCGCGGTGTCGGGTGTGGCGATGGGAGTCAACTACGGCGCCGGGAAGATCCGCTTCCCGTCGCCGGTCCCCGTCGGCTCGAAGCTCCGCCTCGGGGTCACCCTCACCTCGGTCGACGACATCGCCGGCGGCGCCCAGGTGACCCAGGAGTTCGTCTTCGAGGTCGAAGGAGCGGCCAAGCCGTCCTGCGTGGCCGAGGTGATCTTCCGCTACTACGCCTGATGTGACGATTGGCCTGATGTGACGATCGGTGTCTGACACCAATCGTCACATCACCCGGGCGGGCTGGACTTCTCGAGGAGTTCGAACTCGTGGACGAACCGATCGGCGAGATCGGCGAGATCGGGGATCTGCTCCCGGTCGGACACCAGGCTCAGACACAGACGGTCGCCGACCGAGATCGCACCGATGTGCAGCCCCATGCCGTCGACGACGCCGAGTACCGGATGAATGGCGGTCACCTCGGCACCCAGCGCGTACTGCGGCTCTTTCGAACCGGGCACCGACGTGATCGTGGCGTTGAACGGGGGCATCAAGCGATCGGCCAGCGGACTGCGCTCGAGCAGCCGGGACGCCACGATGCCGACCACCGGCGTACCGCCACCGATGCCGCGGATCTCCGCAGCGGTCATCGCCCCGTGTCGGCTGACCGCTTCGCCGATCTGTTCGTGCACCACGGCGAGTCGCTCGGGAATCCGGTGCAGGTTCGTGCTCAGGCTGACGACCGCGCCGGCGATCCCTTCGATGGCCTCGGGGTCGGTCACCGACAGCGGCACCAGCGCCTTGAGCGTCTCACGAGGCAACTCGTCGTGCTCGAGCAGCCACCATCGCAGGGCCCCACCAGCCACCGCGGTGAGCACGTCGACCGTGCTCACGCCGAAGCGCTTGCGCACCTTGGCGATACGCGTCAGGTCGAGTTCGGCACCCGCCCACCGGCGATGTGGGCCGATCCGGGCGTTGAACGACGTCCGAGGGATGATCCCCGACTGCTCGGCGATCACGATCGACCGTTGTGCCCGCTGGTTCATCAGTGCCAGCGCCGGGTTGAGCAGGTTGCGGATGCCGGGCACGGAATTCAACGCCCGGGGCACCGTGGTGAGCGTGCGGACCGGATCGACCACCGCGTTCCACCACGCGCGGCCACCGAGGTCGTGTGTCGACGGTCCCGCTTGCGGCACCCAGGTGCGCGGCGCTTCGGCCGAGCCGCCGATCAGTTCGGGCGAGTCGCCGATCAGCCCGGCACACAGCGAGTTGCCCGTCGATTCGGTCAGTGCGGCGAGGTGCATCTTGAACAGCAGCGCTGCACGACCGTCGGCGAGGCCGGAGATCAGGTAGAGCTCCCAGAGCGGCCGATCTCGGTCGAGCGGGCGGCTGTGGATTCGAGCGACCAGCTCGGAGAGCGAACTCGGGTCGTCGGGATCGGGCACCGCGATGTGGCGGAGGTGGTAGTTGAGGTCGAATCCGGGGTGATCACGCCACCACGGCCGATCGAGGTTCATCGGCACCTCGACGAGTGACTGTCGCAGCATCGGCAGATCGTCGAGGCGGGCACTGACCTCTTGGCGCAACAGCGCGGCATTCAGGCGGTGCGGAGCATTCGCAGCGTCGACGATCGTGAGCGTCGACGTGTGCCCGAGCGCCGTCGGTGTCTCGACCGCCAGGAGGCGGGAGTGGCCGCGCGACAGCTGCGAGGTCGGCATGGCGTCAGGTTCCCGCCGCGGTCGCAGCATCGGCCGTCCGATGCGGATCCGGGTACCACCATGCCATCGCCGATGGCGGCACGAACGGTGCCCACTCCCCCTCTCGTTGCGCCAGGCGGTCTGCGACCGCCCAGATGGCCGACGCGTTGTGCCCCAGGCCGATGTGGGCACCGCGCACCTCGATGTTCTCGGAGGTGAGGCCTTCCGGTTGGAGACACGACCCGGGGGCGACGACGCCGTCCTGGCGGGAGTAGATGACGGTCGACGGCACCGGGATCACGGTGAGGTCGTGGCCACGTCGACCCCGCTGGAGGCCGGCGAGCTGTGACAGCCTCCGCACGCTCTCGCTGAGGTTGGCTTCGGGGTCCTCGACCCGGATCGGACTTCCGAGCGAGATCACCTGGCGCACCCGGTCGGGGTGGTGCAACGCCAGCAAGCGGGCCATGATCCCACCGAGGCTCCAGCCGACGATGTCGATCGGGCCGCCGTTCTGCTGCACGAGCTGGTCGAGGCGCCGCAGCAGCTGTCGTACCGTTTCGTCGTCGGGGCCGACGTTCAGCCCGAGGCCCCACGGCGCCGGCCGGTGACCGAGGGCGCGCAGCGCGAATCGCAACGGGGTGGTCGACACGTCGCCGGCGGTGAAGCCCGGGAGGACCAGCACACGGTCACCCCGACCGCGTGGGGCAGTGGCGAGCCACGGCGTCGACAGCATGAATGCGCCGAACTCCGGAATCGCCAACAACTCCGAGATCGCTGGTGCGGGCCGGTCCACGTCGTCAATCTACGTCGCGACACTGCACGGGACTGATTCCGGCGCGTCGATCCTGCCGAACCAGCAGCATCAGCGATGCCGACTCGGGCTGGCTCGTGCCGCTCACCGGACGATCGGTACGATCGGTCCGTGCCCGACAACCGCAGCATCTGGAGCGAGGCGTTCGGCGAGTCGTCGCTGCGTCCTGGTCGTTTCACGACGATGTCGGGGGTGCCGCTGGAGCCCGTGTACGGCCCCGACGACGGCGAGTTCCCCGGCGTGTATCCGTACACGCGTGGTCCGTATGCGTCGATGTACCGCTCACGGTTGTGGACGATGCGGATGTTCGCCGGCTTCGGCACCGCGGACGACACGAACTGGCGGTTCAAGGAGATCATCCGCTCGGGCGGAGACGGGTTGTCGACGGCGTTCGACATGCCGACACTGTTGGGTCTCGACTCCGACGACCCGATGTCGTTGGGTGAGGTGGGCCGCTGCGGCGTCGCCATCGACTCGCTCGCCGACATGGAAGACCTCTATGCGGGCATCGACCTGGGCGAGATCACCACGTCGATGACGATCAACAGTCCCGCTGCGCCGATCTTCGCCATGTTCGTCGCCCAGGCCGAGAAGGCCGGCGTCGACCGCTCCCGTCTCGGCGGCACCCTGCAGAACGACATCTTGAAGGAATACCAGGCCCAGAAGGAGTTCGTGTTCCCACCGCGCCAGTCGATGCGTCTGGTTCGTGACACCATCAAGTTCACCGCTGCGGAGATGCCGCGGTGGCACTCGATCTCGATCTCGGGCTACCACATCCGCGAAGCAGGCTCGACCGCCGCGGAAGAGTTGGCGTTCACCCTGGCGAACGGTTTCGCATACGTCGAGCTGGCGCTGCAGGCGGGTCTGCCGATCGACTCGTTCGCACCCCGACTCAGCTTCTTCTTCAACGCCCACATCGACTTCTTCGAGGAGATCGCCAAGCTCCGCGCCGCCCGTCGGATCTGGGCGCGCTGGATGAGGGAACGCTACGGCGCCCAGCTCGAACGCTCGATGCAGTTGCGGTTCCACACCCAGACCGCCGGCGTGTCGCTCACCGCCCAGCAGCCCGAGG
>CAZJUC010000077.1:0-2920 GCA_964549065.1 uncultured Ilumatobacteraceae bacterium
CCGACGGCCGCTGCGTCATCCGCTTCGCCGACACGATGGTGATGAGCAGCTACCTGGTGGCGATGGTGGTCGGCCGACTCGAGACCACCGAGACCATCGACGTCGACGGCGTGCCCCTGCGCCTCGTGCACGTACCGGGCAAGGGCCATCTCAGCGACTTCGGTCTCGACGTCGGTGCCTTCTGCCTGCGCTGGTTCCAGGACTACTACGGCATTGCCTACCCAGGCGCGAAGGTCGATCTCGTCGCCCTGCCCGACTTCGCTGCGGGGGCGATGGAGAACCTCGGCTGCATCACGTTCCGTGAGAGCCTGCTCCTGGTCGATCCGGCGGTCAGCACCCAGAACGAGCGCCAACTCGTCGCTGATGTCGTCGCCCACGAACTCGCACACATGTGGTTCGGCGACCTGGTCACCATGCGCTGGTGGAACGGGATCTGGCTGAACGAGGCGTTCGCCACGTTCATGGAGATCGCAGCCTGCGACGCCTACCGCCCCGACTGGCAACGCTGGACGGCCTTCGGCGTCGAGCGCAGCGCCGCGTTCGAGACCGATTCGCTCGAGAACACCCGACCTGTCGAGTTCGAGGTCCGCTCCCCCGCCGACTGCGAGGGCATGTTCGACGTGCTCACCTATCAGAAGGGCGGGGCACTGCTCCGCATGCTCGAGCAGTACCTGGGCGCCGAACGCTTCCGGGTGGGCGTCAGCCACTACCTCGGTCTTCACAGCCATGCGAACACCGAGACCAACGATCTGTGGGACGCGATCGAAGCGACCTCGGGCGACCCGGTGCGACGAATCATGGACTCGTGGATCTGGCAACCCGGGTATCCCCTCGTCACGGCGACGCTCGTCGAGGATGCGCTCGAGCTGCGCCAGCAACGCTTTCGTTTCGACGCCGTTGCCGGAAGCGACGTCGAACAGCGCACCGGGCACGACATCGGCGACGACACCCGGGACGACACCGACGACGCGCTGTGGGTGATCCCCGTCCACGTCCGCGTCGGCAACGACACCACCACGCTGCTGCTCGACTCGGTGTCGGCGTCGGTGCCGATCGGCGCTGACGCGGCCGCCGGTGGTCAGCCGATCGTGGTCAACGCAGGTGGACACGGCTTCTACCGAGTGGCCTACGGCCACGAGCTGCGCCGGCGTCTCGACACCGACGCGATCGCTGCACTGTCGACACTCGAGCGCTACAACCTCGTCGACGACGCGTGGGCCGCCACGGTCGCCGGGCGGATGTCGGCCGACGAGCTGCTCGACGTGCTCCGGGGGTTCGGCGGCGAGCGGGAGCACTCGGTGTGGCAGGCGATCGCCATCGCGCTGCGCGGTCTCGGCCGACTGCTCGACGACGGCGCCGCCCGCGTCGCCTTCCAGGCTCAGGTCCGTCAACTCGCCATGCCGGCGCTCGAAGCGCTCGGCGACCCGGCCGAGGGCGAACACGACCTCACCAGCAAGTTGCGTGGCCTGCTCGTCGGTCTCGTGGGGGTGCTCGGCGACGACGGCAGCGTCCAGGCCCGCTGCCGGGAGTGGTTCGATGCGGCCAGTGCCGACCCGACCGCCGTCGACCCCGAGTTGACCTCGGCGGCCACGAGCGTGGTCGCCGCCACCGGCAACGCCGCCACCTACGAGGACCTGCGCCGGCGCTTCCTCTCCGGCGCCACGCCCCAGGAGCAACTGCGTCATCTGTATGCACTGGCCGAATTCGACGACGAAGCCCTGATCGTGGCGACCTGCGAGTTCGCGATGAGCTCCGAGGTCCGTTCGCAGAACGCGCCGTTCCTGCTGCGCGCCGCCATCGCGAATCGGCATCACGGAGCGGCGGCATGGGCATTCGTGCGTGACCACTGGGAGCAAGCGCTCGATCGGTTCCCCAGCAACACCATCGTGCGCATGGTCGACACGATCAAGTACCTGTCCACCCCTGAGCTGGTCGACGACACCGCTGCGTTCTTCGCCCGTCATCCGATCGAGCAGGCCACCAAGACCCTCGACCAGTTGCTCGAACGCCAGCGGGTCAACGCCGAGTTCCGTCTGCGGGAGGCCGACCGCTGGAAGCGGACGCTCACGGACTCGAATTCGACTTGACCGGAAAAGGTGTCATCCAGGATCGAGTGGGCACCGTAGAGATGCCAGACGGTGGGAACGTCCCATGGTCGCAGACATCCGAAAGGACCATCCGATGAAGAAGATCCTCGCAGGTGCCGCAGCTCTCGCTGCCACGCTCCTGGCCGTTCCCGCTGGGACATCCAGTGCCCAGGAGTCGGCCGACGTCATGCTGCTCCACGGCATCCCCGGCATCACCGTGGACGTCGCCGTCGACGGTGCCGTCGTCATCCCGGGCTTCGAGCCCGGCAGCATGCAGGACCTGAGCTCGTTCGCCGGCCAGACGTTGACCAACCTCGAGGTCCGCCCCGCGGGCACCGAAGACGTCGCCATCGGCCCGGTCGACAGCTTCGACGTCCCCGCCTCCGGCAGCTGGACCGTCGTCGCCCACCTCGACGGCGAGGGCACCCCGATCATCACGGCGTTCGAGAACGACACCTCGGCCGCCGCTGACGGCCAGGGCCGCCTCACCGTTCGCCACACGGCGGCCGCTCCGGCCGTCGACATCGTGCTCGGCGACGCCCGTCCGGTGGAGAACCTGTCGAACCCGAACGAGGCCAGCCTCGACGTCCCCGCAGGTGAGATCGCAGGCGCCCAGATCGCCCCGACCGGTGGCGATCCGATCGCCGACGTCCCGACCGTCTCCGTCACTGCTGGTACGAACCTGATCGTGTACGCCGTCGGCTCGCTGGCCGAGGAGACGTTCACCTTCTACACCCAGGAAGTGGCACTCGCAGCAGGTGCCGGTGGCGACGCCGGTGGCGAGGACGGCGGCGACGGTACGCCGGCGCCGACCGAAGTCAACACCGGTGGCG
>CAZJUC010000077.1:3020-10693 GCA_964549065.1 uncultured Ilumatobacteraceae bacterium
GGCGAGGACGGCGGCGACGGTACGCCGGCGCCGACCGAAGTCAACACCGGTGGCGAGCTCGCTGCGAGCACGAACTCGTCGGTGGCGCTGTTCGCCGCCGCTGCGGGCCTGTTCGCCCTGGCCGGTGGCGCCATGGTGCTCCGCCGCCGCACCGTCGACGCCTGACCGCTCCCGAGTCAGCACATCGACCACACTGATCACGTGAACGACCGTCCCGCTCCCCCCCTCCACTCGGGACGGTCGTCACGTGACGTGGGGCTCTCGGGCCTCACGGTGCTCATCGTCGCCGCACTCCTCGCAGGTGCCGGGCTGGCAGTCGCCGGTCTCGTCATCGCCGCAGGGAGCGGCGACGAGGTCGTTCTGGACGTCGACGACGTCACCGCCGCGGTGACTCCGTCGACGGTTCCGCCCCGTCCACCGGCGACCGACGAACCTCCGCAGGGCGGCACCACCACAGGCCCCGTCACCGGCCCGGACGGTGACTCGACCGGCGATCCGGCCGACGACGTCGAGACGGAGGGGGACCCGGACGACGCGCTGTCGCCACTGGCGCAGCAACTCGGACCGCGCCAGAGCGCGGTGCCCGAGATCGTCGCCCCCCGACCCCGCCCGATCGGGCTCCAGATGGAATCGATCGACGTCTCACGTTTTCCCGTACGAGCCGTCGGCCTCGAACTCGACGGCCAGATGGAGATCCCTGACGAAACCGAGATCGGTTGGTACCAGTACGGCGCCACCGCCGGCCGGCCCGGGGCCACCGTGCTGGCCGCCCACGTGTCGTGGAATCGCACCACCGGCCCCTTCGCCCGCCTCGGCAGCGTCGAACCCGGCGAGCAGATCGAGGTCGCCCTCGACGACGGCACCGTTCGTCGCTACGAAGTGACCGAACGGACCATCTACGGCAAGCAGGAACTGCCCCGTGAGCGCATCTGGCGCAACACCGGCGACGAGACGCTCGTGTTGATCACCTGCGGCGGCGACTACAACCCCGAGATCCGCCGCTACCGCGAGAACATCGTCGTGTATGCCGTCCCGGTCGGCTGACCTCATCCCGACCCGGTCGGCTGACCTCATCCCGATCCGGTCGGCCGGTCTGATCCCGACGAACCGCTCCGAACCGCGATGGTCGACGGCCGCCCGATGCCGTTCCCCGCGAACAGCACCGTGCCGGCGTCGGACGTCGCGCTGGCGGACGACCTCGGCGCAGATGAACGACCGGTGTCGTCCGAGATCACCTGTCGAGGTGAATTCGTGGAGCTAAAGGGAATCGAACCCTTGACCTCGTCATTGCGAACGACGCGCTCTACCAACTGAGCTATAGCCCCAAATGCTCGGGAGAGTGTAGCGGGCGAGACGAGCGGTCAGCGCTGCTCGAGCCAGCCGTCGCCCCAACCGGACGCCTCACGCTGGCGGAGTTGGGCGAGCAGGTACACGTACCCGCACAGCGCCAGGAAGGCGAGAGCGAACACGTAGAGCATCACGGTCGACGCCGTGGTCGCTGCGAGGAACAAGGTGCAGGCAGTGGTGACCACCAGCAGGAACAGCACGTTGCTGCGGCGACGACGGACGTCGGAGCGAACCTCGGTGGGACGCTCGGCGGGACGGTGGGGCCGCTCCATGTGGACCTGACGATGCGCCGGCTCGTGAGAGCCATGGGTACGCACGGCCGGCTGGCCGGCGCGACGGGACGCATCGGCAGTGCGGGCCCCGCCGGTGCGTTGGCGTGCCGTCGGGGAGCCGTGGATGGCGGCTTGGCGATGGTGCGGATGTCCGGGCCGGCCCCCGGCGGCGGGACGCTGGAGCGGTGAGGGGGCCAACGGCCGGCCGATCGTGCGCATGCGCGGTGGCGTCGACGTGCTCTGCAGTGTGCTGAGCTGGCGTCGGAAGTCGGTGACCGAGGAATTCGGGCGGTTCTCGACCCGCGACCGGAGCATCGGCGGGATCAGGACGGCCGCCCAAGCGGCGGCGACGACGAGGAGAACGAGTTGGGCCATGAGTCAGTACGGAGAAGAATCGGTGAGGTGTCGGTTCGTGATGGGAAGCTTGATCGGCACGGTTCGATGCGCCGCACCGATGTGTGTCGATTCTACGACGATTGTGACGATGGACGCAATCATTGACGAGACGTCGGTCACGCCGGCGTCCCGTCGGACGAGCCGGCGATGGCTCCACCCTCGGCCCCGTCAGCCGTGCCGTCGGCGGTGTCGGCACGGCGGTAGACACCCGAGCGGCCACCGGTCTTCTCCCACAATGCCAGTTCCCCGATCACCATCGCCCGGTCCGCGGACTTGCACATGTCGTACACGGTGAGCGCTGCGGTGCTGCAGGCGTGCAGCGCCTCCATCTCGACGCCGGTGCGGTCGACGGTGTCGACGTGCACCTCGATCGCCACGAAGTCGTCGCCGATCTCGAAATTGACCGACACGGCCCCGACGAGCAGCGGATGGCACAGCGGGATCATGTCGGAGGTGCGCTTGGCGGCCTGGATGCCGGCGACGCGGGCCACCGAGAGCACGTCACCCTTCTTGACCTCACGGTTGGCGATCGCCGCGGTCGTCTCGGGCTTCATGAAGACCTTGCAGCGGGCGACCGCTCGGCGGTGCGTGGGTTCCTTGGGGGTCACGTCGACCATGCGGGCGCGGCCGAGTGGGTCGAGGTGGGTGAAGGAGAGATCGCTCATGTGGAGTCGAACGCTAGCTCGCCCGTCGCGACACGGGTGAGCCGGGCGTGTGGCCTGGCACCGCGTCGGGGTACGGTCGCCGTCATGTCCGACGCTGCCGCAACGTCACCGACCGAGCTCCCCTACGACGTCCACGCCCACCTGCGTACCGACGCCGCCCAACTGATCAGGATCGTCACCGAGCACGGGCTCGATCATCCGGTGCCGTCGTGCCCGGACTGGAACCTGGGTGATCTGGCCTGGCACATCGGCAAGGTGTGGAACCAGTGGGGTCGGATCGTGTCCGAGGGCATCACCACGCTCGAGGGCGTCCAGGCGATGGGCCAGCCGGCGCGACCATCGGACGAGTTGCTGATCGACTGGGTGAGTGCGGCACACACCTCGATGTTCTCCGCACTGGCGCGTGCCGCCGACGACGCCGAGGTGTGGACGTGGACCGGACGCAACCAGCCGGAGATCTGGGTCGAACGCCGGATGGTCCAGGAGACCGCGATGCACCGCTGGGACGCCGCCCATGCGGTGGGGGTCCCCTACGAGATCCCCGTGGCGGTTGCAGCGGACGGCATCGACGAGTTCCTGACGTGGTTCGCGGCTGGCCGCACGAACGAAAGTGCGGCGCCGGTGGATGGCAGCGTGCACCTGCACTGCACCGACACGAGCTCCGACGTGAACGAAGGCGCCGACGATCGTTCGGCCGTGAACGGCGAGTGGCTGGTGCGTCGACTCGACGACACCGGTATCGAGTTCAGCCGCGAGCACGCAAAGGGTGACGCCGCCGTGCGCGGGCGGGCCAACGATCTGCTGCTGTGGCTGTGGCGTCGCGAGGCGGGAGGGGTCGAGATCCTCGGCGACACGGGCGTCGCCGAACGCTTCCGCGCCTTCCCGGCGCTCTGATCTCCTCGTTGCTCCGACCCGGTGACGCCGAAGCGTCTCACGGTGCCGGGCTCACCGGGACACTCGAGGCTCAGCCGCCGATCTGACTCATCGACTTGCCCGGCCGGATGAAGTTGACCTGGTTGATCCGGTGGCCGGCCCACTTCGTGGCCACGGCCGCTTCGAGACGAAGTGCCAACTGGTCGTCGGTCTCGCCGGATCGCATCGCCGCCATCAGGTCGAACTCATCGGTGGCGAAGAGACAGGTACGGAACTGTCCCTCGGCCGTGAGACGCACCCGGTCGCAGTCGCCGCAGAACGGCTTGGTGACGGTGGGGATCACCCCGATCGTGCCGCGTCCGTCGACATACCGGAACCGATCGGCCGGCGCTGCGCCCCTGGCGGGCAGCTGTTCGAGCGGATGCACGGCGTCGATCGCAGCGACGATCTCGTCCTGGCCGACGACCTTGTCGTTCATCCAGTGACCGTCGGCGTCGAGCGGCATGAACTCGATGAAGCGCACCTCGACGTCGCGGGCACGGCCGAAGTCGGCGAGCGCGACGATCTCGTCGTCGTTCACGCCACGCTCGATGACGGCGTTGAGCTTCACCGGTGAGAATCCGGCCTGCTTCGCCGCTTCGATGCCGTCGAGGACCCGCACGAGTTCGTCGCGACGGGTCATCTGCTGGAACTTGGCCCGATCGAGGGTGTCGAGGCTGATGTTGACCCGGCTGAGCCCGGCGTCGCGCAGCGTCTGCGCGACCAGTCGCATCGTGGCGCCGTTGGTGGTCATGGCGAGGTCGACGGGCCCGTTCGGCCCCTCGATCGATGCGAGCTTCTCGACCAGGACGGGCAGGTGCGCGCGCACGGTCGGCTCGCCCCCGGTGAGCCGGATCCCGCGCACGCCGTAGCGCTGGACGAAGATGCGGGCCAGGCGCTCGATCTCCTCGAACGTCATCACCTCCGAGCGGGGCAGCCACTGCATTCCTTCCTCGGGCATGCAATAGGTGCAGCGGAAGTTG
Source organism: uncultured Ilumatobacteraceae bacterium (assembly GCA_964549065.1). GTDB lineage: Bacteria > Actinomycetota > Acidimicrobiia > Acidimicrobiales > Ilumatobacteraceae > Sva-07. The sequence goes on from CAZJUC010000077.1 coordinate 7,596, forward strand.
CACCGGTCGGTGATCGAGATCCGCAGATCTTCGATGAGACGTCCGAACGGGTCGACCAACTGTTCGTGCATGCGGTCGCGTCCCCCAGCCATCGGATCAGCCTAATGACGAACCCGTGGTTCAGACGTCGCCGCGCAGGAGCAGCACCGCGACGTCGGTGCCGGCGGGGACGCCGTCGCCGTCGGGAACCACGGCCATCGCGTCGGCGAGCGCGGTTGCCGCGAGCTGGTGGCTGCCCTGGGCGTCGACGGGACGCACGTGGAAGCGGCCGTCGTCGGCGAAGTCACCGCTGACGCGGACGAAGTGCACCTTGCCGTCAGGCTGCCGGTCGAGCGGCGCGTCGGCGACCGCCACGATGCTCGCCCGGGTCAGGCGACGGTGACCCATCATGCGGCGCAGCGCGGGTCGGGCGAGCAGCTCGAAGCTCACGAGCGAACTGACCGGGTTGCCCGGCAAGCCGAAGATCGGGACGCCTCCCAGCCGACCGAAGGCGAACGGCTTGGCTGGTTTGATCGCGATCTGCATCCAGGTCATGTCGGCGACGCGTCCGAGCACCGCCTTGACGACGTCGTAGTCACCCATCGACACCCCACCGCTCGACACGATCGCGTCGCACGTGGTCGCGGCGGACCGCAGTACCCGCTCCAGTTCGTCCTCGTCGTCGCGGACCACCCCGAGATCGACGACCTCGCACCCGGCCTCGACGAGCAGCGCAGCCAGCATCGTCTTGTTGCTCTCGCGAATCTGACCGATCTCCAACGGTGATCCGTCGTCGACCAGCTCGTCACCGGTCGACAGCACCGCGACCCGCGCTCGCCGATGCACCCGCAATCGAGCGGCGTTGACACTGGCGAGCACGGCATCGACGGCCGGCGTGATCGTGGTCCCGACGGCGAACAGCTCGTCGCCGAGACGGACGTCGTCACCGGCGCGCCGCACCGCAGCCCCAGGTGGCACCGACCGCGTGAGCCGAACGGCGGAGTCGCCCAGACGTTCGGAATCCTCGACCATCACGACCGCGTCGGCACCCTCGGGCATGGGAGCGCCCGTCATGATCCGGATCGCCTCACCCGCACCCACGCGCACGGACGGCGCGACTCCGGCGGCGAGTTCGCCGACCACCGACAACTCCACCGGGGCCGATACGACGTCGGCGGAGCGAACGGCGTAGCCGTCGACCGCGGTGTTGTCGAACGGTGGCACGACCTCGGCGGCGACCACGGGTGCGGCGAGCACCAGGCCGGCTGCGTGCGATCGGTCGACCTCGACCGCTCCCAACGGCGGGCACGATTCGAGCACGAACGCCTGGGCGTCCTCCAACGGGGTCACGCTCGCAAGGTACCGCAGGCCGTGCCGGCCGGCACCTCTAGCCTGGGTGAACGTGTCCGACGTCCTGACCGCGTTTCCGTCCGACGGCTACACCGCCCGCTGGCGGACGTGGGACCACGAACATCTCGAGACCCTCACGCTGCGCTGGGAGAACGAGGGCTGGACGGCAACCGGGGAGGTGGGCCGCGAGGCGATCACCTACGTGATCCGCCTGTCCGCGACGTGGCAGGTGCGCCAGTTCCTGCTGTTCCGCGACCTCGACGAGCCCGATCTGTGGCTCGGCGCGGACGGCACGGGGCGGTGGGGGGAGATGAACGGCGCCGTCCGCGACGACCTCGCCGGCTGCACCGACATCGACCTGCCCGTCACGCCGTTCACCAACTCCATCCCGATCCGACGGTTGACCCTCGGGATCGGCGACCATGCCGACGTCATGGCGGCGATGATCGACGTCGAGTCCCTCGGCGTGGTCCCGGTCCGCCAGCGTTACCGACGTCTCGCCGCTCGTCGATTCGAGTACTCGAACCTCGACAGCGGGTACGTCGCAGAATTCGACGTCGACGAGTACGGCCTCGTGCACGATCATCCCGCGGAGTTCCGCCGTCTCTGACCGCCGACGGGTTGCTCGACGTCGGTCAGACGTGGAGGTGCCGCAGGAACTCTCGCAACTCGGGGCCGAGTTCGGGGTGGTGGAGACCCAACTCGATCGACGCGGTGAGGAACCCGAGTGGGGTGCCCGTGTCGAGCCGGCTCTCGTCCGCGACGACGGCGTGGAACGGCGCCCGGGCGGCCTGCGCCCGAAGCGCATCGGTGAGCTGGAGCTCGCCGCCGCTGCCGGGTCGGAGTGCGCCGATCTCGTCCCATGCGTCGGCGGTGAGCACATAGCGACCGGTGAGGATGAAGTTGCTCGGAGCGTCCTCCGGAGCGGGTTTCTCGACGAGGTCCTTCACGGGGATCACGCCGTCGTGGGTGAGTTCGCCGGCCGGGTCGATCACGCCGTAGGAACTGACCTGCTCGCGCGGCACGTTCACCACGGCGACGACGCTGCCCTCGGTCGCCGCGCACACCCCGTTCATCTGGGCGAGCACCGCGGAGCTCGACATCAACTCGTCGGGCAGGAGCACGGCGAACGGCTCGTCGCCGACCGCCTCGCGGGCGCAACCGACAGCGTGGCCGAGGCCCTTGGGGTCGTCCTGGTAGACGATGTCGACGCGCCAGTCACGCCCGATCGCCCGTAACCGTTCCGCTGTCTCGGACTTGCCCTTGGCCTCGAGCGCGTCGAGCAGGGCGTCGTCCGGGGCGAAGTACGCATCGATGGCCGGCTTCGAGCGGCTGCCGACGATCACGATGTGATCACAGCCGGCTCCGAGCGCTTCGTCGATCACGATCTGAATGGCCGGCTGGTCGCCGATCGGGAACAACTCCTTGGGGACCGCCTTGGTCGCGGGGAGGAATCGGGTCCCGAGACCGGCGGCGGGAATGACAGCACTGCGGACCTGCATGGGTCGGACGATATCCTCTGGCGTTCGATGCCAACCTACGTCTACAAGTTCGTCGCCACCGGCGAGACCATCGAGGTCCAGCAGGGCTTCCACGACGACAACCTCACCGAGATCGCCCACCCCGACACCGGCGAGGTGCTGCCCGTGAAGAAGGTCTTCACACCGGTCGGCGTCACCTTCAAGGGCTCCGGGTTCTTCAAGACCGACAATCGTGGCAAGAAGTCGTCGTCCTCGACGGCGTCCACGAGCGAGTCGAAGGGCGACTCG
>CAZJUC010000077.1:10793-13100 GCA_964549065.1 uncultured Ilumatobacteraceae bacterium
TCGAAGGGCGACTCGGGCGGCAACGGTTCGTCGAGTGCCGACAGCGGTTCGTCGTCGAGCAGCGCGTCGTCGACCAAGTCCGAGGGTGCCACGGGCTCGAATTCCGGCGGTTCGGATTCCGGCGGTTCGAGTTCGACGACGTCGTCGTCGTCGAACAGCTGACGTTCTCGCGGCAGCGTCGATAGCGTCGGCGTCGACCGACTCCCTCCGATCGTCCACGATCCGAGGAGACACCGAATGCACGTCGCGGCCCGAGCCCGACTCGTCCTCGCCCGACGGCCCTGGATCCACTGGGCCGTGGTGGCCACACTCACCCTGCTCGCCGCCGGCGCCGTCCAGCACGAGATGTCGTCGATCGCCCGCGAGCGCGACCGCTGGGGTACGTCACGCAGCGTGCTGGTGGCCAGCCGGCAGCTCGAGCCCGGCGAGGAGATCGTCGCCGAGCTCGTGTCGTTGCCGGTCGCGGCGGTCACCGGGCTCGCGCTCACCGAGGAACCCGACGGCGCCGTGGTCCGCCAACGCGTCGGCGCCGGCGAAATCCTGACCGAACTCGACGTCGCCCCTCACCCGGGCCCTGCCGCGCTGGCCGCCGACGGCGAGGTGGTCGTGGCCGTGGCCGACCCGCTGGCGCGCGGCGTGGTCGTCGGCACCGAGGTCAGCGTGGCCGCCGATGGGCTGATCATCGCCGAACGCGCCACGGTGACCGTCGTCGTCGACGACGTCATCTTCGTCGCCGTCGCGCAGGACGCCGGTGCAGCCGTCGCGGCTGCATCGCAGCACGGCATCGCCACCCTCGTCTACCTGCCGTGACCGCCGTGTGACGCCTGGCGCCGGACACCGATCGTCGCCTCAGCGCCAGCCGGCGGCGATCACGATCAGCACGATCACGCCGAGCGCGATCCGGTAGATCACGAACGGCATGAAACTGCGGGTCCGCACGATCCGCAGCGTCCCCCACACGGCCAGCCATCCGGACAGCCCGGAGGTGACGATGCCGACGATCAGCGGCACGACGAGACCGTCGGGGATGCCATCGGAGATCAGACCGGCGAACTTGAAGACGACCGCGCCGAAGATCACCGGGATGGACATCACGAAGCTGATCCGCACTGCGGCTTCGCGGTCGAACCCGAGGAATCGGCCGGCGGTCATCGTGATGCCGGATCGTGACGTGCCCGGGTTCAGTGCGAGCGCCTGGGCGGCACCGACGAGCAGTGCGTCCTTGGCCCGGAACCCGTCGACCTTGCGGCGGCCCAGGGTGCGGTCGGCAACGGCGAGCAGGACGCCGAACCCGATCAGTGAGATCGCAATGATCGTCGGCGTGCCGAGACGGGTGTCGATCTGGTCTTCGAAGAGTGCGCCGACCGCGGCGGCGGGCAGGGTGGCGAGCACGAACAGCCAGGCCAGCCTTCCGTCGGCGGTCGGTGGCACCTTGCGCACGAACACGAGCTTGGTTCCCTCGACCACGTAGGTGGTGACGTCACGCCAGAAGTAGCCGACGACGGCGACGAGCGTGCCGAGGTGGAGCGCGACGTCGAACGACTTCTTGATCGACGGATCGAGTTCCTCCCAGCCGGCGAGCCACGGCACGAGCAGCAGGTGGCCGCTCGACGAGATCGGCAGGAACTCCGAGAGCCCCTGCACGATGCCGAGGATGATCGCCTGGTAGATCGGCACGATCGCACTGTCTACACCCCAACCCCACCGTTCCCACGATCACGCCAGGGGTCAGACCCCAGGCGTGATCGGTCACGTCACCGAGGGGATGATGCGGGGGGCCCAGGGGCGGGCCTCGTCCCAGTGGTGACCGACCACGTCGGCGGCGGCCAGCGAAGCCAGGAACTCCATCGGCGTGTCGAAGTCGATCATCTCCACGTACGCGGCGCCGAGCGCGTCGGGGACGTGACCGTCGCTGCCTGCGCCGCCGACGATGCCGAATTCGGCGGCGAACTCGGCGGCTCGACGATTGAGGCTCGGCAACGCCGTCTTCGCATTCAGTACCTCGACAGCATCGATCAGGTCGTTGTCGGCCAGCTCGTACAGCGCCGCTTCGCTCATGTTCCGGCGCATCGGATCGAACGGATGCGGGATGTAGACCACACCGCCCTGATCACGGACCGCCTTCGCAGCATCGAGATGCGAGATCCCCATCGGCACCCGCTCGGTCAGGAACAGCCCGATGATCTCACCGGCCGCCGTGCGGAGTTCCTCCCCGACGATCGTCCGACAGGCGAGGCGGTCACGCAACCCGAGCGCGCCGTCGATGGTGTTGTGGTCGGTGATGCAGACCACGTCGAGCCCGCTCGC
>CAZJUC010000078.1:0-11858 GCA_964549065.1 uncultured Ilumatobacteraceae bacterium
GCCGTCGGGGGTGTCGACCGTGACCGTTTCGGCGTCGATCGACACCACGAAGTTCGACGGCACGAGGGCGCCATTGTCGAGCTCGAGCAGATCGGCCGCCGGATTCGCGAGCACCGAGACACACCGCCCCCGGTCGGTGCCGTCGAGCTCGACGACGCGGCGACCGATCATCTGGTGGACCCACAGTGCGTCGGGGTCGTCGATCGGCCGGCCCCGCAGCGTGCGGTTGGCGTACTGCTCGGCGGCCGTGCGATCGGGGATCTGCGCGAACTTCACGACACGTCGACCATTCGAGGCCACACGTGACGTCTCGACCACGAGTCGCTCACCGTCGGCGAACAGTTCGCTGCCCGGAGCGACGCGCACGTCGGAGTCGGAGAGCAACTGTACGAAGACGTCGCCGCGCAGGCCGTGCGCACGCCGGATGTGACCGACTTCGAGCAAGCCGTCGTCCGTCAAGGGCGCTGCTCAGTCGTCGAGGAACTCGATGTCGATCTCGACATCGTCCTTGCTCGCCGCCGCACGGGTGACCGTGCGGATACTCGAGGCGGTGCGCCCGCGTCGACCGATGACCCGGCCGAGCTCGCCTTCGCCGACGCGAACGTTGAGCGTGAGACGACGACCCGAGTCGTCGGCCTCGACGGTGACCGCATCGTCGTCGTCGACCAGCGACTTCACGATGTGTGTCAGGACGGCGACCGCAGTGGGGGCCAGCTCGTCGGATTCCGGGGCGGTGTCGGTGTCGACGTCGCTCACTTGCTTACCTTGGCGGATTCGAACTGCTCGATGGCGCCGGAGATCTGGAGCAGCTTGGCGACACGCTCGGTCGGCTGTGCGCCGTCGGCGAGCCACTTCACGGCCTTGTCGTTGTCGACGGTGAGCACGGACGGATCCTGACGAGGGTCGTAGTGACCCAGGATCTCGATGAAGCGTCCGTCGCGTGGCGAACGGGCGTCGGCCGCCACGATGCGGTACTGGGGCTGCTTCTTCTTGCCGATGCGGGTGAGCCGCAACTTGACTGCCATGTGAAATCGATACTCCTGGGTGCAAATGAGAACGTCGCAAGGTTAGCGGCGAGCGCCGCAATCCCCTCGCCGGAACGGCGGCCCGCCGCGGAGGTCAGCGTTTGGGAGCGCCCGGGAGCCCGGGCATGTTCGGCATGCCGGGCAGGCCCGGGATGTCCATCCCACCGGTGGCGTTCGGGTCGAGCAGCCCCGGAGGCAGACCACGCCCCTTCGAGGCCGAGCCGGTGCGGCCCTTCTTGCCCTTGCCCTTCTTGCCCTTGCCGGGGCGACCGCCGCCGGGACCGCCCATGCCCATCTTCTTCATCATCTTCTGCATCTCGCCGAACTGCTTGACCAGCCGGTTGACGTCACCGACCTCGGTCCCCGAGCCGTTGGCGATGCGCTGGCGGCGACTGCCGTTGATGATCACGGGCTGCGCACGCTCCTCGGGCGTCATCGAGCGGATGATCGCCTCGATCGGCTTGAGGTCGTCGTCGTCGATCTTGGCGCCCTTGAGTTCCTTGGGCATGCCGGGCATCATCCCCATGAGGTTGCCGAGCGAGCCCATCTTCTTGATCTGCTGCATCTGTTCGAGGAAGTCGTCGAGGGTGAACTGGCCCTCCATCAACTTCGCCGCGGCCTGCTCGGCCTGGTCGGCTTCGAAGGCCTGCTCGGCCTGCTCGATCAGGGTGAGCATGTCGCCCATGCCGAGGATGCGGCCCGCCATGCGATCGGGGTGGAACTGTTCGAACTCGGTGAGCTTCTCACCGGTGGACGCGAACGCGATCGGCCGGCCGATGACCTCCTTGACCGACAGTGCGGCACCGCCGCGGGCGTCGCCGTCCATCTTCGACATGATCACGCCGTCGATCTGGAGCGTCTCGTGGAATGCCTCGGCGGTCTGGACCGCGTCCTGGCCGGTCATCGCGTCGACGACGAGGAACGTGTAGTCGGGCTGGACCGTGGCCGAGATCTGGCGGACCTGCTCCATCATCTCGGCGTCGATCGACAGACGACCGGCGGTGTCGACGATGACGACGTCACGGCCGAGTCGCTTGGCCTCTTCGAGACCTGCCGCTGATGCCCGCACCGGATCGGACGGGTCGGAGAACACCGGCACGTCGATCTGGCGACCGAGGGTGCGCAACTGCTCGACGGCCGCCGGGCGCTGGAGATCGGCGCCGACCAGCAGCGGTTGGCGCCCCTGACCCTTGAACCAGGTGGCCAACTTCGCGGAGTTGGTCGTCTTGCCGGAACCCTGCAGGCCGGCCATCAACACCACGGTCGGCGGCTTCGATGCGTAGCTGATCGACAGCGTGTCGCCACCGAGGGCACGGGTGAGTTCGTCGTTGACCGCCTTCACCACCTGCTGAGCGGGGTCCAGGGCCGACGAGCGCGTGGCGCCGATGGCGGTCTCGCGGATGCGGTTGCAGATCGAGCGGACGACGGTGACGTTGACGTCGGCTTCGAGGAGCGCCGTGCGGATCTCCTTCATCACCTCGTCGACGTCGGCCTCGGTGAGGCGGCCCTTGCCGCGAACCTTCTTGACGATGCCTTCGAGTCGGGTGGACAGATTGTCGAACATCAGGCCCCCGAGGTTAGCGGCGCGTCCAACCGCGAGCAGGTTGCGGATCAGCGCGATGAGCGAACACCCTGCATGTGCGGGTTTCGCTCATCGCATGGAGGAGCTGCGCTAGTTGCGGGGGACGTCCTTCCAGGGGCCGACCTTGTCGACGCGGGGCTCGCCGGGCAGGCCGAGGACCTGTTCGCCGATGATGTTGCGCAGGATCTCGGACGTGCCACCCTCGATCGAGTTCGCCCGCACCCGCATGAACGAATACCGCGTGCCGTGCATCGTGCCGGAGATGTCGAGGTCGCCGGGGCGGCGGAACGTGTAGTCGTAGCCGATCAGCGCGTCGGCGCCCATCAGGTCGACACAGAACTCGTACAGCGGCTTGTTGAGTTCGGAGAACGCCAGCTTGGCGATCGTCATCTCCGGCCCCGGGTTGCCGGCCTTCGCGTTCTCGCCGGCACGGACATTGGTCAGGCGGTTGACCTCGGCCTGACACCACAGCTGCATCATCCGGTCCTTGCGGGCACCGTCCTGGTCGGACGGATCGAGCGTCTTCCAGATGTCGACCGCATCGTTCGCGGCAGCACCACGACGCCGAACCGAACCGCTGCCGGCACCCTCTCCGGTGCCGATCGCATTGCGCTCGTTCATCAGCGTGGTCAGGCTCGCTCGCCACCCTTCACCGACATCGCCGATCCGATGGGCATCGGGGATCCTGGCATCGGTCATGTAGACCTCGTTGAACTCGGCCTCGCCCGTGATCTGGCGCAGCGGCCGCACCTCGACGCCGTCGGCGTGCATGTCGAGCGCGAAGTAGGTCATGCCCTTGTGCTTCGGGGCGTCGGGGTCGGTGCGGGTGACGAGCATGCCGAAGTCGGCGAGGTGCGCCATCGTGTTCCAGACCTTCTGGCCGTTGACGATCCACTCGTCGCCGTCGCGCTCGGCCTTGGTGGCGAGCCCGGCGAAGTCGGAACCGGCGCCCGGCTCCGAGAAGAGCTGGCACCAGATCTCCTCACCGGTGTACATCGGGCGCAGGAAGCGCTCCTTGGCCTCGTGGCTGCCGTGGGTGACGACCGTCGGCCCGGCCAACCCCATGAAGAACGTCATCGGCTCGGTCGGCTTGGCGCCCGCTTCGCGCATCCGGGTCTCGACGAGCTTGTTCAGTTCGGGCCGCACGCCGAGGCCGCCGTAGCCCTTCGGGAAGTGGACCCACGCCAGCCCGGCGTCGTAGCGGGCACCCCGGAAGTCGACGTTCTCCATGGCCGTCGGATCGTTCGAGGCGAGGAATGCGTCGACGGCATCGGTGACCTCGCGGGTCTCCGGATCGGTCGTGGCAGCGTCGGGACGCGTGTCGAGTGTGGTCATCTCCACAGTCTGTCAGGCGGGCTCGACCCCGCCCGCAGCCGAACCGGCACCTCCAATCCCTCGCGTCTTCCGCCTCTCCGGCCCCTCCCCTCCGAAATGTCGCGGGATCGTTGCGCTCAGCGCAACGAGGGCGAGATTTTTCGGGAAGTGGGGGGTGAGATGAGAGGTGAGTCGGGTCCGTGTCAGGGATTGACGAGGGCGGACACGAACTCGGCGGGATCGAACGGGATCAGGTCCTCGATCGTCTCGCCGATGCCGACCAGCTTCACCGGGATGCCGAGTTCGGTCTCGATCGCGAACACGATGCCGCCCTTGGCCGAGCCGTCGAGCTTGGTCAGCACCACACCGGTCACGTTCGTGGCCTCGCCGAACTCGCGGGCCTGAGCGAGGCCGTTCTGGCCGGTGGTCGCGTCGATCACGAGCAACGTCTCGGTCACGCGACCCGCTCCCTTCTCGGCGACGCGGCGCACCTTCTTCAGCTCTTCCATCAGGTTCGACTTGGTGTGCAGGCGCCCGGCGGTGTCGGCCATCACCAGCTCGATGTGGCGGGCCGCGGCGCGCTCGACACCGTCGAAGATCACCGCACTCGGGTCACTCCCTTCGGCGCCGCGCACGATCTCAGCGCCGGATCGCTCGGCCCACGTCGTCAGCTGTTCGGCCGCAGCCGCACGGAATGTGTCGCCCGCCGCCATCAACACGGTGCGACCGTCACGCATCTGCTGGTTCGACAGCTTGCCGATCGTCGTGGTCTTGCCGACGCCGTTGACGCCGACGAACATCCACACGTTCGGGCTGTCCGCTTCGCCGGGTTCGAAGGTGAGCGAGCGATCGGAACCTTCGAGCCGCGACACCATCTCGGCTTCGAGCTCGTCGAGCAGCGCCTGGGGCTCGGTGATCTCCTTCGCGGCCACCTTCGCCCGAAGGCCATCGATCAGCTCCATGGTCACCCCGACGCCGACATCGGCTCGCAACAGCGCTTCTTCGAGGTCGTCGAAGCTCTCCTCGGTGATGCCGCTGCGTCCGAGCACACCAGCGAACGCACCGGTGAAGGCGAGACGGGCCTTGGCCAAACGATCGCGCAGCGACGCCGGAGCGAGTTCCGGCTCCGGCTCGACGATCTCCTCGGGTCGCTCCTCGACCAGGGTGCCGCCGCCGGCCTCTCCTTCGGGCCTCGGAGGCGGAGCCGCCGGTCGGGTGGTCCGACTGGGGGGTGGGGCAGGTCGCTCGGCCTTGCGCCGATTGACGATGACCACACCGATCCCGAAGGCCACCACCAGCACGGCGAGGATCAGAAAAATGACTTCGATACCCATCGAACCCGACGCTACCTGTGATGCCGGGCACCCACGCCGGGTGCGGGGAACCAGCGGGGTTCAGGGCGTGGCGGTGGTGACGCGTTCGGTGACGACCTTGCTGGAACCGCCGGGCTGCATGCTCACGCCGAGCAGGCAGTCGCCGGCCTCCATGGTGCGCTTCTGGTGCGACACGACGATCAGCTGGGCGTCCTTGCGGAACTCCTGGATCAACCCGAGGAACCGGTGCAGGTTGACGTCGTCGAGCGCAGCTTCGACCTCGTCCATCACGTAGAACGGCGAGGGGCGCGAGCGGAACACGGCGAACAGGTACGCCAGCGCCGTGAGGCTGCGTTCGCCACCGGACAGCAGCGACAGCTTCTTGACGTTCTTGCCGCTGGGCTTGGCCTCGACCTCGATGCCCGTGTTGAGCATGTCGTCGGGGGCGGTGAGCTTCAGCTTGCCGACCCCACCGGGGAACAGCAGCCCGAACAGCTGCGTGAAGTTCTCGCTGACGTCTGCGAACGCCGAGGCAAACACGTTCTGGATCTCGGTGTCGACCGCAGCGATCACCCGCGAGAGCTCGCGCCGTGTCGACCGGACGTCTTCGAGCTGCTCTTCGAGGAACGTGTGTCGGGTCTGGAGTTCGTTGAACTCTTCGAGGGCCAGCGGGTTGATCGGGCCGAGCAGACGCAACTCGCGTTCGAGCTCGCGCACGCGACCGGCCGGCGTGGCGCCGTCGGGCAGCTCCGGCATCGACGCTGCCTCCGCCACCGCTGGTTCGATGTCGAGATCACGTCGCAAGGTCTCGATCGCGGTTTCGAGGCGCAGCTTGGCTTCGGCCTCTCCGAGCTCGGCCTGGCGCGCCCGCTCTCGGGAGGCGTCGAGCGCCTGCTCCTTCTCGCTGCGTTCGCGTCGGTGCCGATCGAGTTCGGTGGTGAGGCCTCGCACCTCGTCGCTCTGTCGCCGCCGCTGCTCGGCGAGGTCGGTGTGGACCACCTCGACGACGTCGCGGTGACGGGTCACCCGTTCGATGAGCCGGTCGATGGCACCGATGTCGCGTTCGATCGTCTTGCGTTGGCCCTCGGCCGCGATCCGGGCCTCCGCATCGGCGGCGAGACGGCGCTCGGTCTCGTCGAGGCGCCGCTCGAGGAGCTGCTGGCGCTCGTGGAGCCCGGCGTTGTGCACCTCGAGGTCCTTGCGGCGAGACGCCAGTGCCGCAGCCCTGGTCTCGAGTTCGGCGCGCAACTCCCCCCGGGCCCGTGCGGCGTCGGCCTCTGCCTGCTCGTCGGATTCGAGTGCCGGCAACAGCGCTTCGAGCTCGCCGATGCGTTGTTCGTCGCGGACGATGTTGGCCGTGACGTCCTCGATGGACCGTTCGAGGTTCTCGAGCTCGGCCTCGGCTTCACGGTGTTCGCGTTGCGCCTGTGCGAGTCCCTCCGAGGCAGCGCTGAAACGTGCATCGTTGGCATCGAGCCGGCGAACCAGCTCGGCCTCGGCACCTCGCGCCGCCTGCAGCGCGCGGTCGGCGGCAGCAACCGCCTCGGTCGCGAGTTCCAGCCCCTCGCTGGCCGCGCGCGCTCGATCGAGCGCGTCGTCGAGCGCGGCTGCCGTTGCCCCGCTGCCGGCGGCGCCCACACGCCATCCGCTGAGGCCGAACCGGTCACCGGCCTCGGTGACGACCACGGCGTCGGGGTGGCCCAACGCGGCATCGACCGCTGCACCGAGCTCGTCGACGCGTACGGCGGAGCCGAGCAACCCGTCGAGCAATGCGTCGACGCCCGGACGAGACGACCGAGCGTGCGGACGCACTGCGTCGCCGACACCCGGGCGGGGCTGGCCCGCAGGGCGCGTCCCCAGCGCGATCACGGCCCCGGACGTGTCGGAGCTGCGCAGCGCATCGAGTGCCCGCCGACCGGCCGAGGGGTCGTCGACGACCACCGCGGTCAGCGACTCGCCCAACGCAGCCTCGACAGCGGGCTCCCACCCGGCATCGATCTCGATCAGGTCGAGCAGCGTCCCGAGCACGCCGTCCACACCGGCGAGACGTTCGGCTCCGGCCCGGGCTCGGGCTGCGTCGAGGGCGAGTTCGAGCGCCTCGACCCTCGCAGAGCAGCGCGATGCCTCCTCGGCGGCGTCGTTGCGCATCGTCTGACGCGCCTCGTGGGCGGCGATCGCTTCCGCGAGCGTGGTCTCGGCCAGCTCGACCTCGGCGACGAGTGGCTCCTCGATCGCTCCGGCCTCGTCACACTCGACACGGAACCTGACGGCACGCTCGGAGTTGGAGTCGCGTCGCTGGGCAAGCGAGTCGAACCGCTCCCGGAAGCGCCGCAGGTCGCCGGTGGAACGTTCGAGCGACGATCGAACCGATCGCATCTCACCTCGCACCTCGGCAGCGGCACTCGCCGCCTGCGACCCGCTCTGGTCGGCTCCGACCGCGTCCATCATCTTGGATCGTTCGGCGCGAAAGCTCTCTTCATCGGCGACCAAGGCCTCGGACGCGGGCTCGATCTCGGCGAGCGCGACGACCACGTCGTCGAGCTCGGCACGGAATCGTGATGCGTCGGCTTCGAGGTTGGCGACCACTCCGGCATCGAGCAGCTGACCCTTGTCGCGCTCCAACGATCGGCGCCGTTCGACGAGCACCGCCGACAGTCCTCTCGCACGCTCACGCAGTTGCTCGACACGAACGAGACGATCGCTCAGGTCGCTCGCGCCCCGCGCCGACAGCTGCGCTTCGATCGCCATCACCTGGGTGTCGAGTCCGGCCAGGGCCGACTTCAGCTCGGCCTCGACGGTGGCGCTCTCGAGACGGGTGGCGGCAAGCGCCTCGAGCTTGGTCCGCCAGGACGCGATCTCGCGACCCGACACGAACGTCTTGACCTCGGCGAGCTCGGTGATCAGCGAGCCGTGGCGTTCGGCTGCCTGGGCCTGGCGTTCGAGCGGGCGCAGCTGGCGACGAACTTCGCGTAGCAGGTCCTGCACGCGCAGCAGGTTGGCCTCGGTGGCGTCGAGTCGACGCTCGGCCTTCTCCTTGCGCTTGCGGAACTTGAGGACGCCGGCGGCCTCTTCGATGATCGCCCGCCGTTCCTCGGGTCGGGCGTTGAGCACCGAGTCGATCTGACCCTGACTGACGATGACGTGCTGCTGCCGTCCGACGCCGGCGTCGGAGAGCAGCTCCTGCACGTCGAGCAGGCGGCAGGGCACGCCGTTGATCGCATATTCGGAGTCGCCGCTGCGGAACAGCACGCGGGTGACGGTGACCTCGTTGAACTCGACGCCGAGGGTGCCGTCGGAGTTGTCGATGGTGATCGTCACCTCGGCACGCCCGAGGGCCGGGCGCGATGCGGTGCCCGCGAAGATGACGTCATCCATCTTCTGGCTGCGCACCGCCTTGGGAGCCTGGGCGCCGAGCACCCAGGCAACCGCGTCGACCACATTGGACTTGCCCGACCCATTGGGGCCGACGACGACGGTGACCCCGGGTTCGAGCACCATCGTGGTGCTGTCGGCGAACGACTTGAACCCCTTGAGGTTGAGACTCTTCAGGAACACAGCAGCCGCGAAGCTACCCGTTGGGGCACCGACGCACCTGCACCTGTCAGGTTTACGTGCGGCCGGACGCCCTCACTCGAACTGCTGCGCGGAGCGGACGCACGCCGCTGGAGCCGATCGGCGCCTCAGGTGCGCCGCTCGAGCAGATCGGTCACCAGCTTGCGGAACTCGGCCGCAGAGAACGGTTTGCGCAGCACCTGGGCACCGGCCGGAAGACAGTCGCTCAGTTCCTTCGGGGTGAGACCGGTCACGAAGAGCACCGGCGTCGCCGGCGAATCATGGGTCAACGCCTGCGCCAGCGCGACGCCGTCGACGCCGGGCATCTGGACATCGGTGACCAGCAGATCGATGGGCCGATCGATCAGTCCGAGTCCGGCGACTCCGTCCTCGGCCTCGATGGCGTCGTGGCCGAGGAGTGCGAGTTCGTCGGCGAGCACTTCACGGAGATCGTCGTCGTCGTCGACGAGCAGCACCGTCGCAGAACCAGCGGCGACACGAGTTCCGCCCCGGCCGGTCGGTCGCTCGGCGTCGGGTCGCTGCTGCGGGAGCCACAGCGTGAATGTGGTGCCGACACCCGGCTCGCTCTCGACCACGATCTCACCGCCGAACTGCGTGACGGTCCCGTAGGTGGTCGCCAGCCCGAGTCCGGTGCCTCGGCCCGGCGGTTTGGTCGTGAAGTAGGGATCGAACACGTGGGCGAGATCGTCGGGGGGAATGCCCACACCCGTGTCGGTCACCGACACACGGAGATAGCGACCGCCGGTGAGCATCGCAGGTACCGTGCCGGCGGGCCCTCTGGCGGTGTCGGCCGCTCCGTCGATGTCGACCACGGCGGTGCGCACCGTCAAGGTTCCGCCGTCGGGCATCGCATCGCGGGCGTTGACCACGAGGTTGACGATGATCTGTTCGAAGCGTGCCGGGTCGAGCACGGTCGTGCTGTCGTCGTCGGTCAGGTCGGTCGTCAACACGATGTCGCCGCCGAGCAGGTCATGCAGCATCTCCAGCTGTCGCCGCAACTCGTCGTTGACGTCGGTCGGCACGGAGACCAGTTCCTGGTGGCGGCTGAACGACAGGAGGTGGCCGATCGTGGTCTTGGAGTGCTCGATGGTCCTCGTGAGCGCCTCGACGTTGTCGCGCTGCGTTGGGTCGGCGGTGGACAGACGCTCGACCCTCAGGTGGAGGACCGCCAGGGTGTTGTTGAAGTCGTGGGCGATGCCCGCGGCGAGCCGTCCGACCGATTCGAGCCGATCGGTCTGGGCGAGACGCGACTCGAGCAGACGCTGACGCGTCACGTCGATGCCGGTACTGATGATGGCCAGGGCCTCCCCGTCGTCGTCGGCGACGACGGTGTTGTCCCAGCTGATCCGCACACGACGCCCGTCCCTGGTGAGCCAGTCGTTCTCCATCGACGTGGGTGCAAGATGTGACAACATGTTGCGGGCAAGCTGCTCGACCGACGGCCGCTGATCGGGCGGCACCAGGACTTCGAGCACCGGCCGGCCGACCAACTCACCGAAGGACCACCCCGAGATGCGCTCGCAGGCCTTGTTGAATCGCACCATTCGCGCATCGCGATCGAGCACCAGCACCAGCGCGCCGGCGGTGTCGAGCACTGCGTCGGCGAAGTCGCGACTGCGGCGCAGCTCGAGTGCTGCTTCGACCTCTGCGGTCGAGTCGATCAACGTCGACACCGACCCTTCGATCTCGTCGGCGAGACCGCGGAGCGGCGTGATGGTGTGGTCGACCCACCGTCCTGCGTCCTGCCCGTTCGTCACCCGGTAGCGAATCGACAGGGCGTCCGCCGCCTGGTCGACGGAGGCGACCATCTCTTCGAGCACGCCACGGTCGTCCTCACGAACCGCTGCAACCCACTGTTCGAGGTCGGTCTGATCGTCTCGACGCTCCAACAGTTGGTCGGCATAGCGGTTGCTGAATCTGATCGATCCATCGGCCTCGCAGAGCACGATGCCAACCTTGGCCGTCTCGAACAGCGCTCGTAACCGCTCCTCGCTCACGCGGAGTTCCCTGGTGGCGATCTCGCCGCGGCGGTCGTGGATCAGCCACCGGATCTCGCGCCCGCCACCAGCCGCCGTGCTCACCACGGTGGCGCGAAGGTTCGCAGGGAACGCCACATGGTCGTCGAGCGCCAGGTTGATCGTGATCGAGGTGCCGGTGGCTGCGCTGCGCAACTGACTGAGGTGGTGGTAGAAGGAACGGCGATCGTCGCCGTGCACGTACCTCGACAGCGGCCGGCCCGCGAGCTGCCCCCGTGGGCGTCCGAGGAGGTCCGCCGCCGTCTGGTTGGCCTCGGTGACGACACCCTCGATCGTGGTGATGACGAAGCCGTCAGGCACCGTGTGGAACAGCGTCCGGTACCGTTCGCGCTCCGCTTCGAGCAGCATGCGGCTCGCAGCGAGTTCGCTGTTCTGGGCCTGGATCTCCTCGACGGCGACGGCGAGTTCCTCCAGCGCTTCGGCGGCGATCTCGCGGGTCTCGTCACCGACCGCCCCCTTGTCGATCAGGGCCCCGAGGCGCTCTCGGAGGATCTCCATGTCGTCGGGAACGGGCCCGGTCACGGTTCGTCCTCGGGGACCGGGTCGAGCAGCACCATCAGCTTGGCGTCAGGCTCGGGACTCCTCGCGAACCGTCGCACCGTGACTCGGCACCGCATCGGCCGACCCCGCCGATCGACGGCGTCGAGGACCACTTCGAGTGATGCGTTCTCGCCTGGACGATCCGCATCAGGGTCCGACGGGGAGACCAGGGCGTGCAGCAGCGGACCGACCTCGCCGACGGGCAGACCGATGTCGAGCGCGAGGAACGATCGGCCGGTGGCCTCGTCGGATCGCAGACCGAACAGGTCCTCCGCGGCGAGGTTCCACACCATCACGTCGAAGTCGTGCGACAGCACCGCCACCCCGCCGATCAGACTGTCGAGCGTGGCGGCGAGGAACCGCTCCGCCCGTTCGATCTCGCCCGCCTGGCCGATCAGTTCGTCGTTCATGGTCTCGAGTTCCTCGTTGGCCGATCGGAGCTCTTCGTTCATGGTCTCGAGCTCCTCGTTGGCCG
>CAZJUC010000078.1:11958-13024 GCA_964549065.1 uncultured Ilumatobacteraceae bacterium
TCCTCGTTGGCCGATCGGAGCTCTTCGTTCATGGTCTCGAGCTCCTCGTTGGCCGATTGCAGCTCTTCGTTGGTGGTCTCGAGTTCTTCGTTGGCGGACTGCAGCTCTTCGTTCGACTGTTCGAGCTGCAGGTTCACCGATGTCAGCTCGTCGTTCGCGACACGCAGATCGTTGGTGGACTGCTCCAGTTCGACGCGGGTCCGGCCGAGTTCGGTGACGTCGGCGAACGTGACCGACACTCCGGCGTAGCGACCGGGCTCGACCTCGAGGCGCACGAGCGCCACCTCGAGATAGCGCTGGCCGTTCTCGCCGGCCAGGGTGACGTCGTGCACCACCACCGGTTCGGGCGAGGCGTAGGCCTGCTCGATGTACGGACGCAGCTCGACGGGGTGCGCCGAGACGTCGAGGGCGCCCAGGTCGCGGCCGAACTCGGCGTTGCCCAGTCCGAACATCGTTCGGGCCCGCTCGTTCGCCGACACCAGTCGACCGTCGACGCCGATCACCAACTGGGCAACGGGCGCCAGCTCCGACGCCGCGGCCTGCAACTCTTCGACGGCTCCTGCCGAGGCCGGCACCGGCGGCGGCAACTGCGTCGCCCGGACGCCGGCCGACTCGGGCGTCGCCCGGAAGATGCGCAGCGCAGCGTCGACCGGTGCGAACAGATCGGCGTGCGAGAACACCGTCTCGGCCTTCCCGAGGAACAGCAGACCGTCCTCGCCGAGCGCGTAGTGGAACCGCTGGAGGACGCGGCGCTGCGTGTCCGCGACGAAGTACATCAGCACGTTGCGACAGATGAGAAGGTCGAGCCGTGAGATCGGGGCATCGACGGTGACGTCGTGGCGTCCGAAGATCACCGAACGACGACAATCGGATCGGAACACGAACCCACCGTTCGTCGGCCGGAAGTACCGGTCGCGTTGTTCCGACGGCACGGCATCGAGTTGTTCCGCCGTGTACGCGCCCGACCGGGCTTCGGCCAGGGCGTCGTCGTCGATGTCGGTGGCGAACACCTTCACCCGCTCCTTGAACTGGTCGACGCCGAGGTGGTCGGCGAGCAGCATCGCGA
>CAZJUC010000079.1:0-12940 GCA_964549065.1 uncultured Ilumatobacteraceae bacterium
GGCCGCCGTGTTCGACTCGACGTCGACAGCCGGCCCTCGCGCCACCGGCGCCACGTGCAGCGGCTCGATGGCGAGATCGGTCGACCGCCGCCACCAGACCAGTCCGGCGGGACCGGTCAGCTCGACCTGCACCGAGAGTCGGGTGACGACCCCAGCAGCCGGGAAGCGTGCGGCGAGCGAGGCGCCGTTCGGGCCGTGCTCCACCGTGCCACCGACATCGATGCCGGGGCCGCCATCGGGGTCGGCGGTGATCGGCGCCCCGCTCGTCGATCGGAGCGTCACCCGTCGCCGGTCGATCGAGCGGACGGTGCGCGGCGAGTCGAGGTCGACGACGATGTGGCAGGTGTCGCCGACGGTGACGACCGGCGGCGTCGTCACCGATCGCACGCGGACCGCGCGGACCGCCTGCCAGCCGCCGACGATCTCGAACACGACGGCGACCATCGCGGCGGCCAGCAACATGATCACGGCCGTCGCACCGGTGAGTCGGGCGATTGCCGCGCTGGCGATCCATGCGCCGAGCAGCGTGCTGGTTCCGGGTGACCAGCCGGCGAGCCGGACGCGTCCGACGTCGACCTGCGGGTCGGGACCGGGACGGTCGGCAACGTCCATCAGATCGTGGGCGGGACGATCCCGGCGAGACAGTCGGCCACCAGCTCCCGCCCCACCTCGACGGTCGCCTGTGTGCCGGCCACCCGATGCGCCAACGCCGGCCCGGCGGCGCGCACGATGTCGTCGGGGGTGAGGAACGTTCGCTGCGCCATCGCGGCGAACGCCTTCGCCAGTGCGACGACGGCGACACCACCTCGGGTGGAGGCGCCCACGCGGATCGCCGGGTGTTCGCGCGTGGCCTGCAGCAACTGCACCACGTACTCGCCGACCGCGTCGCTGATCTGCACCCGCGCCACCGATCGGCGGGCACCGACGACCTGGTCCAGCGTCGCCACGGGCTCGACGGCGTCGAGCAGGCCCCGACCGCGACGCCCGGTGAGGACCTCGAGCTCGGCCGCGGCGGGCGCCCGACCCGGGGTGACGACGGCGCGGAACCGGTCGAGTGACCCGTCGCCGAGACCGTAGGTGCCGGCGATGTCGATCGGGTTCTGCGTGGCGACGATCATGAACGGGTCGGGAAGCAGGTGTGCGTCGCCGTCGACGGTCACCGTGGCTTCCTCGGCGAGTTCCAGCAGCGCCGACTGGGTTCGTGGCGTCGCACGGTTGAGTTCGTCGAACACCACGAAGTTCGCGAACACCGGGCCGGGCCGGAACACCATGCTGTCGACGTCGAGGCGCCCGCTCGGCACCATCGAGCCGGTGATGTCGCCCGGCAGCAGGTCGGAGGTGCCCTGGATCCGGTGGAAGGTGCCACCGACACCACGTGTCATCACCTGCGCGAGCAGTGTCTTGCCGACGCCGGGGATGTCCTCGATGAGCAGGTGGCCGCTCGAGAGCAGTGTCGCCACGGCCACTTCCGCGACGTCGTGTTTGCCGGCGATCACCGCATCGATGCACGCCACCAGCCGTGCGCCGAGTTCGTGGACCTCGACCTCCTGTGCGGGCGCGTGGGCGGTCGGAGGCGGCAGCGTTTCCACGATCGGGTATCGGCACGCCACGCTCGACTCTTGACTCCGGGCCGACGACCCCGTCCGGCCGCCGCATCGACCCGGCGACGTCGACCCGTTCGGCCCGCGATGCGCCCGAACTCGAATCGCGCAAGATCGTTACACAAGTCCCACGACACGCCCCGACGGCGTGCACTATGTTGAGCGGGGCAAGCACCGAAACCACCGTGGCACGGCCACGAAGCAGGAGGTAGCCAATGAGCCAGCGTCACCGGTCCCCCGAGACCGTGTTGCCACTCAAGCAGGAAGTGCGTGCCCACGCCCACAGCGAACGGCACCGCATCCACGTCGAGTTGCAGAGCGTTGCGCAAGACGTCAGTGCGGGTCTCGAACCCGACGACGTGGACGAGCCCGGGATGGCGTGGAAGCCGATCGGCCATCACGATCCCGAGGTGGCCAAGAGCAAGCTCGCCAAGCGCAGCCGAACGAAGCGCCATTGGAAGACCAAGATGTGGAAACGGCGCACGCAGCTGCGCCGCGACCGGGCCGACCAGATGCGTCTCGCCCGCGAGAATTCCGGTTTCGTCGGTTACTGACCGGTTTCGTCGGTCACCGACCGTTCTCGCCGATCCGGCGCCGCGTGTGCGGCGCCACCCGGCTCAGACCCGGCTCACACGAGGTCGCGTGGGCGTTGGATCCAGGCTGCGACGAATTCGGCGCGGCGCTCGTTCCACTCCTCGACGGTGATCCCGTACCGGACGTGGTCTTCCCATGTGCCGTTGATCTCGAGGTACCGCTGAGCGATCCCCTCGTCGCGGATGTCGAGCTTCTGCATGATGCGCCTGCTGCGCTCGTTGCGCGGCACGATGCAGATCTCGAGCCGGTGCAACGACAGCTGCTCGAAGCCGAACTGCATCACCACGGCGACTGCTTCGGCGACGTAGGCGTTGCCGGCGTGGCGCTGGTCGATCCAGTACCCGACGGTGCCGGACTGCATGGCGCCGCGGATGACGTTGTTGAGGTTGACCTCGCCGACGACCTGCTGGTCGACGAACAGCCCGAACTGGTACGCCGTTCCGGCGGTGCGGTCGCGGTCTCGCTGTTGGCAACGCGCGGCGAAGGCGGTGCGGTCGACGATCGGGTCGGGCTGGTGCAGGGGGCGGCTGGGCTCCCACGTGGTGAGCCATTCGGCGTTGCGTTGACGGACCTCGCTCCACGAACGGAAGTCGTTGGCGGCGAGGGGGCGCAGCATCACCCGTCGGCCGTAGAGGCGCACGGGCGAACTCGCCCGGGACGGATGACGCAGTGCCATCAGCGATCAGCCGCCGGTCCCGGACGTGTCGGCGGCGCTCGACGCGATGTCGACCGCCTGGAGATCGAACCGACGCATGATCCCCAGTATCACGCAACACGTTCCGATGATCGACTCGGCGTGGGCGAGGGGCAGGCCCGGGTTGTGGCGCCGCTCGTCGACCGGTTCGACCGCGAGGGTGCGGAACACCTCGTCGGCCGCACTGCGGGCGAGTTCGTAGTCGGGCGGGACGTCCGCGACACCGATCTCGACGCGCGCCATCGCCGTGGCATGGGGCCCGACAGCGATCACCGCGGGAACCGCCCCGATCGAGGGTGCGGCGATGAGGAGGTCGTCGAGATGGTCGTGCACGAGCCCGAGGGCGTTGGTGAGGCTCGCGGGTGGGGGTGGGTCACCGTCGGCGAGTGGCCCGTTCGTCAGTGTCAGCGGGCCGACCGGGACCTCGTGGACCGTACCACCCTCGACCTCGAACGTGAGGTGGTGATCGTCGATGCGGATCGTGAGCGTCCCCGGGGCGGTCATGGCTGGCGTCCCGACGTGGTGCCGGCCTCGTCGTCGTTCGTCCCGCTGCCGGCATCGAGCTGTTCGAGGGTCCATCGGCCGACGGGATCGTCACCCCCGGCGAGGAGATGGGCGACATGGGCATGGAGGCATTTGACGCCGACACGCGTTCCGCCCACGCCCCCGGACGGCCGAGGTCCGTCGTACCCGTCGTCGATCTCCGCGTCTCGCTCGGCCCCGTAACGTCGGTGGAGCGCGGCCAGTTCGTCGGCGTCGACTGCTGCTTCTGCTGCCTTCACCCCGCCGACAGCCTCGAGGCGGCTCACTCGGCGGACCAGGTCGGCGCCCACGAGGTAGAACCGTGTCGGCATCGGTGTGCCGTCGTCGAGAAACGGTGCGTTGCGAACCACGACCGGGTCGCCGTCGTCATCTCGGACGACCACGTCGAATGCTCCCGCTGGTTCCCTGCCGAGCAGCTCGGCGACGCGGGTGCGATCGTTCATCAGCCCCGTCGACGACGCAGGAGCAGCACGGCGATCACGAGCGCGATCAGCGCCGGCGCGATGCGTTTCACCAGGGACGAGCCGCCCACCTCCATCAGGTCGATCGGCTGGGTGGCCGGACCCTCGATCTTGCGAACCGGTGCTGGTGACGGCGTGTCGGCCGCGGCCCCGTCGGTGGTGTCTGCGCCCGAGTCGGGTTCCGTCTCGGCCTCGTCGGTCGCGGTGTCCGACGTCGTCGATGGGGTTGCCGCTGCGGTTCCCGCCGGTGCCCCGATGTCCTGTTCGTCGATCATGGTGTTGAGGTTGTCGGCGAACTGCGCCATCAGTTTCGAGCTGACGTCGCCCATGATCCCGCGACCGAACTGGGCCACCTTGCCCGTGATGTGCAGGTCGGTGGTGACCGCCACGCGGGTGCTGGTCGGCGAGAGGCTCTCGGCCTGCGCCGAGATCTCGGCGGAGGCGTTGCCCCGGCCGCCGGTGTCACGACCTGCGCCTTTGATGACGGCGCGGTAGTTGTCGTCGTCGCGTTCGGTGAAGTGGGCCTCGCCCTTGAACTGGCT
Organism: uncultured Ilumatobacteraceae bacterium; assembly: GCA_964549065.1. Classification (GTDB taxonomy): domain Bacteria; phylum Actinomycetota; class Acidimicrobiia; order Acidimicrobiales; family Ilumatobacteraceae; genus Sva-07. The sequence goes on from CAZJUC010000079.1 coordinate 4,436, forward strand.
GCTGATCGCCCCGAGCTTCACCTTGACCACGCCTCGGTAGGTCTCGCCCTCGACCTCTTGGAGTTCGGCACCGGGCAGGCACGGCGCGATGCGCTCGAGGTCGGTGATCAGTGGCCAGGCTTCCTCGATCGGACGATTGACCGTGAATTCGTTGATCAGTTGCTCTGCCATCGGCGAAGGTCCTCTGTGGTGTCGATGTCGGCGGGGGAACCAGTGCACGCTACTTCACGAACCAGTTCGGGACGAACGCGCATCAGCGCGCGGGCGCCTTCGTCGCCGCTCGTCGGCAGGAGATCCCAGATCTCGGCGTCGAGCTTCACCGGATTGGCCCGGCGGCCCTCGTAGGTGGCGACGGCGATGGGGCCCGACGCGGCAGCGACCGCCTGCCACGCCGACGGTGCGATGAACGGTTGGTCGGCCAGGCCGACGACCACGGCGGCGGCGCCCAGCGAGCGTGCAGCCTCGATGCCGGTGCGCAGCGAGGTGATCTGGCCCTCGTACCAGTGCTCGTTGTGGCAGACGGTGACGGCCCGCAGCAGTCGGGCCGGGATCACATCGGTTGCGGCGCCGGTGACGACCAGCACCGGTCCGACCCCGGCGGCGAGGGCACTGTCGAGCGCGCGTTCGATGACGGTGCGGGCGTCGTCGTCGTCGGTTCCGGAGATTTTCGCACTCAATTTGTGTCCGTCGCCTCGGAACCGCGAGCCGCCACCGGCGGCGAGCAGCACGATCACGCGCTCGGGGCGCGTCGCCCCAGCGTGTGGCGTACTTCCGTCGGTCGGCAGCGCGGACATCACTGCAGTCTTGTCGACTCGGGCACGGCGCCTGCGTGACGGTTGCATGACGAAAAGTTCGACGGCGCGCTTCAGTATTGCGATTACGTGACGATATGTTACGCAACCGTCACGGCAAGGCGCCGTGTGGTTCCCACCTCATGAGCGCATCAAACCTCCTTCCCGCCGGCCCTCGTCGCACGTCTCGCTCGACCCTCGGGTCGGCCGTGCGGGCCGTCGTGCTCGGTCTGCTGGTCTCGGCCACCGCTGTCGTCGGCACCCTGGCCGTCGCGGACGACTCGGCGTCGGCGATGTCGGGTCCGCTGGCCACCAACGCGATGGCGCCCGTGGTCACCACATCGGCACGCCAGGCGCTCGACAGCTACGACCAGTGGAAGGCGACGAACGATCCGGCCGACCATCGGTCGTTCGTGTGGTTCCGCACCCAGACCGCCCAGTATGCAGCCATCGAGTTGGGCTACCCGCAGGCCGAGATGGTCGAGGCGTGGGCTGCGGCGTCGGTGTCCCACCAGCAGGCGGTGCTCGCAGCGATGACGCAGGTCGGTGTCCCGTATCGCACCAACACCAGCAAGGAAGGCGTCGGTTTCGACTGCTCGGGCCTCACCAGCTTTGCGTGGGCTCGCGCCGATGTCCAGATCGCGCACCAGTCGACGGCCCAGATCCGCGCGTCGTCCCAGCGCGATCGCTCGACGGCGATGGCCGGCGACCTCGTGCAGTATCCGGGTCACATCATGATGTACCTCGGTGTGGGTGACGCGATCGTGCACTCGGTGATGACCGGTCGCACCGTCGAACTCGACACGATCAGCTCGCGCCGCACGAACTCGGTCCGCTTCGGCGACCCCGCCGCCTGACCCTGCGCCGCGGTACCTCGCAGTCCTCGCTCGCTCGCCCGATCCCACGGGGATCCTCGGGTCTGGGGGGACGGTGGCGTCCTGGCCGGTTCAGGACCGGGCGGATCCGATGCCGGACGGCAGGGATGCAGCTCCAGCTTCGCGACGACGTGGGCGAGGACATCTGACATCTGGTCGTGCGGGCTGAACTCGACCATGCCCGGTTCCGATCCGGAACCAACGACGGTCGGGGAGTGGAGGCAGGCGCTGGTCACCCCGCCCCAGTCCTGGCGGCCAGTTTGTCGAGTGCTGCCATGGCGCGTCCACCGAACCGGTCGTCTGAGCCGCCGACGCCGCCGAGACCTACGAGCAGGTTCTGGACATCAACCCCGGCTACCTCGACGGTCAACACCCGTTCCCGAACCGAGTACACGTCACCGTGCTGTTCGCCACACTCCAACTCGAACTCTTCGACGTGATCGTCAGGTGGACCGAGTTCGCCAAGGCGGAGATCGGCGCATGGCCGGCAACCGAAGATCTCGGCATGACCGACCGCACCAGGGAACTCCTCGAGGCCCTGACCCAACGCCGGTCCACGCTCGACACCTCCTCCGAAGCTCACTGACCACCTGCCACGATCGACCCACGACCAGACAGTTGGGTCGGGCGTGACGGAGGGCACTTGTCCGACCCTGCCCGCCGTGTCAGGGTTCTGTCACACAGTTGACCAACAAGATGGGGGACGGTCATGACGGAGGGTTCACGGCTCGGAGATCGGGCGATCGTGGTGGGTGGCGGCATGGGCGGGTTGTTCTCGGCCCGCGTGTTGTCCGAGCACTTCGACGAGGTGGTCGTGCTCGACCGCGACGAGGAGCCGACGACGGCCGAGCCACGCGGCACCGTCCCGCAGGGACACCACTTCCACGTGCTGCTCCCCGGCGGGCTCGATGCGATGACGGCGTGGTTCCCCGGCTTCGTCGACGATCTGGTCGACACGGGATCGGTGGAGATGCAACTCGGTCGCGACTTCTATGCCTACACACCGCAGGGCAAGTCCTACAGCATCCAGGCGCACGTCCCGGACCCGGTCGAGGGCGGTGCGATGACCTACGTCCAGACCCGACCCCAACTCGAGTTGAACGTGCGCCGTCGTGTCGCGTCGGTCGCCAACGTCGACTTGCGGTACCGGGCCCTGGTCGACGGCCCGCTCACCGCCGACGACCGGATCGTCGGTGTGCAGCTCCGCGACGGCGGATCGATCACCGCCGACCTCGTGGTCGACGCGAGCGGGCGCAACAGTTGCACCGCCCGGTGGCTGCCGGACCTCGGTTTCGACACCGCTCCCGAGACCTACGTCAACTGCGACGTGTCGTACGCATCGCTCGTCTGTGAGCCGTCCGACTGGAACGCATTCGACGGCTCGGTGTTCTTCGTCATGCCGTCGGGCGAGGGAGTCCACGGTTCTCGGGCCGGTGCGATCGTCAAGCTTCCGGACGGCAAATGGCTCGTCAACCTCGGTGGCCGGTACGGCGACACCCCACCGACCGAGTGGGAGGACTTCCGGGCGTTCGGGCGCACGTTGATCGTCTCCGTCTGGGACGACCTCGTCGACACGACGACCCCGATGACCGACATCAAGACCTATCGGATGCCACGAGCGGTCCGCCATCACTACGAACAGGTCGAACGGTTCCCCGACGGACTCCTCCCGATCGGTGACTCGGTGTGCTTCTTCAATCCGACGCACGGCCAGGGCATGTCGGCGGCAGCCGGACAGGTCCGCGGGCTGCAGTCCCTTCTCGCCGGGCGTGCCGCCGACGGTCGCGACCTGGACGGGCTGGCGATGGAGTTCTTCCCGATCGCCGAGGAATGGGTGCGGGGGCCGTGGATCCTCGCCGCGATGAGCGACTTCGCACATCCAGACTGCACCGGCGACTTCCCCGAGGCCGACCTCCCGGATCTGATGCTGCTCGGCGAGGCGGCCCAGGCCGGAGCGAACTCGCCGGAAGCACTCCAGCTCGTCAACGACATCGCCACCCTGCGCAAGCCGTTGTCGGCGATTCGAACGCTGACGCCCGCCTGACGCGGGAGCGTCGACGCGTGCGACGTCTCCAACCCGGTGACACCGCTGCGACGCCCGATCGCGCAGGTGCGGTCGATCGTGGGTCGACGCCGGGGTCGAGGCCATCCTCGGACCGGCCGACATCTGCTGACGGCACTAGGAATGAATCGCTCCGTCGCCGTCGCGCAGGGACGGGACGCTGCGACCGGTGCGCCGCGCGATGATCTCGGCGCAGATCGACACCGCGGTCTCCTCGGGGGTGCGGGCGCCGATGTCGAGGCCGACGGGTGACATCAGGCGGTCGAGGTCGTCGTGGGAGATGCCGGCGTCGAGGAGGCGGGCGAGGCGTCGTTCGTGTGTGGACCGGCTGCCCATCACGCCGATGTAGCCGACGCCGGTGGCGACGGCACCGAGTACCGCAGGGACGTCGAACTTGGGGTCGTGGGTGAGGATGCAGACCGCATCACGGGGTCCGAGTTCGTGACCGTGCTCGTCGAACACGGGGGTGGGCCAGGTGACCTTGACCTCGTCGGCCATCGGGAATCGCCGGGTGGTGGCGAACACTTCGCGTGCGTCGCAGACGATCACCCGGTACCCGAGCACCTTCGCGACCCGGGCGAGCGCAGCGGTGAAGTCGACGGCTCCGAAGATCCACATCTGTGGTGGCGGGGCGTGCGATTCGATGAAGACCCGGACGCTGGGTTGGTCGACGAGGTCCTCGGGAGTGGTCTGACCCTCGGGGCCGTAGTTCCGCACGCCTGATCGTGCCGCTTCGAGCTCGGCGAGCGCATCGCGTGCGACGACGCGGTCGAGCTCGGGGTGGCCGAGTGACCCGATCGGGGGCCGGTCCGGGGTGACGAGCAGTTTCGAGCCGACGTCGGGGCCGTCGATCACGGTGGCGAGGGCCACGGGGGTCTCGGTGCGCAGCGCAGCGGCGTAGCGGTCGAACAGGCTCGTTGGGTCCGGCGTCGAACCGTCGGCCGATGGCGCGGTCACCAGTCGAGTTCCTCGATGTAGAGGTGGATCGTGCCGCCGCAGGTGAGGCCCACGGCAAAGGCCTCGTCGTCGGAGTAGCCGAACGTGATCACGCCGGGTGCGCGTTCGCCGGCGATGATCGACAGCGCCTCGGCGACCACGGCTCCTTCGACGCATCCGCCGCTCACGCTGCCGGCGACCTCGCCGTCGTCGGTGACGGCCATCGCCGCGCCCGGGTCCCTGGGACCGGACCCTTCGATGTCGACCACGCGGGCGATGGCGATGCGGTGTCCGGCGGTGCGCCAGCGATCGATGTCGTCGAGCAGGTCGTACATGTCAGCTCCTCACGTGTCGTCTCACGTGTCGTCGTCCGGGTCGCTCATCCATCGGCGATCACCCTGGTCAATTCTTCCATGGCAGCAACGGAGTGGCCCTCCACGAAGTGGTCGACGTACGGCAGGGCGGCGGCCATTCCCCTGGCGAGCGGCGCGTAGCCGGGTGTCACCTTCAAGGGGTTGACCCAGACGAGGCGATGGGTGACACGTTGCAGACGCTCCATCTCGGCGCCGAGTTCCTCCGGTTCGCCGCGGTCCCAGCCGTCGGACAGGATCACGACGATCGAGTTCCGGGCGAGCCCACGCACACCCCACTCGTCGTTGAACTGTCGCAGCCCGCTCCCGAGTCGGGTGCCGCCGCTCCAGTCGGTGACGCGGGCGCCGGCGGCGCGCAGCGCGAGGTCGGGGTCGCGTGCGGTGAGTTCGCGGGTGATGCGAGTGAGGCGGGTGCCCAACGCGAATGCCTCGACCTTCTGGCGCCCTGCCACTGCGGCGTGGACGAAGCGCAGCAACGCCCGCGCGTACGGCTCCATCGAGCCGCTGACGTCGAGCACCAGCACGAGCCGTCGCAGGCGTGGCGTGGGGGCGAGATGGTGCCGTTCGATCGGTTCACCACCGGCGCGGATGGCCGAGCGGACGGTCCGGCGGATGTCGGGCATCGACGTCCGCCTCGGCGAGGGGCTGCGTCGGAGGGACGTACGGGGGGCACCCACGAGGCGGAGGTGGCTCATCAACTCCTGGGCGTGTGCGAGCTCGTCGGGCGTGTAGTCGGCGAAATCCTTGTTGCGCAGGATCTCGGTGGCCGAGAAGCGCAGCTCGATGACGTCGTCGTCGTTGTCGTCGCTGTCGTCGGCGTCGTCACCCTCTGCGTCGTCGCTGTCGACCGCGATCGTGATCGAGAGCTGCTCGGTGGCCTCGTCGTCGAGCCCGTCCGATCGTCGCCCTTCGAAGAAGACGGCGAACGCCCGGTCGTACAGCGCGATGTCCTCCATCCGGCGAACGAGGGTCGATCGGCCCACCCAGTAGGTGGTGTCCCGGTCGTCGAGGCCGGTTTCGCAGAGCGCCGCGGCGAAGGTGTGGGTGGAACTCGTCGGCACGTTCAGGCCGAGACCCCGCAGGAGCTGGGTGAACGCGACGGCGATGTCGGCCGGTGCGGCCAGGTTCGCAGGCGCAGTGGCGGATGCGTCGGTCGGGTTCACGCGCGGGTCCGGCTCACGTGTCGTCGATGGTGAGTTGGCCAGGGGCCTCCGCGCGGGCGCGCCCGGTGGCGACGGCCTGTTGCACGAGGTGACCGAGGCCGTGCTGCTCGACGCGCTGGTTGTCCTCGCGGTACTTCACGACGGTGCCGAGCGTGTTGGCGACGACCTGGTCGGTCAGTTCGGTCGCACCGAGACGTCCCAGTGCCGTTGCCCAGTCGATGGTCTCGGCGACCCCGGGCGGTTTGTAGAGCGAGAGACCGCGCAGCGCCTCGACCGCCCCGGCCACCTGTCGGGCGAGATCGGCGTCGATGCCCGGTACACGGAGTTTCACGATCGCCACTTCGCGGTCGAAGCCAGGGTGCTCGACCCAGTGGTACAGGCATCGTCGCTTGAGGGCGTCGTGCACGTCCCGGGTGCGGTTCGAGGTGAGGATCACGATCGGTGGACGTTCGGCGTGGAACACGCCGACCTCGGGGATGGTGATCTGGAAGTCGGACAGTACCTCGAGCAGGTACGCCTCGAACTCGTCGTCGGCGCGGTCGATCTCGTCGATCAGCAGCACCGGCGGTGGCCCCTCGACCGGTTCGATCGCTCGGAGCAGCGCGCGCTTCACCAGGAACCGTTCGCCGTACAGCTCGGCCTCGAGTTCGTCGGCGGTGCGGGTGGTGGACTCACCGGTGGCCTCGGTGGCACGCAGGTGCAGCAGTTGGCGGGCGTAGTCCCAGTCGTAGACGGCCTGGGACACGTCGATGCCCTCGTAGCACTGCAGACGGATCAGCTGGCCACCGGTGGCGGTGGCGAGCGTCTTGGCGAGTTCGGTCTTGCCGACTCCTGCCTCGCCTTCGAGCAGCAGTGGGCGGTGCAGGCTCATCGCGAGGAACACCGCCGTCGAGATCCCCTCGTCGGGCAGGTAGCCGTGGCGCGAAAGTGCTCCGGCGACGGTGTTCGGCGTCATCGCGACGACGCTACCGGAGCCGGCGGTGTGACCTCTGCCCGGCGCGGCCGCGGTCGGTGGTGGTGCGGCTGGGTCCCCTGGCGGGCATCATGTAGCAGTGGGCGGAGAATTGGGCCAGCGCGACGGCCTCGGCGGACGGGAGTCGAACGACGATGTCTTCGACATCGCGATCCACACCTCGGGGATCCGTTCGGTGCAGGTGCGCGTCGACGGCGGTGCCCGGGTGGCGCTCGAGCGCGACACGCGCACGGGCGACTGGCTCGGACAGGTTCCCGTGGGATCTCGCTACACCGTGGCCGTCGACGACCGCCTCGCCCTGGATCCCCGCGCGACCGAGGTGTGGTTCCCGTCCGGGCACTCCCGACGTCGGAACGAGGGCGGCGGGCATGTCGATCCGGCCGACTTCCCCCGTGCCGTGGCGTCCCCGTGGCCCGGGCGCCGTCCACAACGGCACACCACCCGCCCCCTCGTCGTGTACGAGGCGCACGTGCGTGGTCTCACTGCGTGCCGTGCGCGCCCCGACGCCGGGACGTATCGCGCAGCGATCGACGAGCTGCCCCGCCTCGCGGAGCTCGGCGTGTCGGTGCTCGAGTTGCTCCCGGTGCACCAGTTCGACCCGGACGAAGGCAACTACTGGGGATACATGCCCCTCGTGTTCGGTGCGGTCCATCGCCAGTACGCCGCTGGTGAGCATCCCGCCGAGGAACTCGCGGAGCTGGTGTCGGCCGCGCATCGACACGACATCGAGGTGTGGGTCGACATCGTGGTCAACCACACCACCGAGGCCGACCGGTCGGGCCCCGACTACTCGCTGCGGATCCTCGACGAGCGTGAGTACTACGTGGTGCGACCCGACGGGACGTATCTCGACGACACCGGAACCGGCAACGTGATCGATGCGTACTCGCCGCAGTCGCGACGTCTGATCATGGAGGCACTCGAGCGGTTCGCCGATCTCGGCGTCGACGGCTTCCGCTTCGATCTCGCCGCCGTGCTCGCCCGCGACGCGGACTTCGTCCGGGCCATCGGCGACTGGGGTGAACGGCGCGGTGTGCGGTTGATCGCCGAGCCGTGGGACATGGCGCGCTACCTCCTCGGCCCCGACTTCCCAGATCAGCGGTGGATGCAGTGGAACGGGCAGTTCCGTGACGACGTCCGAGGGTTCCTGCGCGGCGAGCCGGGTGCGGTGGCTGCCATGACGAACCGACTGGCCGGCAGCCCCGACCTGTTCACGTCACCGATGAACTCGTTGAACTTCCTGACGGCGCACGACGGATTCACGATGTACGACCTCGTCGCCTACGACCATCGTCACAACGAGGCCAACGGTTGGGACAACACCGACGGCCACC
>CAZJUC010000080.1:0-12877 GCA_964549065.1 uncultured Ilumatobacteraceae bacterium
CTGCGCGGCCGGCCGACTCCTCGACGGTCATGCCGCGCCCCAGGTGCTCTCGGTGGCGGGTGACGACGAAGAGGGCATAGTCGATGCCGACGCCGATGCCCACCATGCTTGCGGACTGGGGTGCCCACGACGGGATGTCGATGAGCAGGGTGACGAGACCCATTGCGCTGATGCCGATGGCCAGCCCGAACAGCGCCATGGCGATCGGGAGGCCCATCGCAATCAGTGATCCGAACGCCACCAGCAGGATGATCACCGCGGCGATGAGCCCGATGATCTCGCCGGTGCCGGTTTCTCCCTCGTCGAACGCGAAGAACACGTCGCCGCGACCCTCGACGCGCAGATCGGGTCGATCGTCGAGCCGCTCGCGAAGGTCCTTCAGCTCGTCGAGGGCACTGTGGTCGAGCTCGTCGAGGACCGGATACTGGAGCTGCAAGAGCGCGACCGTGCCGTCCGGTGACACCAGGCCGCTCTCGGCGGCGAACCTCGGTCCGGCCGCGAGTGCGTTCGCCGTCGGCGAGACGCCCACGAGGTTCCTGAGAGCGGACGCTTCGGCTTCGGCAACCTGCACGGCGTCGGCCGCCTCGGTTGAATCGTGGAAGGACGTTGTGTCGTCCTCGGGGGTGAGGACGAGTTGGGCGGTGAGTCCTGCGGCGTCGGAGTTGGCTTCGGACAGCAGGTCGACTGCGATCTGCGAATCGAGCCCGGGTACCTCGAATGAGTCTTCGAGCTCGGCGCCGAAGCTCGCTGAGCCGGCGATCACAGCGACCGCGGCAACGATCCAGATACCAATCGTTCGCCACGGGTGGCGCGCGGCCAATCGGCCGAGGCGGTGGAGGAGGCGTGACATGGAGGGTCCTTTCGGTGAGTCCTGTCGATCGGTGGGCGAGCGACGAACTCCACCGTGAGCCATCACGGTCGACGAGTAACCCAGGACGGGCTGTGTCGCGGTCGACGTCGTCGAGGTGGCGTTCGACCGACACTCGACTGCGGCTCGACCGCCCGGGCGGAGGCTCTACCCGATGCAGACGACCATGGCGACCTGTCACGATGATGCGATGACCCGCGCGGACAACTTGGACAGCGACGGGAATGCGAACCTGGGCCCCGACGATCGTCTGCGGGTCAACGTGCTCGGCGGTGTACGCATCGTTGCCCCTGATGGATCGCCCATCGACCCCGGTTCGGCCAAGTCCCAAGAGCTGCTCGGCGCGCTTGCGCTGAGCCCCGACCGGGCCGTCTCCGTCGACGCGCTCGTCGATCTGCTCTGGGGTGAGGATCCTCCCCGAACGGCAGCGAAGACACTGCAGACTTACGTGGCGCGGGTGCGAAAGGCGCTCGGTCACGACCGCATCGCGCGAGTGGGCAACGCCTACCGACTCGACCTTGCCGACGGCCAGATCGATGTCCGACGATTCCGAGCGTCTCTCGCTCGCGGCGATGTGGGAGCGGCGCTCGCCGAATGGGGTGGGCTGCCGCTGGCCGGGCTCGACGCTCCCGGACTGCGGCCGATGGTCGACGGGCTGGTGGAAGAGTGGCTTGCGGCCATCGAGACTCAGCTCGATCAGAGCGTGGAGTCCGATCCGCACGCGGCGATCGGGCAACTGACCGAGCTGACTGCGCGCCATCCGTTTCGAGAAGGACTGTGGGCGCTGCTGATGCGAGCGCTGTATGCCGTAGGGCGTCAAGCCGAAGCACTGGCCGCCTACCGACGAGCACGGGACCACTTGGTTGACGAGCTCGGCGTTGAGCCCGGGCCGGTTCTGAGGGCGTTGGAGGCATCGATCCTTGCCCACGACGACGGATTGCCGAGCGCAAGGCCCCGGCAGAATCGAGCCCAATTGCCCGCTGGCACGGTCACGTTTGCGTGCTCTGTCATCGACCGCTCCGCACGGCTCTGGAGTGACCACGGTGGCCGCGCCGGCGAGGTCATCGCTCGTCACGACGAGATCGTCCGATCGACAGCGGTCGCGAGCGGCGGCCACGAGTTCGTCGCCGGGGGCGACACGTTCGGTATCGCGTTTCACCGGGCCGCCGACGCCGCCGCCTGGGCGGTCGAGCTGCAGGGCGCGATCGCAGGCGAATCGTGGCCGGAGGGGATCGAGCTGAGCGTTCGGGTCGGGCTCCATACCGGCGACGCCGAGCGTCGGTCGGGCAGCTACTACGGCTCGGCCGTGAACGTGGCATCGCGGCTCGCCGCCGCCGCCCACGGCCGCCAGACGCTCGTGTCGTCGGTCACGGCGAGCCTCCTCGGCGGCGGCGAACTGCGAGAGCTCGGCGTTGTCCGTCTCGACGGGGTCTCGGCCACGCTTCGCGTCCATCAACTCGGACCCGGCGAGTTTCCAGAGCTGCGAACGGTGGAGCGCCGTCGTGGCAACCTACCCCGCCCGGCGAGCCGTCTCCTCGGACGAGACCGGCTCATCGACGCCGTCTCGGCGGCCATCGCAACCTCATCGGTGGTGACGCTCGTGGGACCGGGCGGCATCGGCAAGACTCGGCTCGCACTCGACATCGCACGCGCGGAAAGCCGAGTGCGGACCGGTGGCGGCTGGATGGTGGAGCTCGCCAACGTCACTGCTGGCGACGAGGTGGTCCGCGCCGTCGCCGACGTCATCGACGCCAACGAGTTGCCGGGACGATCGCTGATCCAGTCAGTCGTCTCAGCACTCGAGACTCAGGAACTCGTGGTCGTGCTCGACAACTGCGAGCACGTCGTCGATACCGTGGCCGAACTGGCGTCGACGATCGCCGAAGAATGCCCAGGTGTTCGCATCATCGCCACATCTCGCGAGGGTCTCGGCATCGGCGCCGAACAACTCATGCCCGTCGGTCCGCTCGACGTCGAAGGTGCGGCCGTCGACCTGTTCGTGCAGCGAGCCACCGCGCTCGACCACACCTTCGACGTCGCGACCTGCCGTTCCGCCGTCGAGGAGATCTGCCGTCGACTCGACGGCGTCCCGCTCGCCATCGAGCTCGCGGCGGCCCGTACCCGAAGTCTCACGCCCGCCGACATCGTCGAGCGGCTTGACGACAGCTTCCGGTTGCTCAGTAGCGGACGCCGTGCCAGCGTCGAGCGGCACCGCACGCTGCGAACCACGATCCGCTGGTCGCACGACCTGCTGTCCGAGCCCGAACGGGTTCTCTTCCGCCGCCTGTCGGTGTTCGCCGGGTCGTTCGATCTCGCCGCCGCCGAGCGGGTGATGCCCGGTGGCGACCTGGAACCGGACGACGTCGATGCCCTGCTCGGCGCGCTCGTGGAGCGGTCGATGGTGGTGCCCGAGTCGGGAACGTTCGGGCGTCGGTTCCGGCTGCTCGAGCTCATGCGTCAGTTCGGCAGCGAGCAACTCGCCGAGAACGATCTTCCCGACCGAGTCGCACAGCGGCACGCCAGGTTCGTCGCCGACGAAGTGTCTGACATCGCTCGCTGCCTTGCGAGTCGAGACGAGGCGTACGGGGCGCTGCGCCTCTCCGAGCTGTGGCCGAACCTGCGCGCAGCGTTCGAGTGGGCGGAGTCGCAGGGCGACATCGACCTGGCGAAGGAACTCGTCGGGCCGATCGCTGCCCAGTCGTTCGTGCGGCGCGGCGTGAGCGAGATCACAGACTGGGCGGAACGGGTGTTGGCGATGGCCGACCCCGCAGATGAGGACACGATCGCGTTCGGTCTGCTCTGGTGGTCGTTCCACCACATCCTCACACACGACCGCGCCGCCTTCGACGCGATGGACCGGCGGTACGGATCACCCGACCACCTGATCGCGCAACTCGCAAGAGTGGCGGTTCTCGACGCAGACGACGAGACATTGGCGATCGGCGAAGCGGCAGTCGTCGAGCTCCGACGGCTCGGCTATGACCATCTCGCATGTCTGATCGACGTCTTCATGGGGGGCGCCATCATCGGCCAAGGCCGGCTCGAGGACGCCGAGGCCCACCTCTCCGACCTGGCTGACCAGTTCCGCAGGGACGGGCCGCCCACCTTCCAGAACTGGACGTTGTTCATGCTCGGCGCGATCGCCGACATTGCGGGCGACGTCGAGTTGGCGCAACGACGCTTCGACGAGGCGCTCGCCGTGCCGGTGCCGCCGTCGACCAACACACCGAATGACATGCTCCTCGCACGAGCGCAGTTTCGGCGGGGCGAGCATCGCGAGGCGTTTCGGGTCTTGCGCGATCACGCAGCAGAACAGCTCCGGGCCCGCAACCGCAGCTCGGCAGGACTCATCGCGCTCGAGTTCTTGAACATGGCGGCGGCGGTTGATCGGCTCGACATGGCGGCCCAGGTGCTGGCCTACCTCGACCAGTCGGGCATGCTCGACGTCGAAGGCCGCGGGTTCCGGCTTCTCGTGCAGGAATCGGCCGAAACTGTCGAAGCCGACCCGACGGCCGCCGCCGTACGTCAGGCGCTTGCGGCGCAGTCGCTGGACGACGACTGGGTGCTCCGCACGGTTCGCGACCTCCTCGAAGAACTGCTCACCGAGTTCGAGGAAGCGCTCGACTCGAACTCGACCATCTCGCCGCCGCCCGTCGACCCGACGGAACGATCGTGACTGCCATGAATCAAACGCAGCAGCACCCCCTGACCGCCGCCGACACGAACGCAGGACGTTCGATGAACGCGATCATGCAGACCGGATACGGCGACCCGCACGCCGTGCTCGAACTCCGCACCGTCGACCAACCGACCCTCGGGCCCGACGACGTCCTCGTCAAGGTCGCCGCCACGAGCGTGAACACACCCGATTGGGCAGCAGTGACCGGCCGTCCAACGATGCTCAGACTCGTCTTCGGAATCCGACGCCCGGCCGCTCCCATCCGCGGCACCGACGTCGCCGGCACCGTGGTCGCCATCGGTGACCGGGTCGGCGGCTTCGACATCGGCGACGAGGTGTACGGCTCGACGAGCGCGCCCAACCCACGCCAACAGGCCGGGACCTTCGCGGAGTACACCGTCGTCCCGGCCACCCAGCTCGCCCCCAAACCGCCGTCGCTGAGCTTCGAACAGGCAGCCGCATCGGTGATGTCGGGCACCACCGCGCTCTCACTCTTGCGCGACACCGGAGCTGTCGGCCCCAACACCCGGCTCCTCGTCAACGGGTCCTCGGGCGGCGTCGGCACCTTCGCCGTCCAGATCGCCAAAGCACTCGGAGCACACGTGACCGGAGTTGCGAGCGACACCAACGCCGACCTCGTGCGAGCGCTCGGCGCGGACGTTGTCATCGACTACACCCGCGACTCGTTCCCCGACCTCGACGACCAGTACGACGTGATCCTCGACAACGTGATGAACCACCCACCACGCCGGGTCGCCCGAGCCCTCGCCGACGACGGGATCTTGATCCCCAATAGCATCGGCAGCGGCTCACGGTTGCTCGGTGGCCTGCCCCGAATCGCCCGCGCCAAGCTGCTCGGCCTCGGCCGCACCGACGTGCGAACGGCGAACCCGGGAACGACCCGAAGCGATCTCGAAGCGCTGACTGAGCTGATCGAAGCCGGAACCATCACTCCCGTGATCGACAACCGATTCGAACTCGCCGACGCCGCCGACGCCGTCGCCCGAATGCTGACCCATCGTGCTCGCGGCAACATCGTCATCACGATCACCCCGACCAACTGAGGTGCGCGTCGCAGCGAGGAACCGATGAACATCGAACTCCCAGCACCCTCGGCTGAGGCGTCGACATCGGTCGATGCTCCACCCGAGGACGTCTGGAACTGCGTGGCGACCATCCAAAACCTCAGCCACCACAGCCCCGAAACCATCAGGACCGAATGGCTGTCCGGCTCGCAGCGTCACGAGGTCGGCGCGAGATTCCGCGGCCACGACACCAACGGCCGACACCGCTGGCACACCGACTGCACGATCTCGGAGTACACCGAACCGACAGCATTCGCATTCGACCTCGAACCAGACGAGCACGGCAACTACGCCACGCGATGGCGCTACACGCTCACCGCTGAGGGGAACGGAACGAGACTGACCGAGTCATTCGAGTCACCAGTCCTCGACGACCGGCCGTCGGAGATGAACCCTGACCGACGGCGCGTGCTCATCGACATGCTCGGCGCGACCCTCGCAAGCGTCAAGCACGATCTCGAGATCGTCGCTCGCGGTGGCCTCTCGTGATGGAGCCGACCCCACACTCGGCGGACCCGACGATCGACCTTCGCCGCCGGCTCGACCGCCTCGATCAACTCGAACGAAGGACGGTGCTCGCCGCCCTCTGGACGTTCACGCTCCTCACCTTCTTCCTCCGCGACCTTCACGAGATCGTGAAGGCCGATTTCCTTGCCGATGCCCTCAACGGCGTCTACGCAGGGCGGCAAGTCACAGAAGCGATGTTCCTGTTCGGCGGACTCATGGTTCAGATCCCGATCATGATGGTCCCGCTGTCGATGACCCTTCCACCCCGCGTGAATCAATGGGCGAATCTCATCGTGGCGCCGATCTTCGGACTCACCTTCATCGGGGCGGCCGGCGATCTCGACGACTACCTCCATTTCGGAATGATCCTGGCTGCGCTCGCCATCATCGTCTGGAGAGCGTGGCATTGGAGGCGGTCGCCGTCGTGAGTGAAGCACTGCAATCGCTCGCCGGTCGTACGCGTACAACATATGTACAACGCGACCCGCACCAACGGGAGCAAACGAGAGCAGACGAAGTGGCGCTGTCAGTTCGGCTTCAGGGCATCTGAGCAGGACTGATGCCGGCTGGCGCGGACGTGAACAGGCGACAGGCTCGGTTCTCATAACCCGAAGGTCGCAGGTTCAAGTCCTGCCCCCGCCACCAACGCAATACCAGCTCAGAGGCCCTTTCCGACGTTTTCGTGGGGAGGGTCTCTTGCCGTTTTCGGCCGCTGTACGACACGAGCTGTTGTACAGTTCCGCCCGCTTGTCCGATGCTCGGCCGATTCAGCGGGGATCACGGTGGGCTGACTCGCCACGCTGTCGGCGAGCGGGCTTCCGGCCGGATCCGGGGTCCGCCCCGACGCGGTGGTTGGGACTAGGCGCTGGCCCGCTGCTCCAGCCAGTTCAAGATCACTCGTGTTGTCTCATCCGGCAGTTCTTGCTGGATCCAGTGACCGCAATCGAGGCTGACCTCCTCCACGTCGGGCACGAACTCCGACAGTCGCTCGAACTTCGGGATCGCGTCTCGCTCGCCGCGGATCATGAGTGCCGGCGTGTGGACGATCGGGTCCACGTCTGCCAGCAAGTGCCAGTTGCGATCCAGGTTTCTGTACCAGTTGATGCTGCCGGTGAACCCTGAACGTTCGAACGCGGAGACGAACACGGCGAGTTCGCTCTCGCTCATGATCGGTTCTCCCCGTGGCGCTTCGGCCTGGGCGATGTTGATCATCATCATCCCCGGCTCCGGCGCGACGAGCGGCAGGTTCTTGCGGTACATGTTGCGAAGGAACTGGGAGGCGTTGTCATCCAGCACGGCGTCGGCAACGCCTGGCTGCCGGTTGAAGTGGACGAAGTAGAAGTCGTCACCGAAGACCTGCTCCATCATGTCGATCCAGGGCTGCTCTCCGCGCTCCTGGTACGGCAGGGCAAGGTTGACCACTGCGTCGACCCGGTCCGGGTGCAACAGCGCCATTCCCCAGACGACGTTCGATCCCCAGTCGTGACCGACGAACGTGGCGTTGTCGTATCCGAAGTGATCGAGCAGCGCGACGAGGTCACCCGTCAAGTGGGCGATGTCGTACTCGGTGACATCGCCGGGCCGCGACGAGTTGCCGTAGCCCCGCTGGTTGGGAACGATCACGTGATAGCCCGCGGCGGCAAGAGCGGGCATCTGGTGACGCCACGAGAAGGCATGCTCGGGCCAGCCGTGACAGAGCACGATGGGCGTGGCGTTCTCACTGCCTGCTTCGAAGACCTCGAGTTCCACCCCGTTGACCGTGATGATCGTGGGCTCGGGAAAGTCGGATGGGTTGAACATGGTGATTCTCTCTTCCTGATGGGGGTTCTTGGTGATGCGGAATCACCGTACGAACCCCTGCGGACAGGATCGGTCCGCAACGCGTGGCAATCTGAGAAGGTGACGAATGATCCGACCGGCCGGGCGCTGCATCTCCTGTCGCTGCTGCAGACGCATCGGTTGTGGCGGGGCGCAGAACTCGCCGAACGCCTCGACGTCACCGAACGCACGGTGCGTCGCGATGTGGACAGGCTCCGAACGCTCGGCTATCCCGTCGACGCGACAACGGGGACCGACGGGGGATACCGACTCGCCGTCGGTGCACATCTGCCGCCACTCGTCCTCGACGACGACGAAGCCGTCGCGGTCGCTCTCGGGTTGCGCTCTGCCGCCAGTGCCGCCATCGGAGGCATCGAAGACACTTCGCTGCGCGCCCTGGCGAAGATCGAGCAACTGCTTCCCGACCGACTGCGGCGCCGAGTCTCCGCGCTGCACGCCAGCGTTGTCGAACTGCGCTGGTCCGGCCCCGACACTGACGTCGACCCCGACGCACTCAGCGTCCTCGCCGTTGCGTGCCGTGACCGCGAGGAGGTCCGCTTCGACTACCGACGGCGTGACGGCGACCGCAGCCAACGCCTCGTCGAACCGCATCAACTCGTCACCGCCGAGCGTCGCTGGTATCTCGTCGCGTTCGACCTTCGTCGCAGCGATTGGAGGACCTTCCGAGTCGACCGGCTGAGCGCCACCGAGCTGGCCGGCCGCCGCTTCGCAGCCCGCGAGATCCCCGGCGGAGACGCCGGATCCTTCCTCACAGCATCGATCGCGTCGATACCCCGCAACGTCGAGGCGGTCGTCACCGTCGATGCCGCCTATGCCCAGATCGAACCGGTGCTGTCCATGGTCGACCACCACGTCGTCGACACCGCACCAGACGCGTGCGTGATCCGCATCAACGGAGAAGACGTCGACCACGTCACCTTGTCGATCGTTCGCGTCGCGCTCGATGCGTCCGTTGTCGCAGTCGAGCCGAGCGATGTCGCCGACGCCGTGAGGCTGCTCACCCAGCGTCTCCGGGGCCGTCCACCCGCAGCCGAACGCTGACCGCTGCCGCGAAGGAGGCCCCGATCTGTTGCAGATGCGGTGGACCCGGCGTCAGAGAATGCCGAGGTCTCGGGCGGCCTGGACTGCGGCCTTGCGGTCGCCGACGCCGAGTTTGCGGTAGATCGCAGCGCAGTGGGTCTTGACCGTGTTGGACGACACGTACAGCTCAGAGGCGATGTCGCGTTGCGACAGCTTGGTCGGTAGGTATCGAAGCACGGCGGTCTCTCGTTCGGTCAGCTGCTCGATCAAGGCGCCGGACTCTCGGGCTGCGTCTCTGCTCGCCGCCAGCGTTCGGCCGCCCACGCCATGGCGCGATTCGATGCGAGCCAGGTAACGGCCGGCGATACCTGGGTCGGGGCACCGATCGATGATCGACCGGGCCTCGGTCAGCAGCCCTTCTCCCGTGTCGTCATCTGCATCGAGGAGTGTGTCGCCGCAGATGGTGAGGGTGTAGGCGAGGGCGAGGTCACCGGGGATCTGCCGGGCCAATTCGACCGCCTTCACGGCGTCCGCCCGAGCTGACGCGGGGTCGGCGGCGCCTCGCCCCCTGAGGGCATAGGCCGGTGCGATCCGGTAGTAGGAGCCCATCGCCAACTCCTCGGCGGTGTCGAGCGCTCGTTCGCCTCCCGAGGTGTCTCCGCTGTCGTCGAAGTCGTTGATGGCCTGATAGATGCGGCTGAGTACGTGGGTGGCTCGGAAGTCGGCAGCCGCCGACTGCCGAGCGGCGATCTCCAGCACCTCTCGCGCCTCGACGGCCTGGCCGGCCCACGTGAAGACGCCGCCGGCAGAGGTGGCGAGTTCTGGTCGGTGTGTCGCGAACCGGTCGTTGGCCTTCATGTCGCGGGCGAGCTCCAGTGCGGTGCCGACATCGCCGTGGGCGACGGCGAGGTTCATGCGCAGCGGCGCGGTGATGATCCGATCGAAGCCGGGCGATGCGAGGCGGTGGGTCGCCTCGACCCACTCTCGAGCTCGTGTGTAGTTGCCGCCGATGTAGTCGCACCAGCCCCACGTCAGGGCGCACGCCGGGTCGTTCGTCGCTGGTTCGCCGATCCGCTCGAGCAGGCCGCGGAGCGTGTCGATCTGACCGTCGGAGATCAGCTGCGGTCCGAGCACGTACATCAGTCGGACCGCCTCATCGTGCTCACCTGCCGCAAGACGGTGCCCGATCGCTCGCAGCGGGTCACCCTCGTCCTCGAACCAGGCCGCCGCGCGTCGATGGAGTTCATTCAGGTGCTCGGGGCCCAAGGCCTGTTCCGCTTCGAGCCTGAGAAGATCTCGGAGGAGGTGGTGGTAGCGGTACCAGGAGCCGGTGCGGTCGAGTCCGATCAGGAGCTGGTTGACCCGTGCCGTTTCGAGCAACCAAGGTGCGCCGCCGGTGCTGCCGGTGACGGCGTCCACGAGTGCCCCGTTGAACTGTTCCAGCACCGAGGTCTCGAGCAGGCGTCGGCGTTGCTCATCGCTCTCCCCTTCGAGGAACTCGTCGGTCATGTAGTCCGCCACCAGCCGATCGTCGCCATGGAACGACTCGATGAATCGTTCGGGGTCGGTGGAGCGCTGCAACGACAGCCCGGCGAGCACCAGGCCAGCGGCCCACCCTTCCGTCCGACGACACAGCCGTTCGACGACGCGCTCGTCGAGGATCTGGTCGTCGCGATGGACGAGGAGACGGGAGGCTTCTGCCGCTTCGAATCGGAAATCGTTGCCCCGAATCTCGGCCACCTGACCTCTCACTCGGAGTCGCCCGAGCCGAAACGGCGGATCGACGCGGGTCGACACGACAATCGTGAGCGTCGGCGGGCAGAGGTCGATCAAGCGCTCCACGCCCCGATGCACCGACGCATTGTCGATCAGGTGGTAGTCGTCGATCACGACGACCAGTGGCTCGGCGAGGTCGGCGAGGACGTTCACCATGGCCGAGATGAGCGATTGCTCGTGGACATCCGAACTGCTGACGAGCTGCCTCAGGGGGCTCGTCGTCGACGGAAGCGCTTCGCCGATGGAGGCGATGAGGTAGGCCCAGAACCGGGCCGGATCCGAGTCGGCGTCTTCGACCTGAAGCCACGCGGATGCCTCAGGACGCCCAGCCAGCCACGATGCCAGCAGCGTCGACTTGCCGGAACCGGCCGGGGCACTGGCAAGCACCAACCGGATCTGACCGGCGAGGCCCGCATCGAGCCGATCGGTGAGTCTCGATCGCTGCACGACCCGGTCAGGCAGCGTCGGTGGCACCAGCTTCGTCGCTGCCAATCCGCTGCCCAAGTGCCCGGTCACGGGCTCGACCCTACGTCGTCGGCGAAATGCCAGCGCCTGCCGGTGACCGAACTCACCCGGGTGAGAAGACCGATCGTATGAGGCCGCCTGGTACCCGCTTCCTTCACAGTGAGGTCATGCCCGAACCAACCACCTACGAGATCGTGCTGCGAGGCCGACCAAGCGATCGTCTCCTGCGGCCCCTCCTCGACGACTTCACGATCGACACCTCATCCGACTGTGGGGCCGGCTGCCTCACTCGCCTCGTCGGTGACATCGGTGACCCCGCCCACCTCCACGGAATCGTGGCCCACCTCACCTCGGTCAATCTCGAGATCATCTCGATCGCCCCGGCCCATCCACCGCAGATCCACACCACAACCAAAGGAACAGCATGACCACCCAGGATCAGACAACCGCCGCTCGCCACGCCGAAGCGGGCGCCGACGAGCAGATGCAGGCCATCACCCAGGACCGATACGGCTCGGCCGACGTTCTCGAGCTCGCGAGCGTGGCCCGTCCCACACCGAAGCCCGACGAGGTCCTCGTCGAAGTCGTCGCCGCAGGAGTCGATCGCGGCACCTGCCACCTCATGACGGGCACGCCCTACCTGATCCGCATCGCCGGATTCGGGCTCACCAGACCGAAGAACAGCGTCCCCGGCCTCGACGTTGCCGGCCGCGTCGTCGCCGTCGGAGCCGACGTCACCCGGTTCGTACCCGGCGACCAGGTCTTCGGGATCGCCAAGGGCTCGCTGGCCGAATTCGCCGTCGCCGACGAGGACAATCTCGTGGTCAAGCCGGCCGACGTCTCCTTCGAGCACGCCGCAGTGTCAGCGGTCTCCGGCATCGCGGCGCTCGAAGCGCTGGTCGACGTCGGCGGCGCCGAGCCAGGTCAGCGGGTCCTGATCGTCGGAGCCTCCGGCGGTGTCGGCAGCTTCGCCGTCCAGCTGGCCAAGGCCCTCGGCACCGTGGTGACGGCGGTCGCCAGCACCCGCAACATCGACTTCGTGCGCTCGCTCGGCGCCGATCACGTCGTCGACTACACCAACCGGGACTTCACCGAGATCGACGAACCGTTCGATCTCATCGTCGACATCGGCGGCCGCAACAGCATCCGCCGCCTCCGCAGCGTCCTCACCTCCACCGGCACACTCGTCATCGTCGGGGGAGAAGGCGGCAACCGCATCACCGGCGGCGTCGGCCGCCAGCTCCGAGCAATGATGCTCTCGCCATTCGTCAAACAGCGACTCACCACGTTCATGAGCACCGCGCACCACTCGGCCATGGAGCGACTCGCGGACCACATCACCACCGGAGCGGTCACTCCCGCAGTGCAAGCCAGCTTCCCTCTTGCCGATGCCGCCACGGCCATCGAACAACTGGACACCGGCAAGGCCACCGGCAAGACCGTCATCATCGTCCGCGACAGCGACGCCGACCACGTCGAATGAACCGACAGCGTCGAATCGACCGACAGGTGGGCGTGCGCCCTACCCGGCTCCTGAACGCCCTGCCGTGGCTGTGGCTCGGCCTGTCCGCCGCCTGGGCTGCCGTCATCTTCGCCACCGACCAGGTGGCGTGGCCGCTCGCCCTGTGGATCGCGACC
>CAZJUC010000081.1:0-12587 GCA_964549065.1 uncultured Ilumatobacteraceae bacterium
CCTCCTCCTGCAGTTCTCGCCCGACCGAGCGGACGAGCAGCGAGGTGACGCCGGCCGTGATCACCGTGATCATGGCGATGGACACCACCATCACGATCGAGGCGACGAGGCGGCCGACGAACGATGTCGGAGTGCTGTCGCCGTAACCGACGGTGGTCACCGTCTGCAGGGTGAACCACACCGCACCTGCGAACGTCGGGTACGACTCCGGGGCGAACACCCGCATCAGGAGGGCGCCTGCGAGCACGAGAACCACGGTGGTGCCGATGATGGCCGCAGATGCATAGCGCACCGACGACGGGTGCTTCTGGAAGCGGACGAACGCGCGCGTCAGACGGGTCATGGCGCCATGATCGTTCCAGGTGCCGGTCGAAGCAACGACCTTCCCCGAGTACCGGCACCGGAACGGGACATCGCCGTGCTCGACGATCGCTGGCCGCAAGACCGTCGCCCCGGCTGGATCAGAGCGAGAAGCTCCGCGGGATGTCGGCGTCGGGTGCGTCGGTACTGCATCCGATCGTGCACGATGACCGTGCGGGCCACGATCCGGGCTGCGCGCGCGGCGGAGGCCGATTCACCCATGCAGCATCATCACGATCAGAGCGCTCACCAGTCGCCGACGCCGGACGAGCCCACTCCGGTGCGCCCGCCGAAGCAGGAGCAGGAGCCCGCCGGCACCGACGTCACCGAGGTGGCACCCGGCGTCCTGCGGACCCAGCTGCCGATCAGCATGCCCGGCCTCGGCCACGTCAACTGCTACGTGCTCGAAGACGAGCGGGGTGTCGCCGTGGTCGATCCGGGTCTGCCGGGCCCGGAGTCGTGGGGTCATCTCGTCGACCGCCTCGGGCTGGCTGGACATGCCGTGGCCGATGTCCACACCGTGGTGGTCACCCACTCGCATCCCGACCACTTCGGGGGAGCGATGCGGTTGCGTCACGAGACCGGTGCCGACATCGTGACGCACGAGTCGTTCCGCACGATCTTCGACACCTCGGATTCGGACGATCACGAGGACTCCGAGGCGCTCGACGTCAACTCTCCGGACGACCGAGCGGCAGCCATGGAGCGTTACTTCGCGAAGCCGTCACCGTGGGGTGGTCGTCGGGCGGGGCCGTCGCCGGAGTTCCGCGAACGGATGCGCACCGCCGGCTGGATGTTCGCCACGCCCCGTCCGACGCAGCCGTTGGTCGACGGCCAGATGATCAAGTTGGCGCGCCGTGAGTGGATCGCGATGCACACACCCGGCCACACCTACGACCACCTGTGCCTCTTCGATCCCGAGTTCGGTGTGATGCTCACGGGAGACCACGTCTTGCCGACGATCACCCCGCACATCAGCGGGCTGACCCCGAACACCGACCCCCTGGCGCTGTTCTTCGAGTCGTTGCACCGGATGAACCGCGTCGACGGCGTGACGGTCGCCCTTCCGGCGCACGGGCATCCCTTCAGCGATCTCGGCGGCCGCGCCGAGCACATCATCGAGCATCACGAGGATCGCCTCGACATCATCCGCACTGCCAGCCATGACCTCACCGATGGCACGGTCGCCGACTTCATGCGGGTGCTGTTCCGCGAGCGGTCGTGGGGCGAGATGGCCGAAAGCGAGACCTACGCCCACCTCGAACACCTACGTGAACTTGGCGAGATGCACCGCTCGTTCGTTGACGGCTTCGCCCGCTACGCCCCGACCGGCTGACCCCGCTCATCGCTCGGGTGGGCGCCGGCCGGAGTCGTCGTCGCAGCAGGTGGTCGAGGAAGATGTCGGCGTCCCATCGTCTGCCACTCGAGGTTCATCATGTCGATCGCCATCACCGAAGACCACCGCTCGCTCGCCGAGACGGTCAGCAGCTTCGCCGAGAAGCGCGACCTGCGCGGTGCGGCGCGCCAGCTGCTCGAGTCGACCGACGAGGCGTTGCCCGACTGCTGGACCGAGTTCGCCGAACTCGGCTGGCTCGGATTGCACCTCCCCGAGGATGTCGGTGGGTCGGGCTATGGCATCACCGAGCTGGTCGTCGTCGTCGAGGAGTTGGCCCGCGCCGTGGCGCCGGGGCCGTTCGTACCCACGGTGATCGCGAGTGCGGTGATCGAAGCGACAGCAGACGGGGATCTGACGGCCCGCTGGCTGCCGGGCCTCGCCGATGGATCGATCGTCGGAGCCGTCGCACTCGGCGGCTCGGTCACCGTGACGGACGGGATCGCAAGCGGCGACGTCGGCGTGGTACTGGGCGGAGGACTGTCCACATTGATCCTGGTGGCTGTCGAGGACGACGTCGCGGTCGTGGAGGTCGGAGACGGCGTCACGATCGACTCGCCGCCCAGCCTCGACCCCAGCCGCCGCAGCGCGCGAGTGTCGCTCGACGGTGCGCCGGTCACCGTGATCACCGGGGCGAGCCGTCTGCTCGGCGACCTCGCCCGGGTGATCCTGTCCGCCGAGGCCGTCGGCGTGGCCCGAGAGTGCACGCGGATGGGCGCCGAGTACTCGAAGGAGCGCATCCAGTTCGGCCGTCCGATCGCCATGTACCAAGCGGTGAAGCACCACTGCGCCAACATGGCGGTCGCCGCCGAGCTCGCGACGAGCGCGGTCTGGGATGCCGCGAGGGCGACGGCCACCGGTGGCGACCAGCTCACCTACGCCGCAGCTGTTGCCGCGACGCTCGCCGCGCCCGCTGCGGATCTGTGCGCCAACCTGAACACGCAGGTGCACGGAGGTATTGCGATCACCTGGGAGCACGACGCCCACCTCTACATGCGCCGGGCGACCACGCTGCTCCACGTCATCGCCGCCTCGGAGGCAGCCGCCGACCTGACCGAGCTGACGCGCCGGGGCGTCGCCCGTGAGAAAGCGGTCGAGTTGCCGCCCGAGGCCGAGGCGATCCGCGACGAGGTGCGCACGTTCGCCCAGAGCATCGAGCACCTGTCTGCCGAGGAGCAACGCGCTGGCCTGATCGAGACCGGCTACGTCATGGCGCACTGGCCGAAGCCGTACGGACGCGCCGCCGGAGCGGTCGAGCAACTCGTGATCGAGCAGGAGTTCGCTGCGGCCGGCATCGCCCGTCCCGGCTACGGCATCACGGCGTGGAACATCCTCACGATCATCCAGTACGCCACGCAGGACCAGATCGACCGGTGGGTGCGACCGGCGCTCAACCAGGATGTGATCTGGTGTCAGCTCTTCAGCGAGCCCGACGCCGGCTCGGACGCTGCCGGTGTGAAGACCAGGGGCACCCGGGTCGACGGTGGCTGGCTCGTGAACGGTCAGAAGGTGTGGACGAGTGGCGCGCACGTGGCGGGCATGGGTTTCGCCACGGTGCGTACCAACCCCGATGTGCCCAAGCACGACGGCATCACGATGATGGCGATCGACATGCACGCCGACGGTGTCGAGGTGCGTCCGCTGAAGATGACGTCGGGCAACTCCGAGTTCAACGAGGTGTTCTTCAACGACGTGTTCGTCCCCGATGACGATGTGGTCGGACCGGTCGACGGCGGCTGGACCGTGGCCCGTGCAACGCTCGGCAACGAGAGCGTCAGCATCGGTGGGGGACAGGGCGGTCTGTCGCTGCCCGGCGCGGCGTTGATCGCCCCGTTCGACGCCCACCCCGAGCGTCTCGACGGCGGCGCCGTACGCGTTGGTCGCTACATCGCCCGGCACCAGTCGATGGGGCTGCTCAACCTGCGGAGCGCGAACCGAGCCGTCGCCGGCGGCGAACCCGGTCCGGAGGGTGCGATGACCAAGCTGGTGCTGTCCGAGATCGGCCATGAAGCGGCAGCGATCATGACCGAGTTGAACGGTCCTGATTCGCTGTTCATGGACGGTCCGGGTGCGATGAGCAACCTGCTCGTTCTGATGCACCGAGGGATGTCGATCGCCGGCGGCACCTCGGAGATCAAGCGCAATCAGATCGGCGAACGCATCCTGGGCCTGCCCCGCGATCCGTTGCTCAAGTGACCGAGCCGGGCGGAGCGCGACGTGACCGCGTCACGGCTCGCTGAGCACGTTCCTTTTCGCGGCGATCGTGACGATTCGTCGTCGTCTGTCCTCTTCGTCGGCTCGGATGTCACCGTCGCTCGATCGTCGGGCCGCTTGAAGTGCGGACATCCAGTCGATATACATGGGTCGTGGCACGCGAATTTGGAGCTCGTGATCCGCTGCTGCCCCCAGACTCCTCGGATCCGGATCCCGCTGCCGAGTTTCGCAGCGTGCGCCGGGACCAGGCGATCGAGTGGCGCGGCGAGCGGCATCGTGTCGCTCGGTCGCGACACTCCGCCAGGCACGTGCGCCGACGTGTGGTGGCCCTGTCGGCAGTCGTGCTCGTCGGCGGCGCCGGCATCGTCTTCGGTGTCGGACTCGACGGTTTCAGCGGTGACATCAGCGGAGGTGGTCAGCTGACGTTCGCGAACGAGCCGGTACGTCTGCTCGACACGTCGGGTTCAGGCACCTTCGACGGTGCGTTCGACGACGCGTCTGTCCTGAAAGCCGGGACCACCCTGGAACTCGACGTCGCCGACCGTCGGATCGACGTCGCGCGATCTGCGACGGTGGTCCTCGACATCACCGTTCAAGGTGTCGACGAAGGCGGCGACGTGCATGTGTTCGGCTGTGGACGAGATCGACCGTTGACGCCCACGCTGCGTCATGAGTCCCGCAATCGGACGACCACCCAGATCGTCACGTCGTTGGGTTCCGGTGGGAGGGTGTGTGTGGACACCGACTCCGACGTCGAGGTCACGGTCGATCTGGCGGCGACGCTGCCCGAGGACATGTTCGACATGCAACGACGGCGATTGCTCGACGCCAGCGAGACCGACGTGGAATCCGAGGCCGTGGTCGCCACCGGCCGCCTGGCTGACGGAGCCAGGATCGAGATCCCCCTCGGGGATTCGAACGCCGTGCCCGACGACGCCGGCCCGCTGCTGCTCACCGTCGCCGGCGAAACGTCCGGTTCGGTGGTGGTGTTCGACTGTGCGCTGGGTCCGGGGGGACCGACGATGGTCGCCGGGGACGAACAGGTGTCGAGCATCGTCAGCGTCGGCCCGAACGGGCCGTCGGGAGGATCGCTGTGCGTCGAGTCGGCCGGCGTCTCCGACATCAGCGTCGACCTCGTCGGCTGGTTCGCGCCGGGTGCCGTCGTCGCCGTCGACGGAGACGCCCGGCTCGTCGACACCCGCCCCGACGGCGAGACCACCGACGCGTTGTTCCGAGCTCGCGGACTCCGACCGGCCCACGCCACCCTGCAGGTCCCAGTCGCCGGCAGGGCTGGGGTGGCTGCCGATGCGAGTGCGGTGATCGTCCGGGTCGGTGCATGGGGCATGGATGGTGCCGGACAGGTCGCCGTCTACGCCGCCGACGACCGCGAGTCGGCCTCCTCGGCGGTACCGAACATCCACGCCGGTGACGACATCGGCGGCGACCGAGTCGTCCATCGAACCGTGATCGTGCCACTCGGGTCGCAGGGTGAGATCTGTGTCTCCAACGACCGGGCGACACATCTCACTGTCGACGTGCTCGGTTGGTTCACGCAGCCTGCCGATCCGGTGATGAACGACGCCACTGCCCCGTCGGAGGTACTGACGTCGAACACGCCCGAGATGAGCAGTCCAGCCACGGACGCAGGGAGCTGGGGTCGGTGCCCGGCGCAGTCGTTGTTTCCCCATTGGCGGATGGTCGCCATGTACGGAACGCAACGCTCCGGAGTGCTCGGTGTACTCGGCGAACAGGATCCGGATGCGGCCGCAGTCCGCCTCGGCGAACTCGTCGAAGCGTGGGAGACCAGTGAGCGCCCGATCCTGCCGGCGTTCGAGTTGATCACCGTGTTGGCCACCGCCGACGCCGGTGCCGACGGGATGTACAACCTGGCGGCCTCCGACGAGTTCGTGCAGGAGTACCTCGACGCCGCCAGACGCCACGGCATCTATCTCATCCTCGACTTGCAACCCGGCCGCTCCGACTTCCTCACCGAGGCCAAACGGTACGAGAAGTTCCTCCGCCAGCCCGATGTCGGCCTTGCTCTCGACCCCGAGTGGCGTACTCCCGCTCCGTCGCGACCGGTCGGCGGATCCGTCGGGTACGTCACCGCCGAGGAGGTGAACTCGGTGTCGGCCTGGCTGGCCGACATCGTCCGAGAAGAACAACTTCCGGAGAAGCTGTTGGTCGTCCACCAGTTCCAACAACAGATGATCCGGGACAAGTCGGAGCTCGTCGAACCACCTGGCATCGCGCTCAACATCCACATGGACGGTCTCGGCACGCGGGCCCAGAAGCTCGACACCTACTCCCATGTTCATGTCACGCCACCGTGGAGCAACGGTCTCAAGCTCTTCTACGACGAGGACATCGACATGTACACCCCCACGGAAGTGCTCGACGGAGCCTTCCAACCCGTGCCCGATCTCATCACCTACCAATAGCGCCCTGTGCGCTGCCACAGCGCAGCGACCACAGGTTCAGACGGCCTCGTGGGCGCCGTGCGTGGCAACCGGGGGAGCAGTCGCTCGCCCCGTCGGGGCGGTCAATTTCTTCGTGCTGTCGACTGTCGGGTCGGATCGTTGTTTGATCCGACGTGCGACGCGGTAGGGCTGCTCTGCGATCACGATCTGAGGAGAGCGACCATGTCCGACCGGCAGGATTTCCCCGAGAGCGACCCACGACATCACACGATCAAGCTGAAGGAGATGCTGAACGAGGTGGCCGGGCACGCGCGTGAAGACGTCGACAAAGTCGACGATCCGAGGGCGCAGGCATTGTTCGAGACGACTGCTGAGGTGGTGGACGGTCTGGAGCGCGCCTTCGAGCACTTCGAGAAGAAATCGGAGAGCGCCTGGCGGTGACCGTCTGCGTCGCCGGCCTCCGCCGGAACTCTGGCCGAATCGCGCCGCGGTCCCACTCAGGCAGAGGTCGGCTCGTCACGTGACGGGCGACGACGAAACGAGGTCGTGTCCACGCCATCACACAACGGCGACGAGCATCGCGACCGCTTCGGCATCGTTGTCGGTGATCGAACCGATGCCCGCGCCGATGCCGTATGCGACCGCCGCCGCGACGGCGCCGATCGCGAGCATCTCGGAGCCGGCGCGCCACCAGGGCCGCTCGCTGAACGCTGAGCGGAGCGAACCGATGCCGAACAAGGTGATCGCGCTGAGGACAATGGTGGCCGGGAAGCGCCATTGGTCCGCGACCGGGAGCACGTAGGCGACCAGCGCGACCGACCCGGCGGCGACGAACGCGCTGAACGTCGCCAACCCTCGTCGCGCTGCGGTGCCCGGATCGGATCGTCCCTCCCCGCCCTCGCGATTCGACCGCTCGGAGAGATAGTTGCTGGTCCCCATCGAGAAACCGTCGGCGAGCAGACTTGCGAAGCCGAGCGCCAGGATCACGCGATCGGAGAGGGCCGCGCCGATGACCCCGGAGACGATGGCGAACGTGGTCACGATTCCGTCGTTGGCCCCGTACACGAGGTCGGGCAGATAACGGCCCAGCCGGGAGCGCAGTTGCATACCACCGTTCTAGCATCGACGCCGGGGAGGGCCGGCGCCGTCCGCTCAGTTCGATCCGAACCCGGCGGCGCCGCTGGTTGCAGCGTCGCGCCTCGGGCTGCCGTGCCCAGGTCAGGGAACGCGCGGGTGGTAGATCGCCTGCTGGGTGGTGGGATCGAAGAGGTGCAGGCGGTCGGCGGGTACGCCGAGGTCGAGCATCGTTCCGATCGGTGGTGGCATGCCCGGCAGGATGCAGTCGACCCGCGCCCCGGCCGTCGTGATCGTCTCGGTCAACGTCTGGCGACCGAGCGGCTCGACTGACCGGACCCGGGCCTCGATGCTCTCGGTCGCCTTCCCGCCGGGCACGAGATCCTGTGGACGAATGCCCACGAGGATCTGTTTGCCGACGAACTCGTCGAGCACCGGCGTCCGGAGGTGGAGCTGGAGTCCGAAGAGGTCGATGATCCGTCCGTTGTTCGTGACCCGCACCGTTGCCGGCAGCACGTTCATGCCGGGCTCGCCGAAAAATGCTGCCACCTGCGCATTGGCCGGAAAGTCGTAGACCTCGAGCGGTGATCCGACCTGGTGGACGACACCGTCGAACATGAAGACGATCCGGTCGCTCATCGCCATCGCATCGGCCTGGCTGGCAGTGGCCAGCAGGGATGTGAGGTTGCGGTCGTGGTGGACCCGCATGATGTCGGCGCGCAGCCGGAGGCGGAGTTGGTCTTCGAGGTACGCCAACGGCTCGTCCATCAGCAGGGTCGACGGACTGCGGATGATGCAGCGAGCGAGCTGCACCACGCGCCGTTCGCCCTCCGAGAGGGTCGACGGCTTTCGGTCGAGGAGGTGGCCGATCCCCAGGTGCGATGCCTCGAAGCCGACGAGTTCGTCTCGGTTGCCGGGTCGGTTGCGGGGGTCGCCGACGTCGAGTGGGAAGCGGATGTTGTCACCGGCGGTGCGTTTGCCCAGCAGTTGGTTCTGCTGGGTGATCATCGCGAAGCCACGCACGTTCGTCTCGTCGTCGGTGACGTCACGGCCATCGACGTAGACGCGTCCCGTGGTCGGCTCTTCGAGCCCGGCGAGGATGCGCAACACGGTCGTCTTTCCGCACCCCGACGGCCCGACGAGGCTGATCATCTCGCCACTGTCGATCGCCAGGCTGAAGCCGTCGAGCGCCGGTGGACCGTCACGGTATGCCTTGGTGAGGCCGGCGAACACGATCTCGCTCACGGCCGTTCACGTTACCGAAGGGATCGTGACCGTCCGGGCGACGTCGATCAGTAGACCGGAACCGGATCGAACCTACTGAATGACCCAACCGCCGTCGATGTGGATCATCTGGCCCGTCATGTAGTCGCTGTCGTCGCTGACGAGGAAGGCCGCAGTCCCCTTGATGTCGTCGGGGTACGACACGCGCTTGAGAGCCAGGATCTCCGCGAGGTCCTCGAAGGCCTGCCCCTCCTTCTCCTTGAAACCGATCTCGACGAGGTCCTTGTCGAGCTGCTCCCACAGCGGTGTCTTGACGACGCCGGGGGCGTAGCCGTTGACCGTGATGTTGTGCTCGGCCAGCGCGATCGCGCCACAGTGGGTCAGAGCGAGGCAGCCGTACTTCGACGTGCAGTACACGGTGACGTCGACGAGGGGCTTGCGCGACGCGACGGACCCGACGCAGATCATCTTGTACGGGTGCTCCTGGGGGCCCTGTTCGATCATCTGACGGGCGGTCTCCTGCATGCCCAGCCACATGCCCTTGGTGTTGA
Organism: uncultured Ilumatobacteraceae bacterium; assembly: GCA_964549065.1. Classification (GTDB taxonomy): domain Bacteria; phylum Actinomycetota; class Acidimicrobiia; order Acidimicrobiales; family Ilumatobacteraceae; genus Sva-07. The sequence continues at coordinate 9,237 of CAZJUC010000081.1, forward strand.
CGTCCATGATGAAGTCCCAGTTGTCCTCGTCGATGTCCATGAAGAACCGGGGCTTGTTGAGGCCCGCGTTGAAGAGGCCGACGTTGATCGTGCCGAAGGCATCGACGGTCGCGGCCACGGCAGCGGCGTTGTCCTCACGCTTGGTCACGTCCATCTGCACCGCGATCGCCGAGCCGTTGCCTCGCTCGTTGATGCGGTCGGCGACGATTCCGGCCTCATCGACGTCGAGGTCGCCCAGACAGACGTTGGCGCCCAGCGCGGCGAAGTGTTCGGCATTGGTCGCGCCCATGCCGCGGGCCGCGCCGGTGATGAGGATGTTCTTGCCCTCGAGTCGTGTGGTGTCCATGAGCTTGTCCCCCGTGTTCTCTGTTCGTTGACGGACCGTCACCAGTTGGTGGCGACGTATTTCTGTTCGATGTAGTCGAGCATTCCTTCGTGGCCGCCTTCACGCCCGATGCCGCTCTGCTTGACGCCCCCGAACGGTGCGGCGGGATCGGAGACGAGTCCTCGGTTCAGACCGACCATGCCGGCCTCGAGCCGTTCGGTGACCCGCAGCCCGGTGGCGAGGTCGGACGTGTACAGGTAGGCGACCAGTCCGTACTCGGTGTCGTTCGCGAGCCTGATCGCCTCGTCCTCGTCATCGAAGACGACGATCGGAGCGACCGGGCCGAAGATCTCCTGACGCAGGATCTCCGACGTCGGATCGACGTCGGAGAGAACGGTCGCCGGGTAGAAGTGGCCGGGTCCTTCGAGTGGCTCGCCGCCGGTCATCGCAGTCGCTCCGGCGCTGACGGCGTCGTCGACCAGGCCCCTCACATCGGACAGGGCCTGGGCGCTGACGAGTGGGCCGAGCTCGGCGTCGTGCTCGAGGCCCCCGGCGACCTTGAGCCCGTTCATCCGCTCGACCAGCCTGGAAGTGAACGCCTCGGCGATGCCGCGCTGCACGTAGAACCGGTTGGCGGCCGTACAGGCCTCTCCACCGTTGCGCATCTTGGCGACCATCGCACCTTCGATGGCGGCATCGAGGTCGGCGTCGTCGAAGACGATGAACGGGGCGTTGCCGCCGAGCTCCATCGAGGTGTTGACCACGTTGTCGGCGGCCTCGCGCAGCAGGATCCTGCCGACTGCAGTGGATCCGGTGAACGAGATCTTGCGGACACGTGGGTCGTGCAGCATCGCGCTCACCGTCGCCCCGGCGCTACTGGTCGGAAGTACGTTGACGACGCCGGGTGGCACGCCGGCTTCGTCGAGGATCTGCGCGACCAGCAGCGCTGTCAGTGGGGTTTCCGATGCCGGCTTGAGGATCACGGTGCAGCCCGCAGCAAGCGCCGGTGCGATCTTGCGCGTCGCCATCGCAGCCGGGAAGTTCCACGGGGTCACGAGCACGGCGACACCGACCGGCTGGTGCAGGACAAGGATCTTCTTGTCGCCGCCGGGGGCCACGGAAACCGAGCCGAGCGAGCGGACGGCTTCCTCGGAGTACCACCGGAAGAACTCTGCGGCGTAGGCGGTCTCGCCCCGTGCATCGGCGAGCGTCTTGCCGTTCTCCCGTACGATCAATTCCGCGATCTCGTTCGAACGTTCGGTCATCATCTCGAAGGCCGTGCGCAGGATCTCCGCACGCTGTCGGGGTGCGGTGTCGCTCCACGCGGGGAGTGCGTCGTGAGCCGCGGTGACGGCAGCGAGGGCATCGTCGACGGTGCCACTGGCAACCGACGCGATCACGTTGCCGGACGACGGGTCCTGCACGTCGAAGCGGGCGCTGTCCGAGGCCGGCAGCCATCGGCCGCCGAGGTAGAGGTCGGTCGGGACTCCCGCGAGGGCACCGATGTCGTCGTGGCTCTGAGTGGTCGTCATGCGTTGGCCGTCTTTCGGATCGTCTCGACGATGCGCTCGACCGACGGGATCGTCGCGTCCTCGAGGTTTGCTGCCGATGGAAGGGGAACGTGTGGGGTGGTGATGCGTTCGATCGGGCCGTCCAGATCCCAGAACGCCTCCTCGGCGACGATCGAGGCGACTTCGGCTCCCCACCCGCACAAGCGAGGGTTCTCCTCCACGGTGTACAGCCGGCTCGTCTTGGCCACCGACTTCAAGATGCAGTTCGTGTCGAGCGGGACGAGTGATCGCACGTCGATGACCTCGACGTCGATGCCCTCGGCCGCGAGTTGCTCGGCGGCCTCGAGTGCACGCGGCACCATGAGGGCGAGCGCAACGACGGTGACGTCCGTGCCTTCCCTGACGATCTTCGCCGTGCCGAGCTCGTCGACGATGTCGCCGGCGCGGTCCGGTACCTCGAACTTCATCGGGTAGATCGACTTGTGCTCGAAGAACAGCACCGGGTCGGGGTCGCGCACGGCGGCGGCGAGGAGGCCGATGGCGTCCTCGGCGGTCGATGGTGCCACGACCTTGATGCCCGGGATCATCATCGCCCAGTTCTCCACACTCTGCGAGTGCTGCGCGCCGAATCTGGAGCCTGCACCGTTCGCGGTGCGGATGACGAGCGGAAAGGCCATCTGGCCGTCGGTCATGTAGCGGCTCTTGGCGATCTCGTTGGCGACGATGTCCCAACACACGGCGAGGAAGTCGCTGAACATGATCTCGGCGATCGGCCGCAGGCCGGTCATCGCGGCGCCCATTGCAGCACCCAGGATCGCCTGTTCGGAGATCGGGGCGTCGCGAACCCGTTTCGGCCCGAACTTCTCGAGCAGGCCCGGTGTTGCCTTGAACACCCCGCCGGCGCCGGCCACGTCCTCTCCGATGAAGACGACGGTCGGATCGTGCGCGAGTTCTTGCGCGAGCCCGAGCGTGATCGCGTCTCGGTAGGTCAGTTCCGCCATTTCCAGCCTCCGTCGGCCCATACATCGGTGTAGATCGCGTCGAGGCTCGGCAGGGCGCCGTTGGTCGCTTCGTCGGTTGCGGTCTGGACAGCAGCAGCAACCTGCTGGGCGACCGCCGTCAGTTCGTGCTCGCCGACGCCGAGTTGCAGCAGGCGCTGGTGATACATCGGAATCGGGTCGCGCTCCATCCATGCGTCGATCTCTTCTTGCGGACGGTACTTGCCCGGATCGGCCCGGCTGTGGCCGTGATGGCGATACGTCCGGGCCTCGATGAGCGATGGCCCGTCTCCGGCCCGGGCCTTGGCCAGAGCCGTCGACGCAGCGATGTACACGGCGTCCGCGTCGTTGCCGTCGATCACGATCGATTCGAGTCCGTACGCACCTGCCCGGTCGGCTGCGGGGTTGGTGACGGGCACGACGTCGCTGATCGGCGTGTACTCCATGTAGAGGTTGTTCTCGCAGACGAACACGGTCGGCAGGTTCCAGACCTTGGCGAAGTTGACCGCCTCGTGGA
>CAZJUC010000082.1:0-12574 GCA_964549065.1 uncultured Ilumatobacteraceae bacterium
CTCGACATGGAGAACTGGTGGATCCGTGCCGGCGAGAAGGGCATCGTGCAGACCACCGACCTCGTCCCGATGGGCATGGAAGGCCGCACGCTGAACCTGCTGCACCATCCCACGGGCACCAACGTGACCCGCATGCCCGACTGGGTGGTACTCGCCGTGCACGCCAACCCGGTCGAGTGGCTCTATCGAGACCTCAAGACAGCAGGCGTCAGCGTCGAACGGGTCGGCGACTGTGTCGCCCCCCGCCGCGCCCACGCCGCCGTCGTCGAAGGCGAACGAGCCGGCGCCGCCATCTGATCACGCCAGGGGTCAGACCCCACCCGTGATCGATCACGCCTGGGGTCTGACCCCTGGCGTGATCCCTGCAACACTCGATGAGGTGATCGACATCGACGCTGCCATCGCTGCCCTCTCGCTCGACGACAAGTGTCGGCTCGTGGCGGGCAAGACCACGTGGCGCACCCAGGCGTTCCCCGAGGCCGGCATCCCCCAGCTGAAGATGTCCGACGGACCCAACGGGGTGCGCGGCGAAGGCCACGGTGGTGCCGGCACTCCGGGCGTCGTGCTGCCGTCCGGGATCACCACCGGTGCCTCCTGGGATCCCGAACTGGTCGCCGAGATCGGTTCACTCGTCGGCACCGAGGCGGTCCGCAAGGGCGCCCACATCGTGCTCGGACCCACCGTCAACCTGCACCGCACACCCGTCGGCGGGCGCACGTTCGAGTGCTACAGCGAAGATCCCGAGCTGAGCGGCGCGCTCGGCGCGGCCTGGGTGCGCGGCGTCCAGTCCCACGATGTGGCGGTGACGGTCAAACACTTCGTCGCCAACGACACCGAGATCGAGCGCATGTCGGTCGACGTCGACGTCGACGAGCGCACCCTGCGCGAGCTCTACCTCCGCCCGTTCGAACGCAGCGTCAAAGAGGCGAATGCCTGGGGCATCATGAGCGCCTACAACAAGATCGCCGGCGAGCACGCCGCCCAGAACCGTCGTCTGCTCACCGACATCCTGCGCGACGAATGGGGCTTCGACGGATTCGTGGTGTCCGACTGGTACGGCGTCCACGAGGCCGCGCCGGCCGCCAACGCCGGACTGAGTCTCGAGATGCCGGGACCCGTGCGGATCTACGGCGACAAGTTGGTCGCCGCCGTCGAGCGCGGCGACGTCGACGAAGCCCAGGTCGACCTGCTCGTACGCGACCTGCTCGTGCTCGCCAACCGGGTGCGCGCCGACGAACGGCCGGCCGACGCCACCGAACGATCGGTCGACGATCCCGCCGAGCGCGCCCTCACCCGGCGCGCCGCGATCGCCGGCACCGTGCTGTTGCGCAACGAGCCGATCTCCAGCCCCGACGGTGCCGAATCGGCACCGGTCCTCCCACTCGACCCGGCCACGGTCCGACGAGTCGCGGTGATCGGCCCCAACGCCGAGATCGACCGGTGCATGGGGGGCGGCTCGGCCAGCCTCACGCCGTTCGGCCACCGCACGCTGCTCCAAGCGGTCACCGATCGGCTCGGCCCGGGCACCGCCACCGATGCTGAGATCGCCTACGAGCCAGGCGTCCGTATCGACCGGCTCACACCCGTGGTCCGCAAGGGACAGTTGCTCGACCCCGATGGCCAGCGTGGCCTCCGGGTGTCGTACGTGAACGGCAGCGACTGGACCGGCGAGGTCGTGCTCGAACAGCCGACACCCAGCACACTCGTGCGCTTCTTCGGTTCCGTGCCCGACGGCGTCGATCCGATGAAGTTCTCGGCGCGGATCGAAGGATCGTTCGTACCCGACGTCGACGGCCCGCACACGGTCGGCGTGGTCACGACCGGCCCGATGGCCGTCTTCGTCGACTCGGGCAACGGCCTCGTCGAGTTGCTCGCCGACCGCCGGATGGAGTTGCCTCGGAGTGAGGAGTTCTTCGGGTACGGCAGTGCCGAGGTCACCCACACGATCGACTGCGTGGCCGGGCATCCCGTGCCGCTGTACATCGGCTTCGCGACAGCGTCGGGCAACGGGTTCGCCGCAATCCGTGTCGGCATCCGTTCGCCGGAGCCGGCCGACCTGATGGAGCGCGCCATTGCAGCGGCGGCCGACGCCGACGTCGCGATCGTGATGGTCGGCACGAACGACGAGTGGGAAACCGAGGGTCACGACCGCACCACGATGGACCTCCCCGGGCGCCAGGACGAACTCGTGCGGCGAGTCGTCGAGACCAATCCGCGCACGGCGGTGATCGTCAACGCCGGCTCGCCGGTCACGATGGACTGGGCCGACGCCGACGACCCGGGCTCGGCACCCGCGGTACTCACCTCGTTCTTTGCCGGCCAGGAGCAGGCCGACGCGCTCGTCGACGTCCTGGTCGGCGCCGCCGACCCCGGTGGTCGGCTCCCGACGACCGTCCCGAAGCGACTCGCCGACCATCCGGCCTACCTGCACCACCGACCCGACCACGACCGCAACGGCGCCGGCACCCAGCGCTACGGCGAGGGACTCTTCATGGGGTACCGGGGCTACGACGCCCGGGACCTCGCTCCCCGCTTCCCGTTCGGCCACGGCCTCAGCTACGGCGCCGCCGAGTGGGGCGAACCAACGGCGTCAGCGGTCGCGATCTCCGTGGACGATGCCAGCGCGATCACCGTGAATGTCCCGATCACGGCCAGCGGCGACCGCGACGCGACCGTGGTCGTCCAGGGCTATGTCGCCCCGGTCGACCCGATCGTCGTTCGCCCTCCGAAGGAGTTGAAGGCGTGGACCAAGCTGGTCGTGGCGGCGGGCACCACCGTCGAGGCCACGCTCGAGTTCGGACCCGACGCATTCCACCACTGGGACACCGCAACGTCGGCGTGGACGATCGACCCCGGTGACTACGACGTCGTGATCGCCTCCTCCGCCGGCTCCGAGCACGCACGCCTCCGCATCGAGGTCACCGCCTGACCCCCGAGTGACGACTCTCGGGCGCCCATCGGTGGCGCGAAGTCGCGACGCGGGCGATTCGTCCGGCGCGTCCGGAGCCCGGCGCTAGCGTCGGATCGACATGGTCGGCATCGTTGCGAGCATCATCACCGACGTCACGGAGTGGCTCGACGAGTTCTCGTCGAACTGGTGGTTCCTGTTGATCATCTTCTCGGTCGCCTTCCTCGACTCGGTGTTCCCCGTCGTCCCGGGCGAGACCACGGTGATCGCCGGTGGGGTGGCCGCCGGTGCCGGCAACCAGACGCTCGCGCTGGTGATCTTCGCGGGAGCGATCGGCGCGTTCCTCGGCGACAACCTCGCCTATGCGATCGGCAGCCGGTTCGAGCCACGAGTCCGCTCCTGGGCGGCACGCAAACCCAACCGCGAGGCGCGGCTCGCATCCGCAGGACTGCAGATCAAGAAGCGCGGTGGGTTGCTGTTGATCACCGCCCGCTTCATCCCGGGCGGACGCACCATCCTCACCGTTTCCTCGGGCATCACCCAGCAACCGAGACTCTGGTTCGCCGGATGGGTCGCCATCGCCGGGACGATCTGGGCGACCTACGCCGCGGGCCTCGGCTACCTCTTCGGCCAGGCGTTCGAGGACAACCACACCGCAGCGTTCTGGCTCGCGTTCGCCACTGCGTTGGCGATCACCGCGCTCGTCGAAGCCGTCCGCTGGGTGCGCGAGCGACGTTCAGGGCAACGCGTCTCGACCGTCGGAGTGATTACGCACGTCGACGACGCCGACCGTACGCTGGACGGATGATCGCCCTCGTTCCGGTTCGTGACGGTGTGCTGCCCGCCGGCGCAGCAGACGCGATCGCCGAGGCGGCCGGTCGCGTCCTGATCGTCGGGTCGGGCACCGCCGACTGCGACGTCGACGGGATCGCGTCGGAGGTGTACCTGGTCGAGCTCGGCGCGGTCGAACCCGCCAGGTGGGCGCGGCTGTTGGCGCCGCTGATCGCCAGGCTCGCGGACAGCGACATCGCCGTGCTTCCCCACGCTCCGGATGGCCGTGATCTCGCTCCCCGGCTGGCAGTCGCCCTCGAACGGCCCCTGCTGGCGGGTGCCACCGAGGTCGGAGCCCATCGGGTTCGCGTCGCCCGACGCGGCGGCCTCGAACTCCACGAACTGCGACCCGTCGGTCCGTTCGTCGCCACCCTGCAACCAGGCACTCGCGGCGCACTGACGTTCGACGGTCCACCCCGGGTGGAAGAGCTTCACCCCGATCCCGGAACGCTCGATGACGGACACGCCGACCACGACGCCGTCGTCGTCGAGGTGCTTCCCCCGGACGTCCAGACGATGGATCTCACCGAAGCCAGCCGCATCGTGGGCGGGGGCGCCGGCCTCGACAGCAACGACCGGTTCGTGCAACTCGACCGTTTCGCCGCTGCGATCAGCGGCGTGATGGGGGCCACACGCGTGATCACCGACCGCTCGTGGGTCCATCACGACCGCCAGATCGGCACCACCGGCGTCGTGATCGACCCCGAGCTGTACCTGTCGTTCGGCGTCAGCGGCGCAGTACAGCACACCAGCGGGCTCGGACACCCGAGCCACATCATCAGCGTCAACACCGACCCGCACTGTCCGATGATGGCGATGTCCGATCTCGCCATCGTCGCCGACGCGAACGAAACGCTCGACGAACTCCTCCGCCTCGTCGATGTAACGATTGGTGTCAGACACCAATCGTTACAGGAGACGTCGCGATGACGGACATCCCGACAGTGGACGCGATCGTCGTCGGCGCCGGACCGGCCGGCGCCGCCGCCGCGAGTGTGCTCGCCCGCAAGGGTCACTCGGTGATCCTGCTCGAACGGGGATCGTTCCCCGGCTCGAAGAACATGTACGGCGGTGTGGTGTATCCACGCATCCTCGACCAACTGCACCCCGAATGGTGGAACGAGGCACCGATCCAGCGTTGGATCACCCGCCGCTCCACGATGGTGCTCACCGAGACCCAGGCCCTCACGGTCGACTTCCGGTCGGCCAGCTGGGGACAGCCGCCCTACAACGGCGCCACTGCGTTTCGTCCCGACTGGGACCACTGGCTCGCGAGCAAGGCCGAAGCCGACGGCGCACAGCTGGTGTGCTCCACCACTGCTACCGGCCTGCTCCGAGACGAACGTGGCCACGTGATCGGCGTCACCACCGACCGCCCCGACGGCGACCTTCACGCGCGCGTGGTCATCGCCTGCGACGGGGTGAACAGCTTCCTGGCCAAGGAGGCCGGCCTGTACGGCGACGTCGACGCCGCCAACTACACCGTCGGTGTCAAGGAGACCATTGCGCTGCCCAAGCACGTGATCGACGAACGCTTCGGCGTGCGCGATCGTGAGGGTGTCGACATCGAGATCCTCGGTGGCACCTCCGGGGTCAACGGCGGTGGTTTCGTCTACACCAATTTCGACACGCTCGCTGTCGGCGTCGTGTTGAAACTCCCCAAACTCGCGGCACAGCAACTGCGCCCCGAGGAGATCATCTCCAACCTGAAGGCCCATCCCGGCATCTCCCCGCTCGTCGAGGGTGGCGAGATCAAGGAGTACTCGGCCCACGTGATCCCCGAGGCGGGTCTGTCGATGATGCCGAAGATGACCGGCGACGGGATGCTCGTCGCCGGCGACGCTGCTGCGATGTGTCTTGCCGCCGGCATCTGGCTCGAGGGTGTGAACTTCGCGATGGCGAGCGGCATGTACGCCGCCGAGGCCGCCACGGAGGCACTCGCGTCGAACGACACCTCGGCGGTCGGACTGGCCGGCTACGAGCGCCGGCTCAACGACACCTTCGTGCTGCGCGACCACCGCAAGCTGCGTCGGGCCCCTTCACTCGTGCTGTCGGATCGCGTCCAGCATCTGTATCCGGACATGATCGCCAATACGGTGGAGCGCATGTTCCGCGTCGACAACCCTTCGCCGAAACCGGGCCTGCGGCGGATCCTCAACGAGGAGCGCAAGCGTGCCGGGGTCAAGCTCAAGGATCTCGCGCGTGACGGCCTCGACGGATTGCGGAGCTTCGGATGACCGAGCGCTGGCCCGAGCTGTCGTTCGAAGACCTGATCGGCACGACCCGATTCGACGTCCACGAGCGTCCCCACATCACGGTCGACGACGAGATCTGCGCCGACTGCTCGACCCGCGGGTGCGTGGTGGCCTGCCCGGCCAACCTGTTCGTGCCGACCAGCGACGGCGGCATCCTGTTCAACTACGAGCAGTGCTTCGAGTGCGGCACCTGCTACCTGGTGTGCAACGAGGAGGGTGCGATCACCTGGACCTATCCCGAGGGCGGCCACGGCGTCGTCTTCAAACGCACCTGACCGTCGGATGCAGCCACTGTGAGGATCGCCGTCTGCTGGAAATGGGTCTCGCTCGACCGCGAGCGCGAGGCCGACCGGCGCTGGTCGGGGGTGTCGTCGGCCGACGAGGCCGCGTTGGAAGTCGCACTGACCCTCGCCGCAACTCACGCCGGCGAGGCGAGTGCGGTGACGGTGATCTGTCTCGGTCCTGCGAGCGCCGACGACGTCTTGCGCGACGCCATCGCCGTCGGTGCAACCGCAGCGCTTCGCGTCGACGCATCGGCCGAGCTCGACAGCCAGGTCGTCGCCGTGGCGTTGGCCGAGCACCTGCACGACACCGACCTCGTGCTGTGCGGGGACTACTCGCTCGACCGGGGAACCGGATCCGTGCCGGCGTTCATCGCCGACGAACTGCACAGCGCCCAGGCGCTCGGCCTGCTCGAGGTCGAAGCCGGCAGTGCGTCGGGGGACGCGCTGCGGGTCGTGCGCCGCCTCGACGGGGGGCGGCGCGAGATCCTCCACGTGTCGGCGCCTGCAGTGCTCTCGGTCGAGGGCTCGGCCGCCACGCTGCGACGCGCGCCGCTGGCTGCATCCCTGGCCTCCCGAACTGCTCAGATCACCGCTGTGCCCGGCCCGCACGGTCGCTTGCCGGAGGCCGAGATCCATCCGTACCGACCGCGCGCCCGTGTCCTGCCGGCGCCGGCGGGTGGATCCCTCGACCGTGTCCGCCAGATCCTCGACGTCGGCGGCGGAGAGGTCCACGCCGAACTCGTCACCCTCGACCCGGTGGCGGCGGCGGCGAAGATCCTCGACCAACTCCGCGACTGGGGGTACCTCGACGCGCCTGCGACGGTTGCCCCCGGGTCGGACTGAAGCCGACGATGAGACTGGGCGACGTCACCTGGCCCGAGGTCCTCAGCATCTCTCGTCGCGACGGCGATCGCGCACCCGCTCCCATCCTGCTCGTCCCGGTCGGCTCGACCGAGCAGCACGGCCCGCACCTGCCACTTTCGACAGACACCCTCATCGCCGAGGAACTGGCCGGCAGAGCGATCCACCACACCGATGGTCTGATGATCGGCCCGACACTCGGCGTGAGCGCGTCTGGCGAGCATGCCGACTTCGCCGGCACCCTGTCGATCGGTTCGCAGGTGATGACCTCGGTGATCGTCGAACTCGTGCGCAGCGCCGACTGGGCGGCGGGCGTCGTGTTGGTGAACGGTCATGGCGGCAACCACGACGCCGTGACGAACGCCGTCGCCACGTTGACCGCCGAGGGCCGCCGGGCACTGGCGTGGTGGCCGAGTTGGCCGCAGCGACGTGACGGTGGCCCCGCCGACCTGCACGCGGCTCGCATCGAGACGTCGATGATGCTGGCGATCGACCCTGGGCTGGTGCGACTCGAACTGGCGGTCGCCGGCCCGGACGCGACCATCGACGAACTGCGCTCGCACGGGGTGCATGCGCTGAGCAACAGTGGCGTGCTCGGCGACCCCGGCGGCGCGTCCGGCCGTGAGGGCGAGCGGTTCATCACCGAGTTCGTCGGCGACCTGGTGCACCAGATCGAACGGTGGCGACCGCTCGGACCCGTCGCGGACCGCTGACGTGCGCTACCGCACCGACTCGTCGTGGCAGCGGTTCGGTCGGGTGGTGTTGGCCGGCTCGCCGTTGCGTCTCTTCCGGTTGACCTCGGGCGGGGCCGCGGTTGTCGGCGCAATCGAGGCGAACCGCCAGGTCGCCGCTTCGGTGCTGACCGAGCGCCTCCGCGACGCGGGAGCGATCCATCCGATACCGAGCACCGGCTCTCCGACACGCTGCACGCTCGACGACGTCACGGTGGTGACCCCGCAACTCGGCGGAGCGATCCACGACGACGGGCGCTTGACGATCGACGACGGATCGGACCCTCCGCTGGACGGCGCGACGCTCCGCCTCGAGCCGAACCGGGGCCCCGCAGCTGCGCGCAACGCTGCTCGACCGCTGGTCGACACACCACTGGTCGTCTTCCTCGACGCCGATGTGTCGACTCCCGACCCGGAGTGGTTGGCGGCGCTGCTCCGGCACTTCGACGACCCCCGAGTCGGTCTGGTGGCACCTCGCGTCCGGGGAGAAGCCGACTCGCCACTCGACCTCGGCGACGAGCCCGGGCGGGTCCGCGCCGGAACGCGCGTGAGCTACGTCCCCGGAGCGGCAATCGTGGTCCGTGTCGACGCGCTCGATGCGATCGGCGGGTTCGACGAGCGGTTGCGGTTCGGCGAGGACGTCGACCTGGTGTGGCGCCTCGACGCTGCCGGCTGGAGCTGTCGCTACGACCCGTCGGTCGAGGTGTGGCACGAGCCCCGAGCGTCGTGGCGCGACCGATTGCGGCAACATGCCGGCTACGGGACATCGGCGGCTCCGCTGGCGATGCGACACCCTGGCGCGTTGTCGCCACTGCACGTCAACGGCTGGACCGCGGCGACGTGGGTGCTGGCGCTGTGCGGCCGATGGGTGCCGGCGGTCGTGTTCGGCACCGGGAGCGCGGCGGCCCTCGTTCGCAAGTTGCCCGATGTGCCGCCACGAGCGGCGATGGGGTTGGCGATGCGCGGCCACCTGTTCGCAGGGCGACAGGTTGCGTCGGCGGCCCGCCGCGTGTGGTGGCCGATCCTCCTCGTCGGTGCGATGTGGTCGCGTCGCTGCCGATGGTGGCTCCTGCTCGCCGTGGTGAGCGATGCGCGGACGGCGCCCACCGATGTCGCATACGGGTGGGGCGTGTGGGTCGGGATGGTCCGGACGCGCACGTGGGCACCGATCGTCCCCCGTCTCAGCGCCTGGCCGGGTCGTCAACCCCGACATCGACCGACGCGATGAGCGAAACCCCCAGATCCGGGGGTTTCGCTCATCGCTCCGGGTCGCGGCAGTAGCGTCGAGCGGGTGACGATCACCCTCACCGTTCGCACCGCACCGTGGCGTGCTCACGTCGCTCAGCTCGCGAACGCGGTCGACGGGTTGGTCCCGGTCGTCAAGGGCAACGGCTACGGGTTCGGCCGTCTCGCCCTTGCCCGTCTGGCGTCCGAGTTCTGCGACACCGTCGCCGTCGGCACGGTGCACGAACTCGACGGCCTCCCCGATGCCCTCCGGCCGGTCGTGTTGACGCCCACGCTCGTGGCGCCGGCCTCGACGGCACCGGTGCTCACGGTGGGAAACAGGACCCACATCGACGCGCTCGGCGGCTGGGACGGGCAGGTACTGGTGAAGCTCACGTCGTCGATGCAGCGCTACGGCGGCGGCACCGACCTGATCGATGCAGCTCGACGGGCCGACCTCGACGTGATCGGCGTGAGTCTCCATCCCCCGCTCGTCGGCTCGTCCGCGCACCATGCCCACGAGATCGTGCAGTCGCTCGACGGTGTCGAGCCGGAACTCCACGTCTGGGTGAGCCACCTCGATCCGGCGACGTTCGCCTCGCTGCCGACGACACACACCTACCGGTTGCGGCTCGGCACGTCGCTGTGGCACGGCGATAAGTCGTTCCTCCGGCTCGGCGCCGACGTCCTCGACGTCCGAGCGGTGCGGGCGGGCTCACGTGCCGGCTACCGCCAGGGCGAGGTCGCCGGCGACGGCCATCTCGTGATGATCGGTGCGGGCACCGCCAACGGAATCACGCCGTTGCCCGACGGTCGCAGCCCGTTCCACTTCGACCGCCGACGACTCGAGCTGCACGAGGCGCCCCACATGCACACCTCGATGGCGTTCGTGCCCGACGGCGCGACGACGCCCGAGATCGGACGACGAGTGGACGTGCAGCGCCCTCTCACGATGACCACGGTGGACACGTTCGAGTGGATCTGAGCGCTCCGAGCACCAACGTGGTCGGAACCGCTCCCTCGGCCCGCCTGCGCGGACCCGACGTGGTCCGCGCCGTCGCTCTGATCGGTGTGATCGTGATGAACTATCACGGCTATCTGATCCTGCGCGCGATCGAGTCGGGAACCGCCGGTCCGAGAACCGGCTGGCTCGAAGAGCTGTTCGACCCGTGGGACGGGCCGCTCTCGACGCGGTTCGCCACCACGTTCGTGCTCGTCGCCGGCGTCGGGGTGACGCTGCTGACCCGCACGGCGACCGGCGACCCGGTCCGCACCCGCGACATGCGGTGGCGACTGGTGCGTCGTGGTGTGCTGCTCTACGTGGTCGGTCTCGTGCTCGACGAGATCTGGCCGGGAACGATCATCGTCTACTACGGCGTGATGTTCGTGCTCGCCGCCGGGATCTTCACCTGGCGATCCAGGTGGATCGTGACCATCGGTGCCGTCGCAGCGGTCGCGGGAGCCTCGCTGCGGCTCTGGCGTTTCGACCGCAACATCAGCGGCCACGACACCGACTGGCTGACCCGACCGGGTTCGGTCCGTCGCTACGTGTTCGACGTGTTCGTCAACGGCACGCACCCGTTGCTGCCCTGGTTCGCGTTCCTGTGCGCCGGCATCGTGCTCGGTCGCATCATCGCCACACCGTGGTGGCGACCGGCAGTCGCCGGCGTCGGGATCGTGTTGGTGACCGCCGCTGCGACGCTGTCCGGCATCCCGTCGACCAGCCTCCGGCAGGTGGCGTTCTCGATCGACCCGAGCGACCGCAGTCTCGTCTACGTTTCGAGCGCACTCGGCTCCGCGCTGATCGCCTACGTGGTGATCGACTGGCTCGCCGAGCGGTTCGTGTCGGCAACCGAGCCGCTGCGTCGGGCCGGCCAGCTCACGCTGTCGCTGTACCTCGCGCACATCGTGGTGTTCAACGTGGTCGTCGACTGGCTCGGGTGGATCGAGCCGGCCGGCGTCGGTACCGCACTGGTGTTCGCCGCTGCATTCTGGGTCGCAGCGATCTCGATCGGGACGTGGTGGCAACGCCGCTTCGGCCGAGGACCAGCCGAATACGTCTACAGGGCCTTCGGCGGCTGATCCACCGGCGCCGTCCGACGGCGCCGCGCGCGGCGCAAGCCCCGCCACCCGACGGCGCCAGCGCCCACGAGCGGGCCTTGCTCACCGAGCCTGGACGGCGTGATCCGCGCGCCACGGCTGTACGGCTGACGGGCCCGCTCGTCGAGCGCCACCTGGGCGGCGTGGAAGAACGTCGACCCGAAACCGAGCGCAACGCTCCCACCGACCACCACCAGCGACAGGTCGAACGCATTGCACATGGAAGCTGCGGTGCGTCCGACGAGATCACCCGTGCGCTGCATGATCTGATACGACGACTCGGTGGCCGGCCGACCGGTGATCGATGCGATTGCCTGTCCGGACGCCTCGGCTTCGAGACAGCCCTGGGTGCCGCACAGGCAGCGGCGGCCACCCGGCTCGACGATGAAGTGGCCGATCTGCCCGGCGTATCCGGATTCGCCGTCGAGCAGGTCACCGTCGAGGATGATGCCACCCGAGACGCCCGCCGACACCGTGATCGCACAGAAGTTCGGTTGACCCTGGGCTGCACCGAGCCAGCCCTCGGCCAGCGCCAGCGCCTTCGCATCGAGGTCGCCGTGGACCTCGATGCCCGACAGCTCTTCGAGACGGCTGCGCAACGGGAAATCGCTCCAGGTCGGCACGCTCAGTGGAGAGACCATGTCGAGTCCTCGGCTGACGTGCCCACCGCTCGTCAGGCCGACACCGCGCACGACCACCGCGTGGCGCGACGCCGCCCGCTCGAGCATCTCGCTCACGATCAGCGCCAGTGCGGTGTACTGCGACTCGGGCCCGACGTCGACCTCGATCGCGGCACGAGCCCGGTCGATGAGGACGCCTCGTGTCGTCACCAGGCCGGCTTGGAAGTGCGTTGCGCCCACGTCGACCGCGACGACCACGTCGCCGGCCTGATCGGCGGCAACTGCCTCGCCGGAGGATTCTTCGGCCACTGGATCAGCAGACGGTTCGCATCGGCTGTCGACCGGAGGAGCATTGGTATCGGACATCGGCCGAGCAACGGTAGCGCCGTGGCTACGTGCCGCGGCTACGTGCCGGACAGGTTCGGTCGGCGCCCGACGAAGAACCGGACTACTCTCTCGAGATCGCGCTCCACCCGGGAGCGATACGTGCCGATACACCCAAGGTGATGCGCGCCAACGCAACGACCCCACGCACCTGGATCGCTGGGGTCTGCGCACGCCCCCGGCGAGAAGCGTCGCCCCGTGTGCGCCGAGCAGCGTCGCCCCGTGCGGGCCGGATAGTGCTCGCCGTTGCGGTCATCGGCTTCGCCGGCGCGACCGCGACCCCGTTCGCCTACGCGGACGAGCCCGCCACCACCGACTCGACGACGACCTCCACGACCACGGCGCCGACGACCTCCACGACCACGGCGCCGACGAC
>CAZJUC010000083.1:0-12432 GCA_964549065.1 uncultured Ilumatobacteraceae bacterium
GCGCCGAGGGCATCGGCCTGTGCCGCACCGAGCACATGTTCCTGGCCCCCGACCGCCTGCCCGTGGTGCGCGAGATGATCCTCGCCTCCACGCCGAAGCAGGAGGAGAAGGCCCTCGAACAGCTGCGTGCCGTGCAGGAAGCCGACTTCATGGAGATCCTCGAGGCGATGGACGGCCTGCCGGTCACCATCCGGCTCCTCGACCCGCCGCTGCACGAGTTCCTGCCGTCGGTGGAGGAGCTGCGCATCAAGGAGGCCACCAAGGGCCTCACGAAGAAGGAGCAGGACCTGCTCGACGCCGCCGAGCACTGGGCCGAGCACAACCCGATGATCGGTACCCGCGGCGTGCGCCTCGGCGTGATCAAGCCGGGCCTCTACGCCATGCAGGCCCGAGCGCTGCTGTCGGCAGCCGCCAAGCTGCGCGAGAGGGGCAAGAAGCCGATCGTGGAGATCATGATCCCTCTCACGGTCACCCGTGAGGAGATGGCGCTCGCCCGCAGCTGGGTGCAGGCCGAGATCGACGACGCGTTGGCGGGCATGAAGCGCAAGCCGAAGATCACCATCGGCACCATGGTGGAGACGCCGCGCGCCGCCATCCGTGCCGACGAGATCGCCGAGGTGTCGGACTTCTTCAGCTTCGGCACCAACGACCTCACGCAGCTCACGTTCGGCTTCAGCCGCGACGACGTCGAGAGCCGCATGATGCCCGAGTACCTCGAGCAGGGCCTGCTGAAGCGCAATCCGTTCGACACCATCGACCAGACCGGCGTGGGCGACCTCGTCCGGATGGGCGCCGAGCGCGGTCGGGCCACCAAACCCGACCTGAAGCTGGGTGTGTGCGGCGAGCACGGCGGCGATCCCGAGTCGATCGACCTGTTCTACAACGCCGGCCTCGACTACGTGTCGTGCTCGCCGTTCCGGGTGCCGATCGCCCGGTTGTCGGCGGCGCAGGCAATCATCGCGGCCGGGAACTGAACCGACCCCCGGGCACTACATTGATCCCCTGATGGGGATCGTCGACGAGGACATCGAACGGCTTCGGTCGACGGTGTCGATCGTCGACACGGTGCAGCAGTACGTGGCGCTCAAGCGCGTCGGGCGCAACTGGGTGGGGCTGTGCCCCTTCCACGCCGAGAAGTCGGGTTCGTTCAACGTGCGCGAGGAGACCGGCCGCTACAAGTGCTTCGGGTGCGACAAGGGTGGCGACGTCTTCACCTTCATCCAGGAGATCGAGCACCTCGACTTCCCCGGCGCGGTCGAGCACCTGGCGTCGAAGGCCGGCATCCAGTTGAACTACACCTCCACCGGCCAGTCGAAGGAACGCGCCCGGCGCAAGCAGCTCGTGGAGGTGATGAACGACGCCGTCGAGTGGTACCACCAGCGGCTCCTCACCGATCCCGACGCCCGGCCGGCGCGTGACTACCTCCGCCGGCGGGGTCTGGCCGGCGACGTCGCCCGCCAGTTCAAACTGGGATGGGCCCCCGACGACTGGGATCAGCTGTCGCGGGGCCTCGGTGCGTCGGCCGACACGCTGCAGGCGGTGGGCCTTGCGTTCCGGAACCGGCGCAACCGGATGCAGGACGCGTTCCGGGCACGGGTGATGTTCCCGATCTTCTCCGAGTCGGGCGAGGCGTTGGCGTTCGGCGGCCGGATCCTGCCGGGCTCCGACGACCCGGCGAAGTACAAGAACTCCTCCGAGACGCCGATCTACACCAAGTCCAAGACGCTCTACGGCTTGAACTGGGCGAAGGCCGACATCGCCAAACACGATCAGGTGATCGTGTGCGAGGGCTACACCGACGTGATCGGGTTCCACCGCGCCGGTGTGCCGCGGGCGGTGGCCACGTGTGGCACGGCGCTCACCGAGGAGCACGTCCGCCTCCTCAAGCGGTATGCCAGCAAGGTCGTCCTGGCCTTCGACGCCGATGCCGCCGGCCAGGGCGCCGCGGCGCGGTTCTACGAGTGGGAGCAGGCGCACGCCGTGGAGGTGTCGGTGGCGAAGCTGCCGGCCGGTCGTGACCCGGGCGACCTCGCTCAGAGTGATCCCGCCGCGCTGGAGGCGGCCGTGTCGGGTGCGACCCCGTTCCTCGGATTCCGGCTCCAGCGCACGCTGAACTCCCGCCCGGTCGACTCGCCCGAGCACCGGGCCCGGCTGGCCGAGGAGGCGATGGCGGTGGTGAACGAACACCCGAATCCCAACGTCCGCAAGCTCTATGCGGGCGAGGTGGCCACGCGGGTGGGGCTTCCGGTCGGCGACCTCGTCCAGATCGCCGAGCGGGGATCGCGGCGGCCGGCGATCCAGGTGCAGCCCAAGCGGGCTCGTGGGCCGATGGAGAACGCCGAGTTCGCGGCGTTGGTGCTGCTCGTGCAGGACTGGGACGAGATCGCTCCGTGGTTGATCGAGTCGCTCTTCGACGACGACGCGAACCGGATGGCGTTCGTGGCGCTCGCCGACGCCGGCGGCGATCTCCGGTCGGCTCTCGAGACGGCCCCTCCCGATGCGCGCCAGGTGCTCGAGCGGGCGGCCGTGGCCGACTTGAACCTCACGCCCGAGGTGGAGGCCCGCACGTTGATCGGTGCGGCAGTTCGGCGGGAACTGCGTCAGCGGTCGCATCTCGTCGACACGGGGTCGATCGAGGAGAACCGGGCCGCCCGTCTCGACGTGCTGGACCTCGACGAGCCCGACCGTGAACGCGCTCTGGCGGCAGCCGAGTCATTGCTAGGTTGGCTCCATCGACGATCAGAGGAGCGTTCCGATGCCGTCGGCTGACACCGGTGCGACTGCCCCTGACGACGTCTCCGCCGAGGCGACGACACCGGCAGTTCCGTTCCTCGGTGTCGACGCCGGCGAGTGGGAGGCACTGGTCGGTCGCGGGCGCAAGTCGGGCAGCGTGCACGCCGAGGATCTCACCCACGTGCTCCGGCACGTGGAACTGACCGGCGACGTGCTCACCGAGGTGCAGTCGGCCATGGCGGTGCACGGCATCACGATCGACGAGGCGGTCGACCACGTCGCCGACGACACGCCGTCGGGTCTGCGCCGAGAGGTGGTGGTGCACGAGACCGACGACGACGAGCAGCTGCTGAGCCGTCGGCGTGCGCGGCGTACCCGCAGGGCCGGTCCGAAGGGTGACGGGGGCACGTCGGATGCGGTGCGCATGTACCTGCGCGAGATCGGCCAGGTCGATCTGTTGACCGTGGAGGACGAACGGCGGCTGGCGCAGCTGATCGAGGAGGGCAAGATCGCCGCCGAGCGCATCGATGCAGCCCACCAGCACGCTGCGGAGGGCGACGGGTCGGCACTTGCCGACGGCGAGGAGCGCATGCTGATGCGCGCCGTCAGCCGGGGTGAGCGGGCCAAGAGCGAACTCACCCAGGCGAACCTGCGCCTCGTGGTGAGCATCGCCAAGCGCTACTCGGGCCGGGGCATGCAGCTGCTCGACCTGATCCAGGAGGGCAACCTCGGGCTGATGCGGGCGGTCGACAAGTTCGACCACTCGAAGGGCTTCAAGTTCTCCACGTACGCCACGTGGTGGATCCGCCAGGCGATCACACGCTCGATCGCCGACCAGGCTCGCACGATCCGGATCCCGGTGCACATGGTGGAGCACATGAACCGGGTGACGAGGGCCAAGCGGCAGATGCACCAGGAACTGGAACGCGAACCCACCGTGGAGGAGTTGGCGGTGCGGGTGCAGCTCGAACCCGATCGGGTTCGCGAGCTGTTGCGGATCTCGCAGGACCCGTTGTCGCTCGACTCGCCGGTGGGGGAGGAGGACGAGTCGAACCTCGCCGACTTCATCGAGGACGAGTCCGTCGACAGCCCCGACGACGCTGCCACACGGTCGATGCTGCACGAGGCCGTCGGCGAGGTGCTCGGCGAGTTGTCCGAACGCGAGCAGGAAATCGTGCGGCTGCGCTTCGGCCTCGACGGTGGCCGGGCGAAGACCCTCGAAGAGGTGGGCAAGGAGTTCGGGGTCACCCGCGAACGGATCCGCCAGATCGAGGCCAAGACGCTGGCCAAGCTGCGTCACCCGCAACGTTCGCAGCGCCTGCGCGAGTTCCTCGAAGTCGAGTGATCCGATCCGGATCCGGCCGGCTCCGCCGGTGACGTGTGATGGTGATCGTGTCGGCGATAACCTTCTCGTTCGACCTTCCGGGATAGCTCAGCTGGCAGAGCAATTGACTGTTAATCAATGGGTCGCAGGTTCGAGCCCTGCTCCCGGAGCAACGAGAGAGGCCTTCCGACTCGTCGGGGGGCCTCTCGTCGCGTGGGGGCCCGGTTCTGGGTGGCGTGCCGGACCGGCCCGGTGATGCGGATCGACGTTCGAGTCGGGCCGCGCCCTAACGTGTCCCGTGCCGGGGCGGTAGCTCAGTCGGTCAGAGCAGCGGACTCATAATCCGTCGGTCGTGGGTTCGATGCCCACCCGCCCCACCACCCGCGCCACCACCCCGCCCCACCACCCGCCCCATCACCCGCCCCACGACCCGCCCCATCACGGTCCGGAGGCGTGTCGTGGGCCTGCTGGGCGTCAGGTCGCCATGAACTCGGCGAGGGCTGCGTCGGCGGCGTCCTCGAACGGTCGCAGCACCAGGTCGATGCTGCCGTCGGCAGTCTCGGGTGCCAGCCGCAGCTCATCGCTTGCGGTGTGGGCGGTGACGGCCAGTTTGGCGGTCGCTCCCCACCGTCGCAGCGAGTTGGCGAGGACCTTGTTGGTGTCGACTCGCGGGATGGTGCTGACGATCCAGCGGGCCGAGTCGATCGGCAGGCTGGCGGGGAACTCGGGGTCGTCGGCGTCACCGAAGCGTTTGGTGATGCGCGCGGCGAGAGTCGGGTCGTCGGTGTCGATGCGCGTGTGAGGGTCCCAGTCGACGACCAGGACATGATGGCCGTGGGTGGCGAGTTGTTCGACGAGGCGACGTCCGAAGCGGCCGTAGCCGTAGACGATCACGTCGGTGCGTGTGCTGTCGCCGTGAGGAGTCTCGAGAAGGTCGCGGCGTTCGAAGACGCTCAGCAGCGGGCTGAGGCGCTCGAAGATCTGGTGCGAGTACAAGATCATGTAGGTCGACGTGGCGATGGTGATCATGCCGACGAGCGTGACGAGCCCGACGATCTCGCTGTCGACGTGGCCGAGTTCACGTCCGAGGGTGATGAGGATGAGTGAGAACTCGCTGATCTGCGCGACTGCCAGGCCGGAGAGGAACGACACGCGCTTCGGGTAGCGCATCACGCCCATGATCACGAGCACGATCACCGGATTGCCGATGAGCACGAACACCGACAGCACCAGCGCCGCCGGGACCTGGGAGCCGATGGCGGAGAAGTCGAGCTGGGCGCCGAGCTCGATGAAGAAGAACAGCAGCAGGAAGTCCCGCAAGCCGGTCAGCGACGCCGCGATCGATTCCCGGTACGGCGTCGATGCCACGGCGAATCCGGCCAGGAAGGCACCCACCTCGACCGAGAAGCCCAACCAGTCGCTGAAGGCGGCGACCGACACCGCCCACGCCACCGCCGACACGATCAGCAGCTCCTGCGACGAAGCGACGAGATGGAGCAACCGCGGTAGGACGAAGCGCATCATGATCGCCATCGCCGCAACCAGCCCGGCCCCCTGCGCGACGACGAGTGCGATCTGGACCGGAACCGAGCCCTCGCGATCGCCACCGACCGTCGAGAGGACGATCATGACGAGCACGACCACGATGTCCTGCACGATCAGGAACCCGAGTGCGATGCGGCCGTGGAGTTCATCGAGCTCGCGTTTGTCCGACAGCAGCTTGACGATGATGATCGTCGACGAGAACGTCAACGCCACGGCGACGTACAACGCCGCAGTGGTCGACAAGCCCAGCAGCAGCGCGATACCGAACCCGATGATCGACGTGAACGCGACCTGTCCGAGCCCGGTGATCAGCGCCACCTTGCCGGTGGTGCGCACCAGATGCAGATCGAGTTTGAGCCCGACCAGGAACAGCAACACTGCGATCCCGATCTCGGCGAACAGCTCGATCGGCTCGGTGTCGCTCACCCAGTCCAGCACCGACGGGCCGACGATGATCCCGACTGCGATGAACCCGACGATCAGCGGCTGGCGCGCCCGATTCGCGAGGAACCCGACCACGGCGGCCACCGCGAGGATGGCGGCCATCAACGTGAAGGCATCGCCGGTGGCGATCATCCCGTCAGTCGTTGCACCAGAGCGCTCATCGAGCCGGGGCGGCCGACGATCACCAACCGGTCGCCAGCTTCACACGGCCGTTCGGGGTCGGTCTCGATCAGGTCGTCGGTGTCGTCGCGGATGACGGCGATCACCTGTGCGTCGATGGAGCCCGGGACCTCGAGATCGTGAAGACGTTTCCCGACGGCGGGCGATCCCGCCGGCAACGTCACCGTGCGGAGGTTCGCAGCGTCGACCGGTTGGTGCTCCTCGGGTTGCTGGATCACGAAACGGATCCCCGACAACAACGCCGCCAGTGTGGTGGACTCGGCGGCGTTGAAGTGGACGGCGACCACGGACTCGTCGGAATCGGGTGGCGTCACCTCGAGCGTCCGGTCGCTGGAGTCGCCATGTGTGCTCAGCGTCACGACGCTGCCATCTTCCAACGTCATGCAGAACAGGCGGGCATTGCCCGGCAACGGGTGTTCACGCACGTGCACCTCGTGTTCGTGGAACAGGCTGCTCACGACGTCCTTTCCGGGGCGACGAGCCGAGGCGGGCTCGGAGGCGGGGTTTCGCATTCAGCGTAGTCAGCGGACCACGGCTGGGTTCAGAACTCGTCCTCCGGGCCGGAACCGGTCGACACGCCGTGTCCATCGACCCTGGTCGGTGGTTTCGGGTTGTGGTTCGCTCGACGCATGCGCAACGGACCCCTCGCTGCGTCAGCGGCACGCGGAACTGCCCATGCCGTTTCCGTCGATCACGTTCTCGGCGAGCTCGGCTCGCACCGGGAAGGCCTGAGTTCGGCGGAGGCGGCTCGTCGTCTCGAGGCGGATGGACGAAATCGTCTGCCCGAGCCGGTGAAGGAACATCTCGTCGTCCGGGTCCTGAAGCACTTCAACGACGTGCTGATCTACATCCTGCTGGTGGCCGTCGTGGTGACGGGCATGTTGGGGCACTGGATCGATTCGATGGTGATCTTCGGTGTCGTGGTCATCAACGCCGTGATCGGATTCGTCCAGGAGGGCAAGGCGGAGCAGGCACTCGAGGGGATCCGCAAGATGCTGTCGCTCGATGCACAGGTGCGCCGGGACGGGCACTG
The DNA here is from genome assembly GCA_964549065.1 of uncultured Ilumatobacteraceae bacterium. Taxonomy (GTDB): domain Bacteria; phylum Actinomycetota; class Acidimicrobiia; order Acidimicrobiales; family Ilumatobacteraceae; genus Sva-07. The sequence goes on from CAZJUC010000083.1 coordinate 7,260, forward strand.
GACACATCTCGACGCGGAGATGCTCGTGTCGGGAGACATCGTCCGGATGCGGTCGGGGGACCGGGTGCCGGCCGATGTGCGATTGATCGAGACGACCAATCTGCAGATCGAGGAGTCGGCGCTCACCGGAGAGTCGGTCGCCACCCACAAACACCCGGATCCCGTCCACGAGGACGCGGGCATCGGCGACCGCTCGGCGATGGCGTTCTCCGGAACGCTCGTCACCTCGGGCAGGGGCGTCGGCGTGGTGACCGCCACCGGTGTCGCGACCGAGATCGGGCGCATCAACACGATGATCGGCGAGGTCGAGACGCTGGCCACGCCGCTCACACGCCAGATGGCGACCTTCGGCAAGCAACTGTCGATCGCCATCGTGGCGCTGGCCCTCGTCGTGTTCCTGAGTGGACTGCTGCTCCACGACTACTCGGTCTCGGAGCTCTTCCTCGCCGCCATCGGGTTCTCCGTGGCTGCGATCCCCGAAGGTCTCCCCGCCATTCTCACCATCACCCTGGCGATCGGGGTGCAGAGAATGGCCGGCCGCAATGCGATCACTCGCCGGCTCGACGCCGTCGAGACGCTCGGATCCGTCACGGTGATCTGCTCCGACAAGACCGGCACACTGACCAAGAACGAGATGACCGCCCGGCGCGCCGTGACCCGTGGTCGACGCTACGAGGTCTCGGGAACCGGATACTCGCCCGACGGTGAGGTGAGTCTCGACGGTCGTGGCGTGTCGCTCGACGATCAGCCCGGTCTGCTGGCGCTCGTCGAGGCGATGGCCGTTGCCAACGACAGCATCGTGGTCGAGGACGCCGAACAGTGGACGGTGGATGGCGAGCCGACCGAAGGCGCTCTGCGAACGCTTGCGCTGAAGACGGGCTTCGACGCGTCGGCGTATCGCCGCGTGGCGGTCGTTCCCTTCGAGTCCGAACACAAGCTGATGGCGACCGCGGATCAGACTCCCGACGGTCGAAGCGTGGTCCTCGTCAAGGGGGCGCCCGACAAGCTGCTCGACAGGTCGATCCACGAACTCGCCCACGACGGGAAGTGCCAGGCGCTCGATCCCGCGTGGTGGGAGCGGCAGATCGATGAGCTGAGCGGTGAAGGGCTCCGGGTGCTCGCTGCGGCCCGACGAGACGCGTCGGTGCTCGCCGACTCGCTGACGCTCGACGACGTCGATGATCTCGTCTTCCTCGGACTGGTCGGTATCGTCGACCCACCTCGGCCGGAGGCCATCGAGGCGATCGCGACGTGTCGCCGAGCGGGAATCAACGTGAAGATGATCACCGGCGACCACGCCGGCACCGCACGTGCGATCGGCCGCGAAATGGGCATCGGTCACGAAGCAGCCGCCATCACAGGCATCGAGCTGGAAGCCGCAACCGACGAGGAGTTGCGCGACATCGTGCACCACCACGACGTGTTCGCCCGCACCAGTCCCGAGCACAAGCTCCGGCTCGTCACCGCCCTGCAAGCCAACGGTGAGGTCGTGGCCATGACCGGTGACGGCGTCAACGACGCGCCCGCACTGAAGCGCGCCGACGTGGGCGTGGCCATGGGAATCAAGGGCACCGAAGCCACCAAGGAAGCAGCCGAGATCGTCCTCGCCGACGACAACTTCGCATCGATCGAGCGAGCCGTGAAGGAGGGGCGAACGATCTACGACAACCTCCGCAAGTCGATCCTGTTCATCCTGCCGACCAACGCAGCCGAAGCACTCGTCATCGTCGTCGCTGTGATGGTCGGCTTCCAGCTCCCCCTCACCCCGACCCAGATCCTCTGGGTCAACATGGTCACCGCGGTCACGTTGGCGTTGGCGTTGGCCTTCGAACCGCCCGAGCCCGGCATCATGCAGCGGCAGCCTCGAGCGCCGGGATCCTCCATTCTCGACCGCTACTTCCTGTGGCGGATCGGACTCGTGGGCGCTGTCGTGGGTGGCGCCACGATCGCCGTCTTCCTGCTCGCAGATCGCAGCGACGATCTCGCCATCGCACGGACCGTCGCCGTCAACACGTTGGTGTTCGGCCAGATCTGCTACCTGTTCAGCGCCCGCTTCCTCCACGAGGCCAGCTACCTGCCGTCGCGGCTCTTTGCGAACCCTGTCGCCTGGGCGGCGGTCGCCGTGTTGACCCTGCTGCAACTCGGATTCGTCTACCTCCCGTTCATGAACACGACGTTCGAGACCGCCCCCCTCGGGATCCTCGGGTGGGTCGTCCCGGGAGCGATCGGAATCGGGGTCTTCGTCGTCGTCGAGATCGAGAAGGCTGCGATGCGTTCGAGAGCAGCGACCTGACAGCCGCTCACGTCAGACCTCTCACGTCAGTCGTCTCACGTCAGACCTCTCACGTCAGTCGTCTCACGTCAGTCGTCTCACGTCAGTCCTCGCCGTTGGCTGGGACAAGGACCATCGAACGCTCGATGCGGTGCAGGACGGCGAGTGCCGTGCCACCGAGACGGACGCCGGTCACGTTGCCGAGGCCGCGTGCTCCGACGACCAACAGGTCGGCATCGACATCGGTGGCCGCACCGATGAGGGCGTCGGCGACCGGAGCCGTCGACACGGGAATCTTCCGAACGTCGTCGAGGAGAGCCGCCGGCGCCCGCCACTCGGTGCTGAGTGTCTCCTCGGCGGCGCCGACGATCCCGGCGTCTTCGGTAGACGGTTGCCCGGATTCGCTGACCACGACCGGGGTCGTGTGAGCACCCGTCGCCTCGGCGAATCGAGCGGTCCAGGCGATCGCCGGACGCCCGTGTTCCGAACCATCGACGCCGACAACGATCCGCGACGTGACGCTCGGCGCCCCGTCGACGATCACCGCCAGTGGTCGAGCGATGTCGTGAGCGAGATTCTCGACCACGCTGCCGATGTTCAAGAACCCGGGCTCACGACCGCTCTCACCGGTCCGCGCAACGACGAGCAGGTCGGCGTCGAGACGCTCGGCTGTGGCAGGGAGGACGTCAGTGGCCTCACCGTCGATCACCTCGAATTCGCTGGACACACCCGCCAGCGCACTCCCGCACCAGTTGGTCAGCTCTGCCCTGCGTTCGGCGAGGAGCCGTTCCAGCAGGCCGGGTCGCTTCTCCGACTGGATGGGAACGTAGGCGTTGACGACCGTGACCGTCGCTCCGGTGGCGCGAGCCGCTTCGGCTGCCCATGCGAGCGCCGTGCGAGCTGCCTCGGAGTTGTCCATGCCCACCACAATGCGTTCCATTCGCTTCCCTTCCGTCTGGTTGGTCCGCTGGGAAACTGTCCGTTCGCTCGTTGCCGAAACGTCCGATCGCTGCGGTCGTGTGCGTCCGTTCGTCGAGCGGGGCGCCCGACCGTCTGTACGCCGAACCTCGGGGACTGACCGATCGTGGTGGCGGGTACGCCCGTGCGCATGGTCGTAGATCGCGCACGCGCCGTGGTGGTTCGATGAAGTTCAGCATCGGCGACGCGGCGAAGTGGGTCGGTGCCTATGTCGTTGTCGTCCTGTCATTGCTGGTGCTCGCGGCCAGCGGTCCCGTGCCGTCGCCGCGACCGTTCTTCGTCGAGTTCGGTGTCGGTCTCGGCTTCGTCGGCATGGGGATCCTCGCCGTGCAGTTCTCGACCACCGGTCGGTTCCGGTCGATTGCCCCCGTGTTCGGCGCCGATGTCGTGCTGCAGTTCCATCGCCAGGCCGGCGTCGTGGCCGCCGCTGTCGTTCTCGCTCATCCCGTGGTGTTGATCGCCACCGATCCCGACTATCTCGAGTTCTTCGACCCGCGCATCAACGTGCTGCGCGCTCTTGCGCTGATCACGGTGGTGCCGGCACTCCTGCTGCTCGTGGCGACGAGCCTGTGGCGGCAGCGGGTGGGTCTGAGCTACGAATGGTGGCGCCTGAGCCACGGGACACTGTCGCTGCTGGTGGTCTTCATCGGCATGGTGCACGGCATCCAGGTCGGCGAGCACCTCGGGGCACTCTGGAAGCAAGGGATCTGGGTCGGTGTGCTCGTGGGTGCGATGTACTTGGTGATCCACAGCCGTGTGATCCGGCCGCAGCTGATGAAGCGACGCCCCTACCGGGTGACGGAGATACGCGAGGAACTGCCCGGAACGTTCACGCTCGGCGTCGAACCCGACGGCCACGTCGGGATGAAGTTCCGTGCCGGCCAATACGCCTGGATCACGGTGGGTGACTCCCCGTATTCGCTGCAGCAACACCCGTTCTCGTTCTCGTCGAGCGAACGCAGCGCCGAGTTGTGCTTCACGGCCAAGGCGGTCGGCGACTTCACTTCGTCCTGGAAGGACTTCGAGCCCGGTCGGACGGTCTTTCTCGAAGGTCCCTACGGCGCATTCACCTTCGACGCCCAATCGGAAGGCGCGGTGTTCATCGCCGGCGGTATCGGTGTGACGCCGGTGATGAGCATCCTTCGCACGATGAAGGACAACGGCGACGAGCGCCCCGTCGTGCTCGTCTACGGCAATTCCAGGACCGCCGACATCGCATTTCGCGACGAGATCCGAGCGCTCGAGCACACCCTCCATCTCGTCGTGGTGCACGTGCTGGAAGAGCCGGACGAGCAGTGGGACAGCGAGCACGGATTCGTCGACGGCGAGGTGTTGCGCCGGGTCCTGCCGCCGGACTGCCGCAACTACGAGTACTTCGTCTGCGGACCCGAACCGATGATGGACAGCGCTGAAAGTGCCCTGCGCGACATGGGTGTGTCGTGGCGGCAGATCTACACCGAGCGATTCCAGATCGTGTGAGGCACAGGTCCATGCTGCACACCAACATCAGACGTCTCGTCAACGCGTTGGCTCTCCTCGCCGTCGCCGCCACCGTCGTCTACGCGATGCTGCGCACCGTCTGACGAGCGGCGGGTCAGAGCAGGCCCTGCTCGGTCAGGAAGTCCTCGGCGACGTCGCGTGGGTCCTCGCCCTCGGCCGAGACACGCCGATTCAGTTCGGCCATCGTCTCGATGTCGAGCGGTTGGAAGATCGTGTCCGCGAGCGCTTCGAAGGCCTCGGGGGCCTGCTGGTAGACGCTGTCGGGCATGGTCATCGACGCGTTGTAGAGGATGAACACGCCGGGATCGCCGATGAGTTCCAGGTCGAGTGCCTGGATCCGGCCGTCGGTGGTGAACACTTCACCGAACGTGCAGTTGCCGCTCGCCGTCTCGTCGTAGATCACACCGGTCTCGAGGATCTCGA
>CAZJUC010000084.1:0-12393 GCA_964549065.1 uncultured Ilumatobacteraceae bacterium
CACGGACGGGCTCGGGAGCCCCGACAGCGAGCGGACGGAAGAAGTCTCTGGCTGGACGCACGCACCAACCGTAGATCTGCGATGCTCCCGTCACCAACCGCCGCGGCCCTCGCAGGCCGTGGAAGGTGCGCCGCTCAGGAGAGCAACCGCTCGAGCGAATCGCCCGGACGGAGGTCTTCGAGTTCGCCGCCCACCTCGACGGTGATCGGTTGGTGCTCTCCACTGTCGGGCGCGAGCCACAGCCGCACCGACTCGTGGCTGATCTCGAGCTGCACGTACTGGCGGCGGTAGTTGAGCGAGAAGCTCATCGTGTGCACCTCGTCGGGCAGGCACGGGTTGATGTGCAGCACGTCGTCACGGGTCTCGATCCCCCCGTAACACCGCTGGATCAGGTCGACGGTGCCGGCCATCGCGCCGAGGTGGATGCCTTCGCGTGTGGTGCCGCCCTGGACGTCGCTGATGTCGGACTCGAGCGCCGCCCGGAACATCGCCCACGACTTCGGACGGTCGATCTTGCTGTGCAGCCACGCGTGCACCATCGTCGACAGCGTCGAGCCGTGCGAGGTGCGCTGCTCGTAGTAGTCCACGGTTCGCGGGATCATCTCGGGGTCGAACTCGTAGCCGAGCCGGTCCCACAGTTCCTCCAGTTCGTCGATCGACAGCATCTGCAACAACATGACCGTGTCGGCCTGCTTGGCGAGCTTGTACCGGTTCGGCGAATCGCCCTCGGCTTCGAGGATGCGATCGAGTCGTCCGATGTTGCCGTACTTCTCGCGGTAGGCGGCCCAGTCGAGTTCCTCGAGATCCTCGTAGCCCTCGAACTGGCTGAGCACGCCGTCCTCGTGGAACACCAATCGCATCTTGCGGCTGATGTCACCCCAGAGGTCGATCTCGTCGTTGGCCAGCTGCAGCTTCTCGACCAGTTCCTCGCGGCGGTTTCCCGGCAGCTTGTCGAGCACGTCGAGCGCCCGACACAGACACCACACGGCCATCACGTTGGTGTAGGCGTTGTTGTCGAGACCTGGCAGATCGCGGCCGGGATAGCCCTCGTGGAACTCGTCCGGGCCCATCACCCCCTTGATCTCGTACCGGTCGAGGGCGTGGTTGTAGGTGGTGGTGCTCGCCCAGAAGCGTGCGATCTCGAGCACCATCTCGGCACCCCAGAACCGCATGAACTCGCGGTCGGCCGTTGCCTGCCAGTACTGCCAGATGTTGAAGACGATCGCCGCGTTGACGTGACGTTGGAGATGTGAGGCATCCGGCAGCCAGCGACCCGAGTCGGGGTTGAGGTGGACGACCTGGGTCTCCTCACGCCCGTCGCTGCCGCTCTGCCACGGATACATCGCGCCCGCGTACCCCTCCTCGAGCGCAGCGTGACGGGCGAACTCGAGTCGCCGCGACCGGTAGCGCAGCAGCGAACGGGTCAGCTCGGGAACCCGCATGGTGAGGAACGGAAAGATGTACAGCTCGTCCCAGAAGATGTGCCCGCGGTACGCCTCACCGTGCAGCCCGCGTGCAGGAACGCCGACATCGAGGTCAGCGGTGTTCTTCGACACGGTGGCGAGCAGGTGGAAGATGTGCAGGTTGAGGATCCGCGCCGTCTGCCCGAGGTCGCCGGTGAGCGTGATCCGACTGCGATTCCACGAGTGCTTCCATGCGGTGACGTGCGGAAGGAGCAGCTCGTCGAAGCCCCCGGCGTTGACGGCCTTGCGCGCGGCGGCCTCGGGAGCCGAGTAGATCCCGGTGTCGCGCGAGGTGTAGATCGCCACCACCTTCTCGACGCGCACCTCGTCGCCCTCGCTCGCGTCGAGCTCGATCGTGTGAGCCGCCCATCGGTGCGTCGTGGCGAGGGTGCGCTGCGGTGTGATCCGGAGGTCGTTGAGCCAGAGCCTCGTACGGGCGGCCTCGGCGATGCTGATCTCGGAGTCGTTGGTACGCACCTCGAGCAGCACCGTGTCGTCGTCGACGGCTTCGGAGCGGACATGGTCGAGGTGGTCGGTGTCGAGAGTGTTGTAGCGCTCGACGAGACGGTTCTCGACGGTGCCGTCGAGTGCCGACTCGATCTCGATCGGCGCCGAGAAGTTCTCGGCGACGAAGGTGGTCTCGAGCACCAGCACATGGGCGTCGGCGAGGCTGACGAATCGACGCTCGGTGATCGACAGCGTGCGTCCGTGGTCGTCGCGAACTCGGCTTCGGCGGGTGAGCGTGGCACGACGCAGGTCGGTCTCGAGATGGTGGTCGAGCACCTCGGTGTTGTCCGGGCTGATCCACTCGTCACCGTCGATGCGCAGGCGCAGCACGAGCCAGTTCGGCGCGTTGACGACGCTCTCGTTGACCACGTCGCGACCCGAGACCTCGGTGGTCAACCGGTTGAACACCCCGGCGAGATACGTGCCCGGATAGTGCACACCGTCGGCCGACGTCTCGGCCAGCGCGCCACGAGTGGCGACGTAGCCGTTGCCGACGGTGCACAGCGCCTCGCGCTGGCCTTCGTCGGCTGGATCGTATCCCTCGTATGACCAGAGCCACTCGTTCATCGTTCTGTCAGTCTCCCGGCGAGCTCGTCGAGCAGCTGGCGTGTCGCGTCGGGATCGTCGACACGGAGGTGGGCTGCGGTGTAGCGGTCTTCGGTGCCGACGACCACACCGACCCCGCGACTGCGGACCTCGGCGAAACCGTCTTCGTCGGTGACGTCGTCGCCGATGAACAGCGGCAGTGTGGTGTTCGGGTCGAGCCCGGCGGCCTCGATCAACCAGCGCACGGCCTTGCCCTTGTGCCAGTCGATGTCGGGGCGGAGTTCGAAGATCTTCTTCCCCCCGGTCATCCGGAGCTCGTCGCTGCCCGCAGCGACGTCGGCCACGATCGCCTCGAGGTCGTCGACTTGGTCATCGGGCGTCGCCCGGTAGTGCACGGCGATCGCGAAGCGCTTGCGTTCGATCCGGGCGCCCTCGATGGCCCCGAGACGCTCGGCGAGCACCTCCTCTGCGGACTCGAGCGCCGGAAGAGCAGCGGCTCCCTCGGGGAACTCCTCGCGTGTGCCGTCGGGACGTCGGACGTCGAATCCGTGACTGCCGGCGAACCAGACCTGCTCGGTGGGCACCATGCTCATCACGTCGGCGAGGTCGCGGCCACTGACGATGCCGACGACGGTGATGTCGGCAAGCGCCTCGAGTGCGGCGAGGGTCGCCGGTGGGATGGTGGCATCCTCTGGGCGGTCCACGATCGGGGTGAGGGCTCCGTCGTAGTCGCAGAAGATGGCGACGGTCTTGCCGGCGATCTGGCGGGTGAGGTCGTGATCGGTCAACGCATCGGACAGGTCGGGCAACCAGGCCCGCGCCGGGACGATGCGCTGCACGCCGGCTCCGCCGTCGACCCGGACCACGTCCAGATCGGAGAGATCGGGGACGACGATGTCCGCGAACTCGGCGAGTGGCTCCGGGTTGCGGGTGCGGTCGAGCCCCACCACCAGTCCGAAGTCCCCGGCACGTCCGGCGCGCACCCCTGAGATCGCATCCTCGACCACGGCGGATGCAGCCGGATCGACCCCGAGGCGCCGGGCCGCTTCGAGGAACACGTCGGGCGCCGGCTTGCCCGGGAACCCGATCGCTGCGGCATCATTGCCGTCGACGCGCACCTCGAACAGGTCGTGCATGCCAGCCGCACGCAGCACCATCTCACAGTTCTTGCTCGCCGAGATGACCGCGGCGCTGATGCCGTTGGCGTGCAGTTTCTCGATGAATCGGCGCGTCGTGGTGTAGGGCTTCACGCCGTGACGTTCGACGGCCTTGGCAAAGCTCGCGTTCTTCTTGTTGCCGACGGCGCACACCGTGTCATCTCCCGGTGCATCGTCGGGATCGCCGCGAGGGAGCTCGAAGCCCCGCGAGCGCAAGAAGGCGTCGACACCGTCGTACCGGCCGATGCCGTCGACGTGCACCCGGTAGTCGACGTCGGTGAACGGGGCGGCGGCGTCACCGGTGGCATGTTCCTCGAGGAACTCGTCGAAGACGTCCTTCCAGGCGGTGAAGTGCACTGCCGCGGTCTGGGTGATCACCCCGTCGGTGTCGAAGATGACTGCTTCGAGTTGCTGCACGTCGTTGCCCGCTTCCAATCGGCAGATCCGCTCCGCTTCATCGGTGGCGGAACGAGGGTAGTGCCATCCCACCGTAGTCAAAGTCGACCACCTGGCGCCCGATCTTCACCTGGCCCGGGCTGTCAGCCGGCGACGTGGTCAGGCCGGGAGCGAGGCCATGGCGTCGTCGATCTCGATCAGCCCGTCGGCGACGAGGGTCGCGAGGATGCGCTCGTCGAACTCCGCGATCGGGCGCGGGCCGGCGTGCAGCGCTGCCAGCACGCGCCCGCGGGCCTGACGGTCGCTGCCGGCGAACGACGCCTGACGGGTACTGACCCCGGCCGATCCCACTGCCGGGTCGGGCTCGGGGTGGCCGGCCGCGCTCCAGGAACAACGCGACGAGAGCGGGCAGTCGGGGCATCGTGGCGACGGACGGCACACGGTGGCACCGAGATCCATGATCACCTGGTTCCAGATCCAGCCGTCGCCTTCCGGCACGAGACCGTCGGCCAGTTCCTGGGCCTGCATGGGCGTCAGCCGCTGGCCCTGGGTTCGTGCGAGGACACGGGCGATGTTGGTGTCGACCACGGCGACATCGTGTTCGAAGGCGAACGCCAAGACGGCGCGGGCGGTGTAGGGGCCGATGCCGGGCAGTGCGAGCAACGCATCGAGTTCATCGGGCAGCTGCCCGCCGTGTTCCCGCACGACGAGCTCGGCCGCTGCGCGCAGGTTGCGCGCACGACGCGGGTAACCGAGGCCCTGCCACAGGCGGAGCACGTCGGCGAGCGACGAGGACGCGCACCTGGCCGGGTCGGGGTACGCCTCGAGGAAGGCCCGCCACTTGGGGATCACCCGCTCGGCTCGGGTCTGTTGGAGCATCACCTCGGCGACGAGGATCGTCCAGGGATCGCGTTCGTTGCGCCACGGGAGTTCGCGCAGACGCGGCACTCCCCACGCAAGCACTGCACCCGGGTCGATCAACGCAGGCTCAGTCGCCCCACACCTCGGTGCCGTCGTAGGGGCGCTTGCGGTCAGGGGCGGCATCGCGCTTCCAGATCAACACCTTGCGCTTGAAGTAGCAGACTTCCTTGCCATCCTGGTTGAAGCCCTTGGTCTCGACGGTGACGATGCCACGGTCGGGCTTCGACGACGACTCCTTGACCTCGAGCACACGGGTCTCGGCGTGGATCGTGTCGCCGTGGAACGTCGGGAACTTGTGCTGCAACGTCTCGACCTCGAGGTTCGCGATCGCGGCGCCGCTCACATCGGGAACACTCATGCCGAGCACCAGGCTGTACACGAGGTTGCCGACCACGACGTTACGGCCCTGCACCGACTCGGCAGCGAACCAGTCGTTGGTGTGCAACGGATGATGGTTCATCGTGATCATGCAGAACAGGTGGTCGTCGTACTCGGTGATCGTCTTGCCGGGCCAGTGGCGCAGGATGTCGCCGGGGGCGAAGTCCTCGAGGTACCGACCGAAGGGGCGTTCGTGCACTGTCATGGTGCCGACGGTACCTCCACCTCGACGACGCGACGAAAGCGTCAGGCGCTCCGGTCGTCGTCCTCGTCGGGTGCCGCAGCTGCAGTGACGTCGCCGTCCGTCGGCTGCGCAGTTGCCGGCTCGCGCCTCCCGCCGAATCGCAGGGCGAAGTCGATGCGGGACTCGCCCTTCTCCGACTCGGAACGCGCGAGATCGCGCAGTCGTACGAGACGGTCGCGCTTCTCGATCTTCCACGGCCCGACCCGCAGCGAGAGATACGCGAGCCCGCCCAGTGCGATCGGCATGAGGTACTGCGCCGACCGGTAGGTGGCGATCGCGGGCACGACGAGACGACGAGGCAGGCCGAAACCGACGAGCACGGTCAGGTAGGCGCCGTCCATGATGCCGAGGCCGCCGGGCAGGATCGGGATCGCGGCCAGCACGTTGGCGAGGCCGAACGCGACGAGCAGCGCATCGAGGCTGAGCGTGCCGCCGTAGGCCTGGAGGAACACCCACAGCGACGCGGCGTCGAGGAGCCAGTTGAGCATCGCCCAGAACACCACGCGGCGCAGCAGTTGGCGGTCGCTGATCAACTCCTCCAGGCGCTCGCCGACCTGGTGGAGAACGGCGGCGAAACGATCGTCGTCGAGGCGCAGTCTGCGAGCGATCCAGCGCACGACACGCTCGGCACGTCCAGAACCGTCCATGACGCCGACGACGAGCAACGCCGCGAAGCCGATGATCAGGATCCCCGCGACTGCGGCCAAACCGTAGGCCGGGTTCACGCCCCGGAACGGCACCGACATGATCAGCCCGGTCCAGAAGATGATGTTCAGCACGACTGCCGACCCGATACCAGCGGTCGCGAGTGCGAAGCCGGCGTCGGCCCCCTTGATGCCCGACAGCGTGAGGAGGCGGTATCCGAGCGCGGAACTGGCCGCGTTGCCCCCGGGCACGATGTTCGACAGTGCCTTCGTGCTGAGTTGGATGCGCACCATGCGGGCAACGGAGAGCTGCTGTCCGGCAGTGCCGAGCGTGGCTCGGGTGAGCAGCGAGTAGCACAGCAGCGCCAGGAGTTGCAGTACGAAGCCCAACAGCACCAGCAGCGGGTTGACCCCGCGGATCGTGTCGGCGGCCTGGCGGAACCCGGTGAGCACCGGCGGCAGGAGGAACACCGCCAGCACGCTGAACACGAGGGCCTTCAGACCGAAACGGATCGGGCGGAAGCGGGGCGGTCGCGCGTCGACATCGCGCACCAGGATCGGCAGTTCGCCCGTGGGCAGCACGTCGCGATCCATCTCGGCAGTGCGATCGTCGTCGACCTCGCCGACCGGCGGAGGTTCAGGTGGAGGTTCAGGTGACGGTTCAGGTGACGGTTCGGGCGGCGGTTCGCGCTGATCGGTCACGGGGTCGTCCAGGTGCGCATCGATCAGAACACGTCGATCATCTGTCGGAGCCGGGCGCGCAGCTGCGGCGCCGCGCCGGCATCGGTCTTGCCGAGGTGCACGACGACCAACTCGCGGGCAGGGTCGACCACGATGTACTGGCCCTCGTGACCGTGGCAGGCCAGGCTGCCGGGGAACTCGGGCCAACTCCACCAGTGCCGGCCGTAGTCGCAGCCGTTCTCGTCGTCGCGCGAGATCGCGGCGCCCGCCTGGTCGACCCATCCGTCGGGCAGGATGCGCTCACCGACCGCAGTGACACCGTCGTGGCGGTAGAGCTCGGCGAACCTCGCGAAGTCACGAGCGGTCGCGAACACGTACGACGAGCCCACGAAGTCGCCGGCATCGTCGAACTTCGGGATCGCCGAGGTCATCCCGGTCGGCGCGAAGAGGCGGTCGTGCAGGAACGACCCGACGCGTGCTCGTCGCTCGCCCGGATCGCCGCCGACGCCGCCGGTGACGATGTCGCCGATGATGCGCGCAATGATGTTCGTCGTTCCCGACGAGTAGCTGTAGTGCGTTCCGGGGGCGTGGTCGAGCGCAAGCGCCGCGGCGTAGGCGGCGTGGCTCGGGCCGCTCTCGCCGAACAGCATCTCGATGCAGTGCGAGACCTGGTCGTCGACGTAGTCCTCGACGAACCGCAGACCCGAACGCATCTCCAACAGCTGCAGCGTGGTGATCTCCACCTTCGGCGTGCCCGCCCACTCGGGGACCGGGGCCGGGGCCTCGACATCGATCGCACCGTCGCCGACCAGGATCCCGACGGCGGCGTGCGTGATCGACTTCGCCATGCTCCACGACGTCAGCGTCGTCTCGGCCGTGATCTCGATCGCCGGCTGGAACGGGTTCTCCGGCTGCGTTCCGTACCGTTCCGCGACCACCTCGTTGCGGCACCGCACCAGCAGCGCCAGCGTGACCCCTTCGTCGACGGGGCGTTCGAACAGTTCGTCGACGAGCGACGTCACGTCGGGTACCGGCACCCGTCCGACGTTAGCCGCAGGCGTTGGCCGGACGGGCGGGGTCGACGAAGTCCCGAGAGATCACGTCGGTGCCGACGGGACCTCGGGGATCCGGCAGCTCCCGGGTGTCAGGCTCCGCCGGCCAACTGTTGGGCCAGACCGACCAGACCGTCGACGTCGTGGACGTCGACCGCGAGCAAGGGCAACTCGACCACGACGACGTCCTCGGCGAGATCGGCGAGGCCGGCGATCTCCTCGCGTTCGGCGGTGGCCAGCTCGGTCAGCTCGTCGTGCCAGGCAACCTGCTCGGCCAACGGCCCGGCGTCGAGATCGTCGAGCACGACCCGGTCGGCGGCGGTGAGCGGTTCGGGCATCGGGTGGATCAGGTTGACCACCACGCCGGAGAAGGGGAAGGACCCGTCGCGCAACGCGCCGATCAAGTGCTCGGCCTCGCCGATCGCCTCGGCGCGGGGGCTCGACACCACCACGAACGACGCCACTTCTGATCGCAGCAGCAGCGACACCTCCTCGGCCCGTTTGCGCAAGCCAGGCTCGATGTTGGCCAATGACCGGAAGAACTCGACGGTGTCCTCGACGATCTGGGGGCCCGCGAGGCGGCGCACCGCCCACAGGAACATCGATGCGGCGGCGTTGGTGACCTTCGCGAAGGCCCGTTGGCCGACGGTGAGCGCCCGGTACACCGGGTGGCCGAGGAACCCGATCAGTCGATCGGGCGCTTCGAGCAGGTCGATGGCGTGGCGCGACGGTGGCGTGTCGACGATCACCAGATCCCATTCACCGCTGGTGTACAGCTGATGGAGCCGTTCGATCGCCATGTACTCCTGCGCGCCGGCCAGCGACCCGGAGATCGCCCGGTACACCGGGTTCTCGAGGATCGCCGCGGCCTGCTTCGGATTGGCGGTCTGTTCGCGCACGAGCCGGTCGAACGTCGACGCCGCGTCGAGCATCAGCGCCCACAGCTCGCCGCCGCCCGCGGACGAGTCCTTGGACTTCTTGCTCTTCGAGTCGGAGAGCCCGGGGATGCCGGTGACCTGGTGAGGGGCGTCGGCAGCGGCACCGGCCTCGAGCCCGAGCGCGTCGGCGAGCCGCCGGGCAGGGTCGACGGTGACGACCACCACCTTGCGTCCGGCCAGCGCTGCGGCCACCCCGAGCGCAGCTGCGGTGGTGGTCTTGCCGACCCCTCCCGGACCGGCCGTGACGAGCAGCGCGGCGTGTTCGATCTCGTCACGAAACGACTCGGCAACGGTGTCGGTCACGTCGCTCCACCGATCATCGGACCGACGAGTGCGTCGGCGAGCTCACCGAGGTGATGGAGCGTGAGCCGTGGGGTTGCCAGGCGTGGCAGCGCCACGAGCGGCACACCGATGCCGTCGGCGAGGCGTTCGATCTGGTTGCGTTGGCGGGCGAGACGCTCACGGCCGAAGTCCGTCGACGAGGCCAACGCCGACTTGGCCGACGCCGACAGGCTCACCTTGTGCGAGCGGGCCGCCATCGCCGGGGTCTTGTCGAGGCCCGCACGATCGGTCCAGCACGAGTTGACCACCGCCGGCAGGAGCGACATCCCGATGTCGGCACGCAGCTCGCCGGCCAATTCGAGCGCTTCGGTCACCGGTGTCTCCTCCGGCAAGGTGACGATCATCGCCTGACAGCGAGCGGGATCGCGCAGCATCTCGTCGACTTCGACCGACTGCTCGCGCACCGGACCGGACTGCACCACGTCGGACAACCCGGTCGCCGAACGCAGGAACGGCGCCGCGTGGCCGGCCGGTGGGGCGTCGACGACGATCAGGTCGGCGGCACGTTCGCGTTCGAGCTCCTTGATCTTGCCGAGCACCAGCAGGTGCTCGAGGCCGGGGGTCGCTGCAGCGATCATCGGCAACGACGCAGCGGAGGCTGCTCGGCGCAGCATGCCGCCGACACCTTTCAGCTCGAGGTAGTCGCCGAAGGCCTGGTCGGCAGGAATCGTGCGGCCGCGGACCTGACCGGCGCCCTTCACCTTGCGCAGGATCCGGTCGCTCGAGTCGAGTTCTCGTCCGCCGAGCAACGGGCCCATGCCGGGACGCCCGTCAACCGCCACGAACAGCACGTCGGCGCCCTCGCGAGCCGCTGCCAATGCATACGCCGCAGCGACCGTCGACGAGCCGACACCGCCTTTGCCGGCCACGACGGCGACCCTGGTGCTCGTCAACCAATCAGGCGCGCCCATCACCCTTCACGGTACCGGGATGTGACGATTGGAGTCAGACACCAATCGTCACATCCGGGAAAAGCGCGGGCCGGCGAGGCCGACGTGGCTCGTCACCGGACGTCCGACTGCGTCGCACGCGACCCGGGCGGCGTCGATCAGACGACCGACCGAGACGCAGGCATCGACGCCCATCTCTCCGAGCGCGTGGGCAAGATCCTCGATGGGGACGTTGCCGCTGGCGTTCGGGGCGAACGGGCAGCCGCCGAGCCCACCGACGCTGGCATCGAGGCGGACGGCGCCGTGTTCGAGCGCTGCGATGGCATTCGCGATCGCCAGTCCACGGGTGTCGTGGAGGTGGACGCCGATCGGCACCTCGACGACGGAGCGCACTGCCTCGACCAGGACAGCCACTTCGGTCGGCACCGCGACGCCGATCGTGTCGGCGAGGCCGATCGACGAGGCCCCGGCCTCGCCAGCGCGATGCGCGACATCCGCGACGCGAGCGGGATCGACCCGATCCTCGAAGGGGCAGCCCATCGCCGTCGCGAGGGTCATCTCGACCACGGCATCGTCGTCGAGCGTGCCGGCGAACCGTTCGAACTCGTCGAGCGCCTCATCGGTGCCCGCACCTGCGTTGTGTCGGCTGTGGGTGTCGCTCACCGACACCACGTACTGCAGGTGGGTGACGCCCGCATCGATGGCGCGCCGTGCCCCGCGCGCGTTGAGGACGAGGCCCCACCGCCGAACACCGACCGCAGCGGCCAGTTCGGTGGTCGCCGCGCACACGGCCTCGGCATCGGCGAGGGCCGGGACGCGATCCGGGCGAACGAAGCTGGTCAGCTCGAGGTCGCGCACACCGGCTGCGACGAGTGCTTCGAAGATGGCCACCTTGGCGTCGGTCGGGATCGGATCCTCGTCCTGCAACCCGTCGCGCAGGCTGACGTCGCGCAGCAGCACGCTCGTCGGCAGTCGCGAGTGGATCGGCACCGCTGCAGTCTCTCGCTTTCGTCCTGACTGCGTCGACTCGGTAGACAACACCCATGGACGGCGACGCGCACCCTCGAACCGGACCGCTGCTCGGTGTCCGGGTCCTCGAACTCGGCAACTTCATCGCCGGACCGTTCGCCGGACAACTCTTCGGTGACTACGGCGCCGAGGTGATCAAGATCGAAGCGCCCGACGGCGGCGACCCGATGCGCCGCTGGGGGGTCACGGTCGACGGAGCGAGTCTGTGGTGGCCCATCATCGCCCGCAACAAGCGCTCTGTGGTGGCCGATCTCAAGAACTCCGACGACCTCGCCTTCGTGCGCCGCCTCGCGGACGAGTGCGACGTGGTCCTCGAGAACTTCCGGCCGGGCGTGCTCGCGAGGTTCGGGCTCGACTACGAGTCGCTGTCGGCGACCAACCCGGGCGTCATCGTCGCCCACGTCTCCGGGTTCGGCCAGAGCGGCCCGCGAGCGACCGAGGCGGGCTTCGGGTCGATCGGCGAGGCCGTCGGCGGTATCCGCCACACCACCGGTGATCCCGATCGTCCCCCCGCTCGATGCGGCATCAGCCTGGGCGACTCGCTGGCGGCGATGTTCGCCGTGATCGGCACACTCGCTGCGCTGCACGAGCGAACGTCGAGCGGCAAGGGCCAGGAGGTCGACGTGGCGATCTACGAAGCGGTGGCTGCCCTGATGGAGTCGTCGATGGTCGACCTCGACGTCGCCGGAGTGCTGCGCAACCGGTCAGGTGGAACGCTGCCCGGGGTGGCGCCGTCGAACGCGTACCCGACCCGAGACGGCTCCGAGGTTCTGATCGCAGCGAACGCGGACAACATCTTCGCCCGACTGTGCGGCGCAATGGGACGGGCCGACCTCGCCGCCGACGCTCGCTACGCCACCCACATTCCCCGTGGCGAGCACGAACGTGAACTCGACGAGATCATCGCCGCGTGGACGCGCACGCTCGACGCAGACGAGCTGCTCACCTTGCTGCGAGCCCACACGGTGCCCGCCGGGCGCGTGTACACGGCTGCCGACATGCTGAGCGACGAGCACTACGCCGCACGCGAGATGGTGCAGCGCCGGACCGCTCGCACCGGTGTCGACACCCCGATGCTGGGCGTGGTCCCGAAGTTCTCGCGCACGCCCGGCAGCATCACCGACGTCGGCCCCACCCTCGGCGAACACACCGACCACTACCGCTGATCACGCCAGGGGTCAGACCCCAGGCGTGATCGATCACGT
>CAZJUC010000085.1:0-12375 GCA_964549065.1 uncultured Ilumatobacteraceae bacterium
AGCTACATCGGTGAGGTCGACCCGCACGGCCACGAATTCCGGGTGCAGGAGATCTGCGCCGCCGACGAGCTCACCGCCGCAGCCGAGCTGGTCAAGGGCAACACGAGCCGTGTCCCTGTGGCCGTGATCCGCGGCTACGACTGGTCGGTCGACGACGACGCCACGATGGCACCGGTGCTACGCGACTCCGAGCGCGATCTGTTCCGATGATGTGGCAACTGGTGTCCGACACCACTCGTCCACCACTCGTCACATCAGCCGGTGAGATCCTTGGCGATGCCGTAGAAGTAGTTGCCGGACAGGCCGAGCGAGTCGACGTCGATGCGCTCGTCGTTGCCGTGGAACCGTGAACCGAACGTGGCGAGGTCCATCCTCGGCGAGAACAGCCCGGTGCCGTACGCGGTGACACCGCGTTCGCGGTAGAAGCGGGCGTCGGTGCCGCCGACGATGAGGCCGGGCACAAGATCGGCACCGGGATAGGCGACCTGGGTGTGCCTGGTGACCGTCTCCCACAGCAGGTTGCCCGACCCGAACTCGGACGCCGTTGGATTGCTGTGCTGCAACACGGTGACGTCGACCTGGTCGAACAGCTCGCCGAGCGCGTCGCGCAGCATCGCATCGACGGCCTCACGCGAGGTGCCGGGAACCGTCCGGATGTCGACGTCGATGTCGACCACGTCGGGGATGGTGTTCGTCTTCTGGCCACCGTGGACGACGTTCGGCGAGATCGTCGTGTGCGTCTCGGCGTGGCACATCCGTGCGACGGCCTTCGGCATCTGCTCGAGCGTCGAGTAGATCCGCTCGGTCGAGGTGAGCCCGTCGCGCAACTCGTCGGGCAGTGGCATCGTGGCGACCTTCGACCGCCAGATGTCGTCGATGTGCGGCGCCGTGCGGTACTCGGCGAGTCGCCGCACGATCTCGGCGGCCTTGATCAGCGCGTTGTCGGCTCCGAATGGGGCGGAACCGTGCCCCGGCGTGCCGTGGACACGCAGGCGGCGCCACGCCAGGCCCTTCTCGCCGACGTTGACCGTGACCGTGCGGTGGCCGTGGTCGTCGGCACTCGACCACCCCCCGAGTTCGGTCAGTACGTAATCGGCGGCGATCGCATCCCAGTGGTGTTCGACCATCCACTCCGCCCCCCACGTGCCACCGGCCTCCTCGTCGCCGACACCGAAGTAGATCAGGTCGCCCTTCGGTCGGAACCCCTCGGTCGCGAGCCGCCGGAAGGCAACCGCCATCGACGAGGTGAGGTTCAACATGTCGATCGCACCACGGCCCCACACCTCGCCGTCGATCACCTCGCCACCGAACGGATCCTCGCGCCAACCCTGCGGGTTCACCGGCACGACGTCGATGTGGCCCATGAGGCACAGCGACGGGGCGTCGGGATCGCTGCCCTGGATGCGAGCGACCATCGAGTCGCGGCCCGGTCGCGGCGTGAACCGCTGCACGTCCAATCCGGTTCCTTCCAGGTACGTGATCAGCAGATCCGAGTTCCGGGTCTCCTCGCCGGAGTCCGGGGTTCCGTCGTTGACGCAGGCGTTGCGGATCAGCGCCTGCAGCAGCTCCGTGGTCGGGCCGGTGAACTCGTCGGGGGAGGCCATGTCCGCACGCTAGTGCTCGGACGGACCTCGCTCACGGGGCGGGGTCGGGTCGGCCGATACCGGTGACGACCGTGCGCCACACCCTGTCGATGCGAACTTGATCGACGGGCGACGCTGTCGCGTCGACCAGCTCGGTCAGCCACTCGTCGAGTCGCTGACCCTCCACGAGGACGCTGGCATGCGCGACGTGGTCGGCCGCCGGCCGACGGGGGTCGGGCGTTCCCCAGAACACTGTCGCCGACTGATCGCACGAGGCCCCTGTGGCCCTGAGCAACTCGTCGAGCGGGCCGCGAGCGATTGCTGCTTCACCGACGAGCTGCGCTTCGCTGCGAGCGTCGCGCAGCTGATCCGGCGACGGCCGGTCGGCGACCAGCGTGGTGATCGCGATCACTCCCGGTGGGCCGACGACCACATGGTCGACGTTGCCGAGCGCGCCGTCGATCTCGTAGACGACGCGCCACGGCGGTGACGGCGCACGGTGGAGACCCTCGGCGGTGAGCCGGCGACCCGAGACCGGCTTCGACTCGGTCGGCTTCATGTCGGCGATCGACCGCCGGTACCACAGGAACGCTCCGACGATCAGGAGCGGCAGGACGACGAGCGGAACGATGATGCCGAAGCTCACGGCACCATTGTTGCCGATCGTGCGCGCGCCTCGGTGGTCGATCAGTCGAGTCGTCGCATCGGTCCGTCGCCGGGCGCATGGGCAGAGAGGCGGAACACCGCATCGGTCACGACGGCCCCCGCTTCGGAGACGATCACCGGGTTGAGATCGAGTTCGATGATCTGTGGATGGTCGGACGCCAGTTGGCCTGCTGCGACGACTGCGTCGACGAGCGCCGAGGAGTCGAATCCGGCGGCATCGAGTGCTGCCGTGAGGCGGGTCTCGCTGAGCATCGTGGTCGCTCCGGCCGGTGACACCGGCGCCAAGCGGCTCGTGCGATCGTCGATGGCGTCGGCCTGGGCGCCACCGAGGCCGACCGACACGATCGCGCCGAGGCGATCGTCGTGTTCGCAGCGGATCCGCACGTCGACGCCCGGCGCCGTCATCGCCTGCACGACCAGGTCGTCGGCGTCGGCGCCGAGTGACTCCCGCATCAACTCGACCGCGTCGGTCACGTCGTCGGCGCTGGTGAGGTCGAGTGCCACTCCGGCTCGGGCCGATCGTCCGGGACGGCGGCGGACGGCCTTGAGCGCGATCGGAAAGCCGAGTTCGGATGCGTCGCCCGCTGCGCGTGCAGGGGTCGACTCGATGGCCGGCGCCATGTCGATGCCGTACGTGGCGAGCAGCTGGCGTTTGCCGGTGAGGTCGAGGAGCGCTTCGCCGGATTCGTCGAGGTCGCCGACTGCATCGGCGATGATCGACTGGGCAGCCGCCGGGTTGACCGGCCGCGCGATCTCGGCGGGCGCGTCGGCCTCGCTGCGACGCCACCTGGCGTAGGCGTGCGAGCGTCCGAGCGCCGCCGCGGCCTGCTCGGGGAACGTGAACGCCGGCACCCGCGACCCGGGGGTCACCGGGCCGTCGGCGCCTCCGAGCAGGACGGCGATCACCGGCTTCGTGGCGCCGTCGGCCGCAGCATCGATGTCGCGCGCGGCGGCGTCGACGTCCTCGACCACCGCCGGGGCGTAGATCACCATGATCCCATCGACCTCGTCGTTCGCCAGCGCAGCTCGGATCGCTCCGGGGTAGTCGCCCGCCGACGAACTCCAGTCGAGCGGGACCGGGCCCTCGACCGGGGTGAGCCCGGCCGACTCGAGGGCAGCCCTGGCCAGGATCCCGGGGCTGCGCGAGTTGGTGAGCACGGCCACCCGCGGGCCGTCGAGGACCGGCTGCGACTCCATCACCCGCACGGTTTCGAGCAGCGCCGGCACGGTCGGTACCTCGATCAGGCCGGCCTGCAGGTACAGCGCACCGCCCATCTGGCCGGTGGCGGCGGCACCGGTGCGCACAGCGACGATGGGCTTGGTCCGCGACACGCGCCGTGCGATGCGGGCGAACTTGCGCGGGTTGCCGAACGACTCGGTGTACATCCCGATGACCGTCGTGTTGTCGTCCTGCTCCCAGAACTGGAGGAGATCGTTGGCGGAGATGTCGCTCTTGTCGCCCAACGACACGAACCACGACAGCCCGAGGCTGACGTCGCCGGCCTTGCGGAGGAACGAACCGCCGAGGGAACCCGACTGCATCGACACCGCCAGGCCGCCCGGGGGAAGTGCGACGTCGACCAGCGCCGCCTGCAGTCGGGTGTCGGAACGGGGTGAGGCGATGCCCATGCTCGACGGGCCGATGATCCGCAGACCGTTGCGTCGGGACCGGTTGACCAGGGCGGCGACGTCGATGTCGGTGCCGTCGACGGAGGTGATGATGACCGCACCGCGCATCCGCTTGGCGATGCAGGCATCGATGGTGGCGTCGAGGTCGCGTGCGGGCACGGCGATGATGGCGAGCGACACCTCGTCGGGGAGTTGGTCGATGGCGCGGCAGCAGTGGTGACCGTGCACCTTGTCGTGGTTCGGGTTGACCGCGTGAATCGGGACGTCGACGCTGTCCGCCACGTGTCGCCAGATCGCATCGCCGACCGAGCCGGGGCGTTCGGACGCGCCGATCACGGCGACTGCCCGGGGCAACAGGATCCGCGCGACGGCGCGCGAGTCGGCGCGTTGCTCGCGTCGTTCGACGCTGTCGAGGAACTGGTCGGTGTCGGCAAGTTCCCAGTCGAGGTCGACCACCCCCGAGTCGAAGCGACGCTGGAGCGGCCAACCGGCCTTCGCGAACACGGCGAGCATCGCCCGGTTGTCGCCGAGCACCTCGGCGGTGAAGCGCTCGATGCCGTTGCTGCGGGCGATTGCGGCGAGGTGCTCGAGCAGCAGCGTGGCGATGCCGGAGCCCTGGTGGGCGTCGTCGACCATGAAGGCGGCCTCGGCCTCGTTGCGGCCCGGCCACCGTTCGTAGCTCGCCCAGGCGATGAACTCGTCGTGCGACTCGACCGCCAACGCAGCTCGATCGACCATGTCGACGTCGGTGAAGTGGAGCAGTTCCTTCTCGCTCAGGCGGGGCTTCGGCGAGAAGAAACGGCGGTAGATGCTCTCCGACGACTGGCGCTCGTGGAACGCCGCGAGCTCGGGGCGGTCGTCGGGCGTGAGCGGTCGGATGAATACCGTGTCGCCGTTGCCGAGCACCACGGTCGATGCCCAGGGTGACGTGGAGGTGTCGTCGTTGCTCACCCTCCCAGCATGTCAGCTGTTCGGCGAGGTGTGAACCGCTGTGACGTCTGCGGGTGTGGGCGGTGGAGTGCATAGGGTGGTGTCGTGGCAGCGCCCATCACCGTCTTCGCCAACACCGAACTCGATCAGCACACCACACCCGACTGGCATCCGGAGCGGCCTGGGCGGCTCGGTGCGTCGCTCTCCGGGATCTCCGGGGCCGGACTCGCCGATGCCGTCGAGTTCCGTGAACCGCGGCTCGCCACGGTGGCCGAACTCGAGCGGGTGCACTCGGCGACCTACGTCGCGCAGCTCGAACGCTTCTGCGAGCGCGGCGGCGGTGATCTCGATCCGGACACGTTCGCGGCGCCCGGATCCTGGAACACGGCGCTGCGTGCCGCGGGAGCGGTGCTCGACGCCGTCGACGCGCTCGAGGCAGGCTCGTGTGAGGTGGCCTTCGCCGCAGGCCGTCCCCCCGGCCACCATGCGGTGCCCGACCGGGCGATGGGGTTCTGCCTCGTGAACAACGTGGCGGTGGCGGCAGCGAAGCTGGCGGCCGATGGCCAGCGCGTGGCGATCGTCGACTGGGACGTCCACCACGGCAACGGCACCCAGGACATCTTCTACGACGATCCGAACGTGTTGTACGTGTCGACGCACGAGTTCCCGTTGTATCCCGGCAGTGGTCGCGCGGACGAGACCGGTGGCACGAATGCGCCGATGTCGAACCTCAACCTGCCGTTCCCGGCCGGTACCCGCGGCGACGTGTACCGGCGTGCCGTCGACGAGGTGATCGCCCCGGTCGTCGAGCGCTTCGCGCCCGATTGGCTGTTCATCTCGGCGGGCTTCGACGCGCACCGCAACGATCCGCTCGCAGGACTGGAGCTGACCTCGGCCGACTACGCCGACATGGCGATCCGCCTGCAGCAGCTCGCGCCCACGCGCCGGACCGTGGTGGTGTTGGAGGGCGGTTACGACTTCGAGGCCCTGTCGATGTCGACCGGCTCGACGCTGTCGGCGTTGATCGGAGAGTCGTACCGGCCCGAGGAGGTCTCGACCGGCGAGATCGGCCTCCCGACGGTGGTGGCGGCCCGCCAGCGGTGGGACCTCGACTGAGCATGGCAACGCTCGACGGGCGGGTGGTTCCGCTGCGGCCCGACGACGTCAGGGTGGTGAGCGCAAGGGCGGGCCCGTTCCCAGGTCGAGGTCCGCAGCGACCGCGGGGACGACCAGGTCGCACACGCCACCGCCGGTCGAAGGCGACGAACCGGCGACGGTCGCCGTGACGACCGTGCGGCCCTCTTCGAGCACCCATGCGCACGAACGCGCGCCGTCGACGGTGCCGGTGTGCCCCCAGCCGTGCTGGTCGACCATGACTCCCGGCCACCGCAGCACCCGGAGGTCGTCGGCGGTGACAGCGGCGAGTACCGCACCGACGTCGTCGGTCGACGCGATCAGCGAGCCGGCTCCGCCGAGGCGTGACAGTCGTGACACGTCGAGTCGGTACTCGACATCCGAAGGGAGCTGACCGGTCGTCGTGAGACGTATCCCCGTCAGCCCGAGCGGGTCGAGAAGGAGCTGTTGTACCGCCTGGTCGAGCGCGAGCGCGGTGGTTCGTTCGGCCAGGATGCCGAGGGCGCAGTAGTTGCCGTTCGAGTACGTCCACCGACCGCGAGTCGGGTTCGGTGGGCGGTCGACCAGCGCCGGCAGGAACGTCGCACAGTCGATCTCGCCGTCGAACCATGCCGGCCGTACGACGGGCATGCCGGAGGTGTGGGCGAGCAGTTCACGAGCAGTGACGTCGTCCCAGCCGGGATGCGCGGCGATCCCGAGGTCGGCCCACGGAACCGGTTCGTCGATGTCGATCGAGTCGGCGCGGTCGAGTCGGGCGATCACGAGTGCCGTGAGCAACTTGCTCACACTGGCGACCACCATCGGTGAGTCGGAGGTGGCCGGCGCGCCGTCGATCGTGGTCCCGGCCGCTCGCGCCACCACGACGTTGCCGTCGCGCACCACGGTCATCGCTGCGGCCGAATTCCGTTGCGCCAGCGTGTCGAACGCCCGGCTCGCCTGCATCATCTCCGGATCGGGCGGTGGGGCGACCGGAGCCGTCGTGCTGGTCGTCGACGTCGTGCTGGTCGTCGACGTCGTGCTGGTCGTCGAGCTGGTGGTTGAGCTGGTGGTCGAGCTGGTGGTCGAACTGCTGGTCGAGCTGGTGGTCGAACTGCTGGTCGAGCCGTTCGTCGACGGGGTGCTCGTAGCGCCGGTGGTGGGCGTCGGAGACACGGTTGTCGCGTCGCGGCCAGCCGACGTCGCCGGTGCGGCGCAGGCGGCGGTGACAGCGAGCGCCGAGATCACCAGGACGACAGGAGCGCGCACTCGCCCACTGTACGTAGCGGTCGCGCAGCGGTGGGCGCGGTGTTTCGCCGCCACCGATCGCGGGCAGTCGCGCAGCGATGTGCCCACTCCACCGATCCTTGCTCCGTCCGGCCCGTAGGACTCGCCCCGATGAGTGACGACGTCGCCGATCCCGCGATGCGGATGCGGGGGGTGACCGTGCGGTTCGGCTCGACCACCGCACTCGACGAGTTCGACCTCGAGATGCAAGCCGGCGAGATCCTCGGGTTGCTCGGCCCGAATGGATCCGGCAAGACCACCGCCGTCAAGGTCCTCGCCACCCTGCAGCGGGCCGACGAAGGTGAAGCGACGGTGTTCGGCCACGACGTCGTCGCCGACGCCGACGAGGTACGTGCGAAGATCGCTCTCGCCGGACAGTATGCCGCCGTCGACGAGATCCTGTCCGGACGTCAGAACCTGGAGATGTTCGGTGAGCTGTTCGGGATGCACCGTCGCGACGCCAGCAGACGCGCCGGCGACCTCCTCGACCGGTTCGACCTCGGCGACGCGGGTGACCGCCCCGTGAAGGGCTACTCGGGTGGCATGCGACGCCGCCTCGACCTGGCGTCGAGTCTGTTGACCGATCCGCCGCTGTTGTTCCTCGACGAGCCCACGACCGGACTCGACCTCCGCAGTCGCACGACCATCTGGGAAGTGATCCGGGATCTCGCAGAACACGGGGCGACCGTGCTGTTGACCACGCAGTACCTCGACGAGGCCGATGCCCTCGCAGACCGTATCGCCGTGATGGATCACGGCAGGGTGATCGCCACCGGCACCGCCGATGACCTGAAACGGGATTCCGGTGGCCTGGCGGTGCACGTGCGCCTGTCCGGTGACGTGAACGACGAGGTCGGCTCGGACATCCGCCGTGCGCTGTCCGAAGCGGGGTCGGGTGACGCAGAGTGCAGCAACGACGGCCGCACCTGGTTCGTCGATGCCGGTGAGGAACCACTCCGAGCCCTGGCCGCGGTCGCGTCGGGTCTCGATGAGATCGACGTCGACGTGCGGTCGGTCGGTCTGCGCGGTCCCGACCTCGACGACGTGTTCCTCCGTCTCACGGGTGACGTCCCCGACGGTCGCGACGACGACTCGCACGGTGACGACGCGCAGGCCGACCCGCACGACGACCGTGATGATCGTGCCGGCGAGGAGGCCGCAGCATGAGCACCGTCACCAAGTCGGTTGCCGACACGCGCACCATCACCCAACGCAACCTGTGGCACTTCATCCGCCAACCGGACCTGCTGCTGTTCTCGACGATCCAGCCGGTGATGTTCGTGTTGCTCTTCGTGTACGTCTTCGGTGGAGCGATCGGGACCTCGCTGCCTGACGGCATCGAGTACGTCGACTACCTGCTGCCTGGCATCCTCGTGCAGTCGGTGGCGTTCCGGGCCAGCCAGACCGCGGTCGGGTTGGCCGAGGATCTCCAACGTGGTGTGATGGATCGGTTCCGTTCGATGCCGATGAGCAGATCGGCGGTCCTGACGGGCCGGACGCTCGCCGATCTCGTCCGCAACACGGTGATCCTCGTCCTCATGCTCGTCGTCGGGTACCTCGTCGGGTTCTCGTTCCAGAACGGGATACTCGCCGCCGCCCTGGCAATCGGCTTGATCCTGGCGTTCGGATATGCGCTGAGCTGGGTCTTCGCGGCGATTGCATTCGTCGCCAAGGGCGCCGAGGCCGCACAGTCCGCCGGGTTCGTCGCCATCTTCCCGCTCGTGTTCGCGAGCAGCGTGTTCGTACCGGTCGACACCATGCCGGGTTGGCTGCAAGGCTTCGCCACCTACAGCCCGGTTTCGGTGACCGCCGACGCCGCCCGTTCGTTGTCGATCGGCGGTCCGGCAGCCGGCGCCGCGCTGCAGTCGATCGCATGGAGCGTCGGCATCGCCGCCGTGTTCGGGGCGATCGCGGTGTGGCGCTACGACCGACTCTGAGGGTGCAGCGGGGTCGCCGGGCTAGCGTCGGCTCCGATGAGTTGGGAGCTGAGCGACGACCACGAACTCCTGCGGGCCACGGTGCGTGAGTTCGCCGAGCAACGAATCGCTCCGTACGCAGCAGAGTGGGACCGTACGTGTCACTTCCCCGTCGACGTCGTGCAGGCGATGGGCGAGCTCGGATTGTTCGGCATCGTGTTCCCCGAGCAGTGGGGCGGTGGCAGTGGCGACTTCGCGTCGTTGTGCGTGGCCATCGAGGAACTCGGCCGTGTCGACCAGTCGATGGGGATCACCCTGTCGGCCGGCGTCGGGTTGGGCGCCAACCCGATCTTTCGCTTCGGCAACGACGACCAGCGTGATCGCTGGTTGCCCGATCTCGTCGCCGGACGAGCTCTCGGCGCGTTCGGTCTCACCGAGCCCGACGGAGGATCCGATGCGGGAGCCACCCGCACCCGAGCGGTGCTCGCCACCCCGACCGGGGGGCGTTCCGCCGGCGACGAATGGGTGCTCAACGGCTCGAAGGCGTTCATCACCAACTGCGGCACCGACATCACCTCGATCGTCACCGTCACCGCCCGCACCGACGACGGGATCTCGGCGTTCGTGGTGCCCGCGGGCACCCCGGGGATGATCATCGAGCCGGCCTACGACAAGCTCGGCTGGCACGCCAGCGACACCCACGGCATCACGTTCGTCGACTGTCGGATCCCCGCGGAGAACCTGCTGGGTGCGCCCGGCCAGGGGTTCCGCAACTTCTTGTCGATCCTCGACGACGGTCGCATCGCGATCTCGGCGCTGGCACTCGGATCGGCTCGCGCGTGTCTCGATGCCTCGGTCGAGTACGCACGACAGCGACACGCGTTCGGCGGCCCGATCGGAAGGTTCCAGGGGCTGTCGTTCCAGTTGTCCGATCTCGCCGTACAGGTCGAGAACGCCCACAACCTCACGTACAAGGCGGCCTGGCTGAAGGACCGGGGTCGACCGATCGGGCAGGCGGCAGCGATGGCCAAGCTGTACACGACCGAGGCGGCGATGGACGCTGCGCGGGTCGCCACCCAGGTCTTCGGCGGCATGGGGTTCATGGAGGAGACGCCGATCGTTCGGTTCTATCGCGATGCCAAGATTCTCGAAGTCGGCGAGGGCACCAGCGAGATCCAGCGGCTGGTCATCGCCCGCAACCTCGGCCTCCCCGTCGAGTAACCGTCACTCGGTGCCGGGCGTCCTGGGACGGACCGTCAGTGGGCGGACCAGAAGTCGACGAAGGCGTCCGCGACCGGGTCGACGTCGGCGACCATCCACCAGTGCCCGCGGCCGTCGAGGCGGAGCACCTCGGCGCCCAACCGTTCCGCGGTCTCGTTCGACAGGGTACTGCCGATGTATTCGTCGAGTTCCGCGTCGACCACCAGGCCGGGTGGGAGGTCCATGGCGGCGAGCCGGTCGCCGAGCTGACCGACCGCGGGTTGCGCTCCGGTCCGGTAGAGACGCAGCACACAGCGACCCATGTCGGCGTCGAGGCCCGCGGCGAGTTCGGCGGCGATCTCGTCGGGAAGGCCCAGCCCTCGGAACAGTGCGACCTTGTCGTCGGCGGCCGACTCCGTCATCCCGGCGATCACCTGCTCGCCGAGGTCGGGCGTCTGCCAGGCCTGGGCCATGTCGTGCCACACGTAGTCGGTGTGGAGGACACCGGCGATGTCGCCCGTCCACGTGCGCACCAGGTCGGGTCGCCGCGAGAGTGCGCCGTAGACGTGGCCGGCGCCCCAGTCGTGGCCGAGCAGGTCGATCTCGGTCCCGGTCGTCCGGATCGCCTCGAGTTCACCGACCAGCCATTCGGCGTAGGCATCCATCGTCGGATCGAAGCGGTCAGGGACCGGCGCGCCGAAACCGGGTGGCGAGAGGGCCACCACGTCGGCTCGCCCACGCGCGCGCAGCGCAGTGGTGAGCGGGCCCCAGATCGCCGACGTCTCCGGGTTGCCGTGGACGAGGACGACGGTGCGCTGCGACATGCCGCGACGGTAGCCAGCGTGAGCAGCGATGTCGGACACCGTCGTCGTCGCCCACACTGACGGTGAACAGGTGGGCATTGCCTACGGTGTCGGCGCATGGAGATCTCGACGACGTCCCACCTCGCTCGCCGCTTGGGATCGGTGCTCGAACCGGTGGTCGGTCAGGTGTACTTCTCACCCGAATGCCATGCGAACTACGTGGCGCTCGGCTTCGACCCGAGCCCGGGCGATGCCAACGGTGTGGCATTGCCCGACGGCCCGGCCTACTTCGCCAGCCGGGGGAGTCTTCTGGGCCAGGTGCCCGGTGAGGTGATCGCTGCCGCGTTCGGCGTGTTCAACGCCGCGGTGGTCGTTTCATCGGTGCAGCTGGCGTGGACCCGTACCGACGCCGCCACGATCCGCGCGGCTCGTGCCGACGGCGCCGTCGGGCAGTTGCGTCGCCTGATCGGTGAGCACCCTGCCGGTGTCGAGCGCGCATTGGAACTGCTCCGACGTGCGGCGGCGGTGCTCCCGATCAACGGGCGGCCTGTGGCAGCCGGCGTCGCAGCCCTCGACGTGCCGGACGATCCGGTCGCGGCGGTGTGGCACGTCGGCGACTTCCTGCGCGAGTACCGAGGTGACTGCCACAACGCCGCGTGGGTTGCGGCGGGGTTGACCGCCACCGACATCGGCATTCTCACCGAGCTCGCATGGGGGATGCCGGTTCGCAGCTACAGCCGCACCCGTGGCTGGACCGCCGACGACTTCGACCGCTCCGAACACCACCTGCGTGACCTCGGCTACCTCGACGGTTCGGGACCGGACACCCACTTGTCGCAGCCGGGGCGACACGCCCGCGAGCAGATCGAAGTGGTCACCGACGACCAGATGCGCCCGGCGCTCGACGCGCTCGGCGACGACATCGACGAGCTGTTCGAGATCCTCGCACCGTGGGGGAAGGCCGTCCGCGCCGGCAAGGGCTATCTCGGTTCCGGTCCCCACGATCTCGGGTGACCCCCGGCGCCGGTCCGGTCTGCGGAACGACGGCAGCGGCGTCCTGGCGGTCGATCCGTACTGTTGCGCTGATGAACGATGCCAGCGGAACACCCGGTCGAATCCTGGTGACGGGTGCCAGCGGCAACGTCGGCGGCCCGCTCGTGCAGCAGCTCCGTGCGAGCGGCCAGCCGGTGCTGGCAGCAGTCGGCGAACTCGGCGCGGGCGAGGGGGAAGTGCGCTTCGACTTCGCCGACT
>CAZJUC010000086.1:0-12315 GCA_964549065.1 uncultured Ilumatobacteraceae bacterium
TCGAGGCGAAGGCCGAGTTCGCCCAGGCGACGTTCTGGGATGCGTGCCCCTTCGCGCCCGACGACTTCGAGTTCATCGAGAGCGTGGTGGTGCCGACGAACAAGCCCGATCCGGCAACGCAGGAGGAGGCCACGGCGATCTGGCGGGTCACGGTGAAGGATCACGACGAACGCAAGGTCGGGCGTTCCTTCGCCGACGCCATGGTGCACACCGTGCTCGCCGGCATCCCCGGCATGTACGGCCTCGGTGGAGGCCCGAGCGCTGCGTCGCCGTTCGGCGTGTACCGCCCGGCCACGGTCCCCGCCGATCTCGTCCCCCAGTACGTCCACGTGAACGGCACGACCACCCAGATCGACTCGGTGGCACCCGCTGGTTCTCCGCGCAGCGGCCTCCGGGAGCCAGACCAACACGATCCTGGTTCCGCGGGGCCCGGGTCGGTGGAACCATGCGTCGAGGTGGCGCTCGGGGTCTTCCTCGGGACGCGGTCGGGGGACAAGGGGGGTGACGCGAACCTCGGCGTGTACGCGCGATCCGACGCCGGATGGAGTTGGCTCGACCGCGAGCTCACCGTCGAGCGCCTGCAGGAGTTGTTGCCCGAGACGGCGTCGCTCGCCGTCGATCGCCACCGGTTCGCGAACCTCCGCTCGCTCAACTTCGTGGTCCGCGGCCTCCTCCAGGAGGGCGTGGCGGCGTCGACCCGCCAGGACGCACAGGCCAAGGCGTTGGGCGAGTGGCTCCGCGCGCGGGTGGTGAGCGTCCCCGAGTCGGTCCTCGCCTGACAACGTGGACGATGCGACGGTGTCAGAGGCGGTGCAGACGCCAGGTCGCCCAGGCCGACCCATCCTCGCCCGGGGGTGGTGGCTCCATCCGGTGTGGGCGCCTCGACAGGTCATCGAAGGCGTCGAGGGCATCGACGACACCATCGACGGCTGACCCCGTCTCGACGTCTTCGTGAGCGTACCGATCGAGCCAGCCGGGGATGGTCAGGCCCACGAGATGGTGGAACCCGGCCGCGAGTTCGTCGACCTGGTCGAGGAGCCCGAACATCGAACGGGTGCTCATCCAGTAGCCGGCGTGGGACACGAGCGCCAGTGTGACGATCTGACCGGCGCAGCTGCCCGGTCGGGCGAGGAGGTCGACCTCGTCGACGAGTTCCTCCGGCGCCCAGCCGTCGTCGATGAGGTCGGCGACTCGGTCCATGACCAGGACTTCGAGTTCATCCATCGCCTGCAGCGACCCGAAGGAGCAACAGACCAGGCACGTGAAGGAGGAGTCGGTGGGAGTGGTGGAGCTGGCGGTGTCGGTGTGACGGACCATGAAACGACCTCCGAAGGTCAGCGGGTTTCATCCGGTCGTGGCGAGACGACGAGTCGGACGCCGGCAGCGACCTCGTCGATCACTCTGACACGACGGTGTCGCAGAGTTCACGGCCGTCGGCAGGAGGCCCGCTGTCCGGCGACTACGTCGCGGGTCCGACCCCGGTGGTGATCCGGTCGAGGAACGGGCGCTGGCCGGCGATGATCTTGTCGACGGCGGTGGTGAGCTCGAACCAGGCGACCCGGTCGAGTTCGGGGAAGGTGCCGAACCGGCCGGACTTCGGCGGCCATTCGAGTTCGAACGTGTTGCTCATCGAGGCTGCGGGGTCGAGGTCGCCCTCCACGGCCCATGCGTGCACCACCTTGCCCCCGGCCTGTCGGACCTCGCCGAGGTCGACGAGGTCGCCGGCAGGTACCGACACACCGACCTCCTCGTGGAACTCGCGGCGGGCGACCTGCAGTGGGTCCTCGCCGTCGTCGATCTCGCCCTTGGGGATCGTCCATGCACCCGCGTCCTTGCGAGCCCAGTACGGGCCGCCCATGTGGCCCAGCAAGACCTCGAGGTCGCAGCCGGACAGCCGTCGATACAGCACGATCCCGGCGCTCCGTTTCATCGGAGTGGCCCGAGGTCGACGAGACGCAACACGACCCGATTCTCCTCCCGCGTCGCATCGAAATCGACGACGGCCTCGATGCGCCACTCGTTCGAGTCCTCGGGATCGTGGAGGATCTGGGTGACCCGGCCCGTCGAACGGTCGAAGTGGAACAACTCGCCGGACCGTGCAGCAGCATCGACCAGTACATCGCCGAACTCGTCGCGGTACGGCGCCATGGCATCGATCACGTCCTCAGCCGACCGCCAACGACCGGTGTCGACGGCTTCGGCGACGAGGCCGTCGTATCCGTTGCGTCGGGCGAGGCGCTGCACCCAGTCGAACACCTTGTTGCGCACCATCACCCGGAACGCCCGATGATCGTCCACGATGGTTCGCTCGCCGGTCGGCAGCGTCGGCCGGAGCGCCGCTGCGGGATCGGTGTCGTCGGGATGCAGCAGGCGCTCCCACTCGTCGATCAGCGACGAGTCGACCTGGCGGATCAACGCCCCGAGCCACACCGTGAGATCGTCCAGTGCCGGGGTTCGGAGGTCCTCGGGCACGTTCTGTTGCAGCCCCTTGTACACGTCGGACAGGTACCGCAGCACCACGCCCTCCGACCGCTTGAGCCCATAATCCTGCACGTACTCGCCGAACGTCATCGCCCGTTCGTACATCTCGCGCACCACCGACTTCGGCGCCACGTTGTCGGACCCGACCCACGGGTGCCGAGCCCGGAACTCGTTGAAGTTGTCGTAGATCCATTCACGATTCGGCTTGGGATGCTCGACCTGCGAGAGGCGCTCCATGCGCTCCTCGTACTCGACGCCGCTCGACTTCATCTCGGCCATCAGGTCGTCCTTGGCCCGCCTGGTCTGCGCCGCGATGATCACACCCGGGTTCTCCTGCACCGACTCGATCACCGACAACACGTCGAAGACGTGCTCGATCGCATCGCCGTCGGGGTCTCCCGCGTCGCGATCCGGCAGCGCGCCGAGTGCCTCGACGGCCCACAGCGACAACGGTTGGTGGAGCGCGAACTCGTCCTGGAGATCGAAGTTCACGCGCACCCGGCGACCCCACTCGTCGGGGTGGTCGGGGAATTCGAGCAGCTCGGCCTCGACCAGTGACCGGTAGATCGCGATCGTGCGGCGGATGTGTTCGCGCTGACGCTTGCGTGACTCGTGGTTGTCGGTCAGCAACGTCCGCACGGCCCGGCATCCGTCGACACCGTCGCGGGTCGGCCGGTCGAGCAGGCTCATCACCATCTGGTGGTTGACGCGAAAGTGTGACCGCAGCGGTTCTGGTTCGCCGTTCACCAGCCTGTCGAACGTGTCCTGGGTCCAGTGGGCGTAGCCCCGCTCCGGCTGCTTCTTCTTGACGATCTTCTTCTTCCCGCCACCCTCGCGCTGCTTCTCCTCGAGGCGCTGATTCTCCACCACGTGCGCCGGCGCCTGTACCCACACGTCACCGCGATCGTCGAACCCCTTGCGCCCTGCACGACCGGCGATCTGCGCGAACTCGCGGTTCGACAACAGTCGCACCCCGGTGCCGTCGTACTTGCACAGTTGCGTGAAGAGCACCGAGCGGATCGGCACGTTGACCCCGACACCGAGGGTGTCGGTTCCGCAGATGATCTTGAGCAGGCCGTCCTGGGCGAGCTTCTCGACGAGCAAGCGGTACTTCGGCAGCAGCCCGGCGTGGTGCACGCCGACCCCGGCGGTGATGAAGCGACGCAGGTCCTTGCCGATCGGTGAGTCGAACCGGAACCCGGCGAGCGCCTCTTTCACCGCTGCCTTCTCCGTCTTCGACAGCGGGTCGAGGGCCAGGTAGTTCTGCGCTGCCTCGGTCGCCTCCTTCTGGGTGAAGTGCACCAGGTAGATCGGTGCCTTGTCGGACTCGAGCAGCGACGTGACGCTGTGGTGCAGCGTGGACGTCCGGTACTCGAAGTCGAGCGGCACCGGACGGGTCACCGACTTGATCACGCTGGTCTCTCGGCCCGTCCGTTGGGTGAGGTCCTCGGCGAAGAACGCGACCGATCCGAGCGTGGCCGACATCAGCAGGAACTGGGTCTGGGGCAACTCGAGCAGCGGGACCTGCCAGGCCCAACCGCGTTGTGGGTCGCCGTAGTAGTGGAACTCGTCGACGATCGCCACGTCGACCGGGGTGGCTGCACCATCGCGCAACGACCAGTTGGCCAGGATCTCCGCGGTGCAACAGATGATCGGTGCGTCGGGGTTCACCGACGCATCACCGGTGATCATGCCGACGTTGTCGGAGCCGAAGTCGCGGCACAGCGCGAAGAACTTCTCGCTGACCAGCGCCTTGATGGGAGCCGTGTAGACGCTCCGCTTCCCGGCCGCGAGTGCCGCGAAGTGGGCGGCGGCCGCGACCAGCGACTTGCCGGAACCGGTCGGCGTGTTGAGGATCACGTGGTTGCCGAGCACGATCTCGAAGACCGCCTCCTCCTGCGCCGGGTACAGCTCGAGGCCGATCTCCTCGGCGTAGCGGCCGAAGCCGGCGAGTACGGCGTCGTCGTCGGTGCGGCCGGCAGCGGTGCGCGCCGGGAGGTGGCGGATCAGCGGTGGCTCGGACACACGATCGAGGGTACGGCGACCGTGTAACACTTGGTGTCTGACACCAAACGTTACGTCGGGGTCAGACCGGCGTGGGACGTCCGAAGCGGGCGTCGAGCGGCTCCGCCCAGCGAACCAGTGGCTCGCCGGTCGGCGCGGTGAGCCCGCAGGCGGTCAGCGCGCTGTCGGCGAGCAGCACGATGTCGGCATGGTGGAGCGCCCACGGCGGATGATCGACGGGGTGATGAAGCAGTCGGCCGTGCCGTTGCGCGACCGTGCCCCACCTGGCTGTCAGGAACACGTCGAGATCGGTCGGCTCGATCGGTTCGCCGACCTCGATCACCACCTGGGTGGCCGCCGTCGGCCGACGCGGCCATCGCCGCTGCGCGGTCGTGTAGCTGCACCTCGTGCCGACCCGATCGATCCGCATGGCCGACCACACGTAGGGGAACCCGATCGCCCAGCGGGCGAAGGCCACCACCGGCAGCCGGGCGGCGTCGAGCGAGAGGAACCACACGGCCCGGTTGCCGGCGGAGTCGACCACGTAGGTGCGCACGTTGGTCTCCGCGAACGTCGAGATCCACGGCAGTGGAGGCAGCAACGTCGGCCCGGCGCGGCGCATCCGGAACGGCACCAGCGAGACCCAGCCCTGCGGGCCGTGGCCGCTGTCGAACGTGTCGACCATCAGCCCGTCGGGCAGGAGCGCTTGAATCTCATCGGGCGGATACGCCCAGTGCAGGAACGTGAGGTCGTCCCAGCGGTTGCGCAGCCACGGTCGCCTGATCGGAGTCGGACACGTGGGCGACAACGGGCGGGAGGTCTCGGGTGTCGGTACGCTCGCCACGTGCCCAAGCATGACATCGAATCCGTCGAAGTGGACCGCCAGTCGCACGTGGAGGTGTTGTTCGAAGACGGTGTCAGGGCCCGTTTCGAGCTCGGGCCGCTCCGGTTGGCCTGCCCGTGCGCCGACTGCAATGCCAAGCGCACTCGTGATCAGTCCGTGCAGCCGGGGGTCGAGCGCGGCGACCCGATCACGATCACCGACGCGGAGTTGTCGGGTGCGTGGGGTCTCAGCCTCGATTGGAGCGACGGCCACTCGACCGGGATCTACGCCTGGGAGAAGCTGCGCGAATGGGTCGATGCCGGACGGGTCGGCACCGTCGGCTGACCGGTCCTGATCGCCGGCGGACCGTGCCTCGGCGAGGTCAGCCGAGTACGAGTTCGGCGAAGCTCGGCAGCGCCATCGCCGGCCCGCTCACGAGGAACTCGGTGATGCACGTCTCGCGCCACATGGCGAGTTCGTCGCGGATCTTCTCCGGCGGCCCGACGAGAGCGACGTCTTCCACCATCGCGAGCGGGATGGCGGCAGCGGCTTCGGCCTTCTTGCCGTCGAGGTAGAGCGCCTGCACCGTGTCGGCCACCTCCCCCCAGCCCATCCGGGCGAAGACCTCGTAGTGGAAATTGGCCCCCTTGGCGCCCATGCCCCCGGCGTACAACGCGAGGAACGGTCGCACGAGGTCGGCGCACGTCTCGGCGTCGTCGCCCGGGATGATCATCGCGGTCGCCGTCACCTGGAAGCGGTCCTTCTTGGTCGGGTCGCCCGATGCGTCGAAGCCCCGCTGCAGGCAGTCGCGGTAGAACGCGTCGTCCTTTGGCGAGAAGAACAGCGGGAGCCACCCGTCGCAGATCTCGGCGGACAACGCCACGTTCTTCGGGCCCTCCGCCGCCAGGTAGATCGGGATGTCGTTGCGGAGCGGGTGCACGGTGGACTTGAGCGCCTTGCCGAGGCCGGCACCGCCGTCGTACGGCATGTCGAAGAACTCACCGTGGAACTCGACCGGCTGATCGCGAGCCACGATCGACCGGACGATCTCGACGTACTCGCGGGTGCGCGCCAGGGGTTTCGGGTACGGCTGGCCGTACCAGCCCTCGACCACCTGGGGACCGGACGCGCCGAGCCCGAGGATGAACCGGCCGTTCGACAGGTGGTCCATCGTGATGGCCGCCATTGCTGCGGCGGCCGGGGTCCGTGCCGACATCTGCATGATCGCGGTACCGAGTTGCAGCGTCTCGGTGGACGCGCCCCACCAGGCGAGCGGTGTCAGTGCATCCGAGCCGTATGCCTCAGCGGTCCACACCGAGTTGAAGCCGAGCCGCTCGGCCTCCTTCACCGCGTCGAGCGCGCCGGCGGGCGGCCCTGCCGACCAGTAGCCGGTGTTGTAGCCGAGCTTGATGTCTCCCATCGCCTCACCGTACGCGACCGCCGACGTAACGGGCATGCTGGGGGAGTGGGAGCAGCCGACGACCGCCTGGTGGTGACCGATGCCGTGCGCATCCCGCGCCACGAACTCGTCGTGAGCTTCAGCGCGTCGGGCGGGCCGGGCGGGCAACATGCGAACAAGGCCGCCACCCGCGCCGAGCTGACGTTCGACGTCGGGGCCTCGTCGGCCTTCTCGGACACCCAGCGGGCCCGAGTGCTCGCGAAGCTCGGGCCGATCGTGCGTGTGGCGGCCGACGACGAACGGTCGCAGTTGCGCAACCGGTCGCTCGCCGAGGAACGACTCGCCGCGAAGCTGGCAAGCGCGCTCCACGTGCCTCGTCGCCGTCGTGCCACGCAACCGACACGTGGTTCGCAACGTCGCCGCGTCGAGGCGAAGAAGCAGCGCGGCGAGACCAAGCGGCACCGCCGGCCGCCTGGGCTCGACGACTGACACCCGAGCGATGAGCGAGACCCCCGCATGACGGGGTTTCGCTCATCGGTGTCGGTCGCGCGTGACAGCTGAGTGGGTGTCAGGTGGGGGTGAACGTCACCGGAAGACGGGCCGGGCCGAAGATCGCCGTGGTCGACGGCTTCCACTCGATCGCACCGTCGACGGCGATGTCCGGCATCCGCCGAGCGAGGATCGGCAGCGCCTCTTGGAGCTCGGCGCGTGCGAGCGCTGCGCCCAGGCAGTAGTGGATGCCCGAGCCGAACGTCAGCTGCGGCTGACCTGACGGCTCGCGCGTGATGTCGAACGTGCCCGGGTCGTCGAAGACCGAGCTGTCGCGGTTGGCCATCGCCATCGACGTCATCACGACGGTGCCGGCGGGGAAGAGCACGTCGCGGTACTCGATGTCCTCGCTGGCGAAACGAACGGTGCCGCGGACAGCGCCGAAGTAGCGCATGGCCTCCTCGACCGCACGGGGGGCGAGATCCGGGTCGGTGAGCAGCTTCCACTGGTCCGGGTACCCGGTCAGCAGGCCGACCGCGCAACCCAACTGGTTGCGGGTGGTGTCGGTGCCGCCGACGATGACGGCGTCGATCATCATCACCAGTTCGTCGGTGCTGAGCCGGTCGCCGGCTTCCTCGGCGGCGATCAGATCGGTGATCAAGTCGTCGCGAGGGTCGTTGCGCCGGTCGGCGATCAGCCCGCGCGAGTACTCGTCGAGCTGGCCCTGGGCCTGCTTGATGATGTCGAGTTCGTCGAGCACGTTGCCGTTGAAGATCCGCAGCACGTCCTCGGCCCATCGGGAGAACAGCTGCCAGTCCCCGCGCGGGGCACCGAGCAGTTCGCAGATGATCGGGATCGGATACGGCTCGCAGATGTCGACGGCGATGTCGGCGCGTCCCGTCGATGCCACGTCGTCGACGAGGTCGTCGACGACCTCGCATGAACGGTCGCAGCCGATCGGCCGAGCGGGGCGAGAACGACTTCGCCACGAGACGGCGCAGACGTGTGTGGACGTCGCCCTCGGCCGACAGGATCGACACCCGACGGTTGTTCAGGAAGTCCGGGTCGGTGATGCCCATCATCTCGGGGATCTTCGACGTGGCGCTGTGCCAACGCTTGTCGCGCAGCACCGCGACGACGTCGCTGTACTGCAGTACCGAGTAGCCGATCGCGTTGCGCACGATCCAGTGGTCGCCGGCCAGCGATGCCACGAGCGCCTGGCGTTCGACGTCGCTCAGCCCCGGGTCGTCGATCGTGGGGAGATCGAGTTCGGCGACGGATCGTGTGGTCACGGTCTCACCGTACGGGATCAGCGACGTTCAGACAGCGGTGAGTGGATCGATGGCCGAGGCGCCGAGCGAACCGGCGACGATCGCGTTCGTGTGCGCGCCGGCCACGGTGTTGACGCCGTGGGCGATGGCCGGATCTCGTCGCGCCGCGCCGAGCGGGCCGTGCACCGCCACCGCCAGAACGTACGGCAGCGTTGCGTTCGTCAACGCATAGGTGCTCGTGTGGGGCACGGCGCCGGGCA
This sequence comes from uncultured Ilumatobacteraceae bacterium, assembly GCA_964549065.1. Classification (GTDB taxonomy): domain Bacteria; phylum Actinomycetota; class Acidimicrobiia; order Acidimicrobiales; family Ilumatobacteraceae; genus Sva-07. Next base: position 8,728 of record CAZJUC010000086.1, read on the forward strand.
TGTTGCCGACGGCGTAGTGCACGACGCCGTGGTGCACATAGGTCGGCTCTTCGTGGGTGGTCTCGCGCGTCGTGGCGATGCAGCCGCCCTGGTCGACGGCGACGTCGACGATCACCGACCGCGGTTTCATGGCCTCCACCAGTTCCTCGCTGACCACGACGGGTGCACGACCGCCTGCGACCAGGACGGCGCCGATGACCAGGTCGGCGTCGGCGACCGCCCGCTCGATCGCGCCGCGGTTGCTCGCTGCGGTCACGATCCGGCCGCGATGGATCTGGTCGACGAAGCGCAGCCGGTCGAGGTTCTTGTCGACCAACACGACCTCGGCTTCCATCCCGGCGGCGATCCACGCCGCGTTCCAGCCGACGTTGCCGGCACCGAGTACGACCACCCTCGCCGGGCGGACGCCGGGCGACCCGCCCATCAGTACGCCGCGACCGCCGTTGTGTCGCTCGAGGAAGTGGGCACCCATCTGCGGTGCCAGCCGTCCGGCCACCTCGCTCATGGGTGCCAGCAGCGGCAACGAACCATCGGCGAGCTGCACCGTCTCGTACGCCACCGACGTCGTGCCCGCTGCGAGCAGCGCGTCAGCGACGGCCGGGTAGGCCGCCAGGTGCAGGTAGGTGATCAGCGTGAGGTCGGCGCGCAGGTGGCCGAACTCCTCGGGCTTGGGCTCCTTCACCTTCACCACCATGTCCTGAGCCCAGGCGTCAGCGGCGGTGGGCACGATCTCGGCGCCGGCGGCAACGTAGTCGGCGTCGGTGATCGACGCGCCTTCACCCGCACCGGACTCGACGAGGACGTCGATCCCGAAGCGTTCCAACTCGCGAACACCGTCCGGCGTCATCGCCACGCGGTGCTCTGCGGTCTTGACCTCGCGAGGGACCCCCACGGTGCGGATGACGGGTTGGGTTGCAGCCATGGCGCTCATCATGCCCGATCGATCGCTCTCGTGATCGCGACCACTACGGTCGGGGGGAGATGACCAACAGTGACGCACCTCGTATCCACCTCGGCCCGTCGGGAGCCCCCGACTGGCTCGCTGACGCTGTCATCGCCGGCGGGGGAGAGCTGGTCGGACCCGCTGATGCCGAAGCGGTGGTGTGGGCCGACGCCAAGGCTGCCGACTCGCTGCGCACGACACTCGAGCACGGCGATCGCATCCGTTGGGTGCAGTTGCCGTTCGCCGGCATCGAGAACTTCGTCGACCACCTCGACCGAGACCGCGTGTGGACCTGCGGGAAAGGGGTGTACGCCGAGCCGGTCGCCGAGATGGCGTTGGCGCTCGGGATCGCCGGACTCCGCCACGTCGGGGCGTACGCGCAGGCGACCGAGTGGACCGGTCCGCACGGGCGCAACCTTCTCGACGGCCGCGTCACCATCCTCGGCGGTGGTGGCATCACCGAGTCGCTCGTGCGGCTCCTGCAGCCCTGGCACTGCGACATCACCGTGGTCCGCAACCGCGCCGAGCCGATGGACGGCGTCGACGAGGTGCTCGAAGCCGACCGATTCGCCCACGCACTGCCGGGCGCCGATCTGGTGGTGCTGGCGCTCGCGCTCACACCCGATACCGAGGGAATGTTCAGCGCCGACGAGTTCGGGCTGATGGAGGAGCACGCCTGGATCGTGAACGTGGCACGCGGTCGCCACATCGTCACCGACGACCTGGTCGATGCGCTCCGCTCCGGTGCGATCGGAGGCGCAGGTCTGGACGTCACCGATCCCGAACCGCTGCCGAGCGACCATCCGCTCTGGACGCTGCCGAACTGCATCATCACGCCGCACGTCGGCAACACCCCCGAGATGGCCAAGCCGTTGCTCGCGCAGCGAGTCACCGAGAACGTCAGGCGGTTCGCACGCGGCGAGGAATTGGTCGGTCTCGTCGACATCGACGCCGGCTACTGACGCTCGACGTCCCGTAGCGTGAGGGGATCGTGGCTCGAACGACCCATTACGACATGCTCGGCGTCGCCCCGACCGCGGATGTCGCCGACATCCGCGAGGCCTATCGTCGCCTCGCGCGCGAGCACCATCCCGATCGCGCCCGTTCGAGTGGCCGCTCCGACAGCGATGTGGCGATGCCGGCGATCAACGAGGCCTACCGGGTGCTCAGCGACCCTGCGCGCCGTGCCGTCTACGACGCGTCACTGCGTGGTGCACCCGAGCGAGGGCCCGCCGCGCCGCCACCGGCGTCGAGCGCCGAGACCGCGCCGACCATGCCGACATTCCCGAGTCACCTCGGGCCGGCCCGTTTCCCGTGGCGGTCGGTGTCGTTCTTCGCGATGTTGGCGATCATCGGCGTCGTGGTGCTCGCACAGTTCACCGAACCGGGTGAGCCACCGGGCCCTGACGGAATCATGCGGGTCGGTTCGTGCGTCGTGATCGAGGCGAACGGTGATGCCCGCGAGGTGCTGTGCAGCGGCGACCCCACGGTCGATCTCGTCGTCGAGGCCTTCATCCCGTTCGACGGCGTCTGTCCCGCCGGAAGCCTCCCGTACCGTGACCGCCAAGGCATGGGTGTGGCGTGCGTCAGCTCACCGACCGACGCCGGTGGGTGACGGCCCGGACCACACGCTGCACCACCGGCTCGGTTCGGTGGGACAACGGGAACGTCGCTGCTAACTTGTGGCTTCCCTCAGGGGCGATTAGCTCAGCTGGAAGAGCGCCACGTTCACACCGTGGAGGTCGGGAGATCGAGACTCCCATCGCCCACCCTATAAGCCCTGGTCAGAGGCCATATCGCCCGACCGGGCCGGTGGCGAGGAGCCGCCAGGTGCACACCAGGTGCACAGGATTTCCCGTCACCAGTCGTGACGCACCACCTCGCAACGGATGCGTCGGCACGAGTCGACACGAGACAACCCGTCGTTTGCCGGTGTTGTCGGGGAGTCGGATGACGTGTGCCGGCCCGTCTCGCTGTGCATCCAGCTCCCCGATCGTCGGGAGGACGAGGGGGCTAGCGTCGGCGTCGTGAGCGTGCTGGACCGGATCACCGTGAGCCCGGAGATCTGTCACGGTTCGCCGACCATTCGTGGACTCCGTTATCCCGTGTCGATGATCATGGGTCTGCTGGCCAGCGGAATGTCGACGGACGAAGTGTTGGCCGACCACCCCGACCTCGAGCGCGACGACGTGCTCGCAGCGCTCGAGTATGCGGCGAAGGTCATTCAGACTCGCACCTCGGTACCGACGTCATCGGCGTAGACCTCCGTGTCCTGATCTTCGGGACGGTGGGTGGGGTGTGACTTCGGTCACGGCCGAAATTCCATCTGGTGTCCGCTGGTGTCCATTGATGTTCACGAGTGTCCGCTGGTGTCGAAGCGTCCGGCGTCGGCGGATTCGGGCCAGTTGTCAGCTGAATTTCATGGGTGTAAGTAGGACAGTCCCATGGATCCGATGGACGACATTGTGGAGCCGGCACCGCCCGAGCTCCTGACGGTCGAGGAAGCGTCGAAGGTGATGCGCATCGGCCGGCAGCTCGCGTACGACCTGGCGAACGACTACCTCGCATCCGGCGGAACCGAGGGCCTCCCGGTGATCCGATTCGGCGTCAAGCAAGTTGACGTTGGACGTGAGTGGTTCGACGAG
>CAZJUC010000087.1:0-9715 GCA_964549065.1 uncultured Ilumatobacteraceae bacterium
ATCGTTCCCTCACCTGCGTTGGCGAAGAGTTCGGCGATCACCTCGTTGTCGGCGAGGTCGGCTTCTTGATCCGACACCAACCCGAAGAAGAATCCCAGGAGGGCGACCGCGACCAGCCAGCCGATCACCGAGACCTGCTGCAGGCGGACAGCGAGCGCGAACGGGGTGGCCAGTCGCTCACTGCCCTCCTTCGGGCCAGGTCGCTGCGACATCAGCCCGGCGCCGAGGTCGCGGCGCCCCATCACGATCACGGCCACGACGACCAGCACGATCGCAATGGTGGCGAGCGGAACGAGCACCCACCAGCGCTCGTCGGCGAACGGCCGAATGGCCTGGGCGACGCCGATCGGCGACAGCCATGACATCCACTCGTTGCCCATGTCGCCGACCGCCCGGATCAGGAAGAACAGCGCGAGGGTGGCGCCGGCCATCGACAGCGATGCGCGGGCGCCGCTGGCGACCTGGGCGGTGACGGCGGTGACGCCGATGAACACGCATGCGGTCAGCAGCGTGGAGGCGCTGTACGCGAGCGAGCCGGCGAATGCGAGGCCGAAGGCGAGCATCGCGAGCAGATTGCCGACCGAGATGATCAACGAGATCACGAACACCCACACGATCGCGGCGGCCAGCGTGGCATACCGACCGACGGGCGCCGCGCGAACGAGTTCTGCGCGGTCGGTCTCCTCCTCGGCGCGTGTGTGTCGAACCAGCATGAAGACACACATCAACGCGATTGCCACGTAGGTGTACAACGCCACCTCGTTCATCACGACCGCGCCCTGGGTGGGCTCGTCGAGGCCGAAGCCCGGGCCGGTCAATGCCTTGAACGCCGCGTTCGCCTGGGCGATGGTGGCGTAGGTCTGCAGGTCCTCGTCGGTCGAGTAGACGGCGACCACGCTGGCGGTCGAGGCCGCGACGAGCCCGACGAACGACAGCACCCACACCGGCATCCGCACCCGGTCGCGGCGCACCATGAATCGCAGCTGGGTCCAGAACCTCGCCAACGGCTGGGGCTGATGCGACGGGCGCCGCGTGCGTGGAACGTCGGCCCGTGTCCGGTCGGCGGTGAGCGTGCTCATCGGTCCGCGGTGGCGTCGGCGTCGCCCCCCGCACCCGTGTCGAGTTCGTACTCGGCGAGGAACAGCTCCTCGAGTGTCGGCGGCTGGCTCACCAACGACACGATGTCGAACGATGCGAGGAACTTCATCAGCTCGCCGAGGCGGTCGGTGTCGACCTGCACGTGCACGTGGCCGGCCTCGTCGGTGTGCACGGAGTGCACACCGGGCTGGTCGGCGAGACCGTCGGCGGGTTGTTGCACGGCAACGGTGAGACTGGTGCGCGTGGTGGCTCGCAGGTCGTCGAGGGTGCCGGTGAGTACCGCGCGGCCGTTGCGGATGATCGTCACCCGGTCGCACAGCTTCTCGACCTCCGCGAGGATGTGGCTCGACAGGAACACGGTGCGTCCCTCGTCGACGGCGTCGGCGATCGCCGTCTGGAACACGGTCTCCATCAGCGGGTCGAGGCCCGAGGTCGGCTCGTCGAGGATCAGCAGCTCGGCATCGGACGACAGTGCGGTGACCAGCGCCACCTTCTGACGGTTGCCCTTGGAATAGGTGCTCGACTTCTTGGTGGGGTCGAGTTCGAACCGTTCGATCAGGTCGTCGCGCTTCGCTGTGTCGAGGTCGCCACGCAGCCGCCCGAAGTAGTCGATGATCTCGCCGCCGGACAGGTTCGGCCACAAGCTGACGTCACCGGGCACGTAGGCGATGCGGTGGTGCAGGTCGACGGCGTCGGCCCACGGGTCGCCGCCCAGGAGCCGCACGGTGCCGCTGTCGTGGCGCAACAGCCCGAGCAGGGTGCGGATGGTCACCGACTTGCCGGCGCCGTTCGGGCCGAGGTAGCCGTGGACCTCGCCGGTCCGCACGCTGACGTCCAGCCCATCGAGGGCTCGGGTCGATCCGAAGGTCTTGACGACGTCGACGATCTCGATGGCGGTGGTCATGGCGGACGCCTTTCGGGGCGGCGGTTGGTGGCGGTTGGTGGCGGTTGGTGGCGGTGGGTCGACGGGGTCGGTGGGCCCAGCTTGCCAGCCGTCGCTCCACGTGGAGGACATGGCCTCGCCGCTCTCCACCGAACCGGTCGCCTCGCTCGATCAGTACGTCGCCACGGAGGTACGCATCCAGGGGCCCTCGGCGACGATTCGTCGTGCATCGCGCCCGCCACGGCAGCGCGCGACCGTGGTCGCTGCCGTTCCCGAAGCCGGTCGGTCTCGCCGACGAAGGTGTCGTCGACCCGCCGGTGGGCATGCTCGCCGGACCGTGCTCGACCTCGATGATCTCTCTGCTGCGCTCCGCGCCCGTCCGGCGGACGGTGTGGTCAACCTTGCCGGCTACGACCCCGCCGCGACCCCGTTCGCCGATTCCGACGTCGACGTGGAGGACCTGCACGACGAACTGTTCGACGCCCACGAGCTGATGTTCGCCGAGGCCGACGCCTCGATGTTGCTCATCTTGCAGGGCGTCGACTCCAGCGGCAAGAACGGCACGATCAAGCACGTCGTGATCGCGATGAACCCTGCGGGGGTGCGCACGGCGTCGTTCACCGAGCCGACCGAGCAGGAAGCTGCCGAGCACTTCTTGGACAGGTACCGGCGCGAGCTCCCGAAGCCGGGCCAGCTCGGCGTGTTCGACCGGTCGTACTACGAAGACGTGCTGGTGCCGAGCGCTCACGGCACGCTGCCCCCAGAGAACATCGACCACCGGATCGAGCAGATCAACGAGTTCGAGGCCGATCTGGTCGACCGGGGCACCGTGGTGGTCAAGTGCCTGTTGCACATCTCCTACGACGAGCAGCGCGACCGGTTCCTGCGCCGCCTGCGCCGCGATGACAAGCGTTGGAAGTTCGCCGACTCCGATCTCGACAGCAGACGGCGCTGGGACGAGGTCCAGGCCGCGTACGGCGACGTGGTGGCACGTACGTCTGCGGATGCAGCCCCGTGGTACGTGATTCCCGCCGACCACAAGTGGTACCGGAACTGGATCGTCGGCCAGCTCCTGCTCGCCGAATTCGACGCCCTGGGCTGCGCCTACCCGCAACCCGACCTCGACCTCGAGGACCTCCGCGCCCGGCTCGCGCCACCCAACTGACCTCGGCCGGCGCGCCTTGCCAAGGGACTTCTCGATTCGGCATAATTTCGTGATGCCTGGACTGCAGATTCTCGAACGAGAGGACGGCGTCATCGAGGTCATCGGCGACGTCGACGCCGACAGCGCCGAGCCGTTCAGTGATGCGTTGACCTCGCGCCGGGACGGTGACGTGCGGCTTCGCCTGGCGAAGTGCAGTTTCATGGATTCCAGTGGTCTGCGTGCACTGCTGTTGGCACGCCAGAGTTGCGACCAGCGCAACGCCGGGTTCGTGCTGCTCGATCCGAGCAGCGTGGTGATGCGGCTGTTCGAGGTCGCCGGCCTGGTCGATCACTTCGAGATCCACGGCAGGGCGTCGACCGAGCCCGGTCGGCGCTGAGCTGCGCAGGCCCTGCTCGTTCCGGACATTCGTCGTCCCGGTTGGCCGGGCACGGTTGGTCGCGACCGGGTCGGGGTAGGTTCCCGCACAACTCTGACCCGACCGGAAAAGTATCAACAGTGACGGACAACGAATTCAGCAAGTGTCTGCAACCTGGTGAGCCGGTGGTGGACATCTGGTCGACGGTGATCCGATCGGTGTCCGACATCGGCGGCGTCCGCTTCGAAGCGTCCGCCGCGCTGCAACTGGTGGGGCTCCCGCAGCGGCTCGTCGATGACGTCGCACTGATCATCACCGAGCTCGCCGTCAATGCACTGGAGCACGGCCGGGCCGGCTTCGTCGAGGTGCTCGTCGGTGCCCGCGCCGGCAACACGGTGGAGGTGCGGGTCGCACACGACGAGGATCTCGCGCGGTTCGACGTCGCCGAACCGCCGACCATGGCGCCGGACGACGAGTTCGCGGGGCGTGGCCGTGCCATCGTGGCGGCGTTGTCGCAGCGATTCGAGACCACGACGCGTCCCCCGCGCCGGGTCGAGCATCTCGTCGTGCTCTCGGCGTGATGCTCGAGGTGTCGGTCGAGCTGACGGTCGGGTGACGGTCGAGGGGGTGACCGTCACCCTCGTTCCACGCCGAGAGCGATCGTCGCGGACCTCGGCCGGTGGACGACACCGGCATCGGCGATCTCGAATGAGGTAGTACGCCGAACCCGGCGGTGGGACCTCGGGCGCGGTCGGTGGGAGCGGTGCCGGTCGCCCCGCGTCGCGAGTTCAGCGCGTGAGCGCTCGAACCGGCATCGTGGCCAGCACGACGAACGCCGTCATCTCGACTCGTCCGGCGAGCATGAGCGTGCTCAACGTGGCCTTGGTGACGGCGTCGTTGTCGGCGGCGGTCACCGCCGACGACAGGCCCACCCCGGAGGCGGCGCTCACCGCTTCGAACAACACGTCGCCCACCGGGTCGAGGCGGTTGCGGGCCGCGAGGATGATGACGCCGACGGCCAGCACCGCGAGCCAGGTGACGATCAGCGCAGAGGCACCGAACACGCGCACCCTGGCGTCACCCGACTCGACCTGGTCGCCGTCCCACGTGTACGAGACCTCGTCGTCGATCTGGGCGCCGCCTGGCAGCCACCGTTTCGCCGCCTTCGCCATCCACGCGAACCGAGCCACCTTGATGCCTCCGGCAGTCGATCCTGCTGCGCCGCCGATGAGCATCGAGACGATCGCAACGGTCGAGATGGCGGGCAGGCCGGGGGTGCTCGAGGCGATACTGAACCCGGCAGTGGTCGACGCCGAAATGCTGTCGAAGACCACCGCACCGATGGCACGCCCGTCGTTGACCAGCAACGACGCCAGGATTCCGGCGCCGGTGATCGCTGCCGCGAAGCGCAGCTGCGTGCGTTTCCAGAGTGGCGCCCCCCGCCGTCGTGCGATGTCCCACAGGGTGCCGAAGCTCACCGCCGACACCAGGATCACCACGGCGAGCACCACCTGGGCGGCCGGGCCGCTGGCGGCTGCGCTGTTCGACGTGATCGCGAAGCCCCCGGTGGCGGCCGCCGTCAGCCCGTGGTTCACCGCCCGCCATGCCGGCTCGCCGACAGCGAGCAGGCCGACGATCGCCGTCGCGGTCAGGACGAGGAAGATCGCGCCGACCCGCTCGACGGTCTCGCGGGCGTTGTCGCCCGGTGTGTCGCTCCACTGCGCGCCGACCAACGAGTCGGCATCGCCGGACGGTTCGGCAACCAGTACGGCGAACACGACCACCCCGAGCGCCCCGATCCACTGCAGCACGCTTCGGAACCACTGCAGCCAGGGCGCCGCCTGCGACGGGTCTGCCAGCATCGTCAGCCCCGTCGTCGAGGTGGCCGACGCCATTTCGAACAGCACCGACCACGGATCGGCGAGCGCGCTGCCCCCGGCGTCGGTGTCGGCGAACACGAACACTGCCGCGACGACTCCCGCCGAGGCCAGCGTGAGCGACAGCCACATCCAGGCGACCTGCGCGAGCCGACCGGAGCGGCCGGCCTCGCTCGGCTCGCTCCAGTGGCGGATCGCCGCTGCCGCGCCGGCCAACACGAGCGCCGCTGCCGCCAGCACGGCGGCGACCCGCCACTCTCGTCCGAACGCCGCGACCACCATCGTGGACGCTGCCACGATCCCTGCGATCGCGAGTGCCGGCGCGGTCGCTCTGAGCATGGCGCTGCTGGTACCCCGTCTTCGGCCTCGCCATGCGCGGTCGGGGCACGACCACGTTCTCGACATCTTCGTCGACCGCACCCGACGGCTCTCGACCACGCAGCGTGGTGTTGCTACAGTTCGCCGATGATCTCCGGCGAGGGCGGTGATGTCGTCGGCGACACCTCGAACTGGGCGCTCGACCGCTCGAAGTTCGTCGACGGTGTGACCTCCACGGCGATGCTGGCGCTCGACCGTGCCGAGGTCGGTGTCGTCGTGCTCGACGCCGACCTTCGATTCGTGTTCTGCAACGAGGTCGCGGCGACCATCAACGGCTTCAGCGCCGCGGATCACATCGGCGTCTCGGTGTTCGACATCTTGCCCGGCACCGGCGAGACGATCGCTCCGATGCTCCATGACGTCATGGCCTCGGGTGTGGCCGTGCTCGGCCGTGAGGTCGTGGGCGACACCCACGCCCGCCCCGGTGAGGTGCGCACCTGGACCGGTGACTACCTGCCGTACCGGCTGGCGACCGGCGGCTCCGACGACGTCGGCACCGCTGGCGACGCAGCGAACGCGGTGCTGGTCGTGTTCAGCGAGGTCACCGAGACCCGCCGTGCCGAACGGCGACTGCGTCAGGTGATCGACGGGCTGTTCACCTTCGTCGGGCTCTGCGACGTGGACGGCACGCTGCTCGAAGCGAACGAGATCGCACTGTCCGCCTCCGGTCTGGAGGCCGGCGACGTGATCGGGCGTCCCTTCTGGGAGTGCTACTGGTGGTCGCACGACCCTGCGGTGCAGGAGCTGGTTCGAGCCGCCGTCACCCAGGTCGCCGGAGGTTCCCGAAGCCGGTTCGACGCGACCATTCGGCTGATGGGCGACCATGTCATCCCCATCGACTTCCAGTTGGTGCCGGTGATCGAGCACGGCCGGGTCGTCTCGCTGGTGCCGTCGGGCATCGACGTCGCAGCCCGCACGAAGCAGATCGACGACCTGTCCGAGCTGACGGCGCTGGCCGCCGACCTGCACGTCGCCCTCGATCTCCACGAACTGGTCGACCTCATCGTCGGGCGCGCCTCGGGATTGTTCGGTACGTCGCTCGTCACGCTGGCGACGGTCGACCCCGACGACGGCTCGATGCACATCACCAGCCCGGCCGAACTCGACCGCGACATCGCCGACCGGTGGGCGTCGGTCGCTGTCGACGGGCCCCGCACCCCGTTCCACGACGCCGTCGAAACCGGCGAACCGGTGTGGGTGCCCACTCGGTCGGAACGTCGCGATCGCTACCCCGAGCTGGCCGACGACAGCGATCGGGCCGGGCTGGTCGCGTCCGCGTCACTTCCGTTGACCGACGCGCACGGCGTGATCGGTGTGCTCGGGCTCGGCTGGTCGAGCGAAGTCGACGTGGAGCCGACCCTGCGTCTGCAGTCGGCGTTGTTCGCCAACCTCTGCGCGCAGGCACTGCACCGGGTCAATCGGACCCAGTCGACGATGGACCTGGTCAACAGCCTGACCACCCAGCTGATGGTCCGTCGCGATCACACCACCCACTTCGACGTCGCCGTCGGCTACATCCCGGCGGTGTCGGCGATCGGTTTCGGCGGCGACTGGTACGACGTGGTGTCGGTGAACGCGCAGACCACGGCGCTCATCGTCGGCGATGTCGTCGGCCACAACGTCCAAGCCGCGGCGCGGATGGCGGTGGTTCGCAGCGCACTGCGCACCGCCGTGCTGGCATGCCCCGACCTGGTGGGCGTCAACGACCTCGTGACACGGTCGCTGGGCCTCGTCCGGCGCGAGTTCTTCGCCACCGCCGTGGTCGTCATCGTCGACACCGCCCGCAACGAGCTGCGGTGGACGTCCTTCGGGCACGTCCCCGGGGTATTGCGGACGCCCGATGGCGACACCGTCCTGCTCGGCGAGACCGGACCACCGATCGGGCTGCGGACGGAGGACTCGACGATCGAGACGATCGACTACGAAGCAGGCTCGACGCTGGTGCTGTACACCGACGGGCTGATCGAGACACGCACCCAGCCGATCGACGACGGTATCGAGCGCCTGGCCGACACCCTGCGCGACGTGTCGTCTGCGACACCCCTCGAACTCGTGGACCACCTCTTCGCGAGGTTCGCGCCGCTCGATCCGGACGACGACATCGCCATCATCGTCGCGGCGTTGTCCGACGACTGACCGGCTCCGTGGTGGCGTCGGGCTGTCCCGCCGGCGCGGTGGGAACCCGGCGCACGATGTACCAGGCCCCGATCACACCCGCGGCCACGATCGTGGCGCGCACGGCGTTGTGGTCGACGAGCAGCCCGGCGCTGATCGCGATCGCGACGGTCATCATCGAGATCGCCACCACCTTTGCCCGCCGGGGCATGCCGAGCCCGGAGCGGTAGTCGGCCACCGACCTGCCGACGCCCGGCAGGTCGAGCACCCACTGCTCGAAACGGGGGCTGCACTTCGCGAAGCAGGCAGCGGCGGCGATCATGAACCCGGTGGTGGGCAGGCCGGGGACGACCACGCCGATCCCGCCGAGCGCCACCGCCGACCAGCCGAGCAGGAACCATGCGCCGCGAACCACCCGCCCGCGTTCGGTCGGCTGCGCGACCGCAGACGTGGCTCTCGCTTCCGGGTCTCGGCCGTCGCCGGCCGGATCGCGCGGATCGCTCATCCCGCCAGTGTCGCAGCGGGCGAGGTCGGACGCGCCGCAGGGTCCGCCTGCGTGATCGGGGGTTCGGACAATCGCCGACGGACGCGACCGGCCCGAGGGTCGCAGCGGCTCCGCCGCGCATGGCCCGTCGCCACATACGGTGAGCTTTTCCTCAAGCCTGACGGAACATTGCCGATATCTGAACTGTCATCGGGTTTCGGCGTGCAGGCGACGGAACCCTTCGCCACCAGCAAGGCAGGTTCCGCTCATGACCGATCAGACGCCCCAGAACTCGTCGCTCCCGCCGCTGGGAGCGGTCGCTCCGTCGGGCTCGACGCCCCCGCCCCCACCGCCGCCTCGGCCCTCGACACCGGCCGAAGGCGCCCAGGCGGCGTCCTCGCAGCCGGAAACAGCGGCGGCGTCTGCACCTGCTGTGACGACCGAGGCGTCGGCCGTCGAACCGTCGGGCCCCCGGCGCTCGCTGTTGTTCGGCCTCGTCGCTGCGCTCGCCATCGGTGGTGTCGTCGCGGGTGTGCTCGTCGGAACCGGCGACTCCGGCGAGTCCGGCGACGCGACGACCGGTGTGGCCGATATCGCCGAACAACCCGGCGCTGCTGCCACGCTCGCTCCCGTCGCCACCGATGCGCCTGCCGCGACCACGGTGCCCACCACTGCCGCTCCGACCACCGTCGCACCGACCACCACGGCAGCACCGACCACCACCGTTGCGCCCACCACGACACAGGCGCCGACCACCACGCTGCCGGCGCCGAGCTTCCCCGTGCAGCCCGACGGTTCACCGGTGCCGATCGTTGCGATCTTCGATGGTCCGACCGTGCGCGTCACCGGCTGGGTGCCCAGCGAGGAGAAGGCCGCCCAGCTCGAAGCGCTGGCGCTGGCCAACAGCACCGATCCGAACGCCACCATCGACAGCCAGCTCCAGATCGACCCGCGGGTGCCGCTGAACATCGGTACCCGCGTGATCGAGATGAACTCGCCGCGGTTCCCGGCCGGCAGCTCCGACGTGACCCCCGAACACGCCACCCAGCTCGATCGGGTCGCCGGTGTCTTGAACCTGCTGCCGAACGTCAGCACCACCGTCGTCGGCCATGCCGACCAGGTCGGCGACGCGGTGTCGAACTACGTGCTGTCGGAAGCACGAGCGGTGTCGGTGGTGCGGTACCTGGTGAGCCAGGGCATCGACCCGGCACGACTGTCGGCCCGTGCGGTCGGCGAGCAGGACCTGCTCTCCGAGGACGAGTCGGCGGCGTCGCTGGCTCTCAACCGCCGCACCGAGTTCATCTTCTACGGCCTGATCGCCGACTGACCGTCGACGCCGACCTCGCCCTCCACCCGCGTC
>CAZJUC010000087.1:9815-12216 GCA_964549065.1 uncultured Ilumatobacteraceae bacterium
GCAACGCAAACGGGTACTGGGAGGTCCGGAGGCCCCGCCTGGGGCACAGCCGGGTACGGTGGGTGGTCACCGAAGCAACTGAGACGAGACATCATGGTCAAGAAGAAGGTCCCTGCCACCCGCTGGCACGACGGCTCCACGCCCATCGAGGAGCTGCCTGCCGACGAGCAGCTGGCACACCAGCTCGTCAGCGAACGCGCCGACCTCGCCCCGTCGGTCGAGCGGATCATGAACGCCGAGATCACCGAGGACCAGCGCAACCAAGCGCTGAACGCCTTCAATGTGTCGCTCGACAACCCGGGGGACCCGAATCGCGACCCGCGCACCGCAATCGCCAACGCGCTCGCCTGACCACCCCTCGACCCTCGATGCGCCCGGGCGAATCTCGGTGAACTTCCATCCTTTGGCCGACGACTGGCCGACGCAACGCGACGCTCTGCAGCGCGTCGCCACGCACGTGCTCGCACAGGCGAGATGCCGTCACGACGGGCTGTTCGACCTGATGGCGTTGCCGGGAGGCTTCGGCACGCCGATGGCCGGCCCACAGCGTGAACGGGTACGCCTCGTCGGTGGATCGATGTTCGTCGAACGCGTCGTCGGCGACGACGTGGGTGAACTGGCTGCCACCACGGCGGTCGTCACCGTTGCCGGCAGTTCGATCACGCAGCTCTGCGGGGTGATCGGATTCGAACCCGATCCCGAGTTCTGGGTGGGCGGCGACACCCCGGCACTCGGCGATCCCGACGAGCCGCTGGCGCTCGACGGTCTCGCCACGCAAGCGCTGGGGGAGTGGTACCTGCTCGGCCAGCGCGCCATCGACGAGGCGGTGGCCTCCGTGCCCGGTGCCGACGCGTCGGTCGGACGCCTCTGGCCAGAACACTTCGACTACGGCATCGATCTCGACGCTGCGCCGGGCGTGCGCACGAACCTGGGCGCGGCCGCCGGCGATGCGCTCAGCGACGAGCCCTACCTCTACGTGGGGCCGTGGGACGTGCCGCAGCCCGGGTCGGGTCCGTACTGGAACGCGCCGTTCGGGGCGATGCTCGGCTACGGCGAACTCGACGCCGCCGCCGATCCGTTGGGCCGGGCGATCGAGTTCTTCCTGCACGGCATCGCCCACCTGCGCGCCCGCTGAGCGGCTTCTCCGGCCGGTATTCCCGCCGGAGCTGTGACTTCTGCAGCTCACCGAAGTTGAGTCGCGCTGTATCATGATCATATGATCTCCGTCGAACTCATCGGAATCCAGGTCGATCCCACCAGCGGAGCCGCAGCGCTGGTGCTGCGCGAGCACGACGCCCCCAACCGGCTGCTGCCGATCGTGGTCGGCCAAGCCGATGCCAGCTCGATCGCCATCGCCGCGAGCGGCGCCCGTCTGCCTCATCCGTTGGCCCACGACCTGATGGCCAGCCTGGTCGATGCGCTCGACGGCCATCTCGACGCAGTCGAGGTCACGGACCTGCACGACGGTGCGTTCCTCGCGAATCTCACCGTCAGCGGGCCGGCCGGCGAGCGCCGCATCGACACACGCCCGTCCGACGCGATCGCGCTTGCCGTTCGCCTGCAGGCGCCGCTGTTCGTCAGCGAAGCGGTGCTCGACGAAGCCGGCGCCCTGCCCATCGAGCCCGAGACCGACCCGGCAGCGCTCGAGGTGGCGATCGACGCCGAGGTCGACCAGTTCCGTGCGTTCCTCGACGAGCTCGACCCCGCCGACTTCATCGACACCACCGCAACGGAGGCAACGACCGGTGAAGCGTCGGACGCCGACCCGGCCGAACGCGCCGACAACGACGCCGACGGGCCGCTCGACGACGACACGTGATCCCGATGTAACGATTGGTGTCAGACACCAATCGTTACATCGAGTGCTCGGTGGTCGCGTTCGTCGGCCGGGCACCTCGGTGCCTAATGTCGGGGCTCGGCGAGCACCGGGTTCGCCATCGTCCAGCCAGTCGGCCAGTCAGGAATCTCCCATGCGTGAAGCAGTCTTCGTCTCCTATGCCCGCACCGGTCTCGCCAAGGCGGGCCGCGGAGGCTTCAACATCACGCCGGCGATGACCATGGCCGCGCATGCCATCAGCAGTGCGGTCGACAAGGCCGGCGTCGACCCCGACACCGTCGAGGACGTCGCACTCGGCAACGGGGCCCACGGCGCCGCCAACCTCGGCCGCCTCGCCGCGCTGCTCGCGGGGCTCCCCGTCACCACGGGCGGCAACACCATCCAACGTCACTGCTCGTCGGGCCTCAACTCGATCGCCGTCGCCGCGAATCACATCAGGGTGGACGGCGTCGAGGTCGCCGTCGGCGCCGGCGTCGAGTCGATCTCGATCCCCAGCCCCGGTTTCGGTGGTGCGGTCAACATGGACCCCAAGCTCACCGAGATGTACCCGGCGATCTACATGGC
>CAZJUC010000088.1:0-12091 GCA_964549065.1 uncultured Ilumatobacteraceae bacterium
CCGATGCAGCAGGCGTTCATGGAGAACCACGGCCTGCAGTGCGGCTACTGCACACCCGGCATGGTGATGGCCGCCACCAGCCTGCTCGAGGAGAACCCGAACCCGACCGAGGACGACGTCCGCATCGGGCTCGAAGGCAACCTGTGCCGCTGCACCGGCTACCACAACATCGTGAAGTCGGTACTCGCCGCGGCGTCGGCGAGCGCCTGAACGACATCGCCAGTTGACGCGGTGCCGGTCACCGCGTCACACACATCGCACCGCAACTGGATGGGGGTCCAGACATGACCATCACCGACGATCCGTCGACCGACACCGATCCCGCGAGCGGCGTGATCGGCAGCCGTTTGCTCCGCAAGGAGGACCCGGTCCTGCTCACCGGCGAGGCCGTGTTCACGAACGACATGGTGGTGCCGGGGGCACTGTTCATGGCCGTCCTGCGCAGTCCGTACGCGCACGCGAAGATCGTGTCGATCGACACCTCCGCGGCCGCTGAGCTCGCCGGCGTGCGCGCCGTGTACACCGGCGCCGACCTCACCGATCTGTGGGCGGCACCGATGCCGTGCGCCTGGCCGGTCACCGACGACATGGCCAACCCTGCGCACCATCCGATCGCCACCGACACCGTCAACTACGTCGGCGACGGCGTGGCCGTGGTGCTCGCCGACACCGACGCCATCGCCCACGACGCGATCGACATGATCGACGTCACCTACGACCCGATGGAAGCGGTCACCGACCTCGAAGATGCGCTCTCCGACCGGGTGCTCGTACACGAGTCGCTCGGCACGAACTCGTCGTACACCTGGAACCTGCTGGTCGAGGAGACCGACGGCGCCGTCCAGCAGGCCTTCGACGCGGCCGCCCACACGGTCAGCGAACGGTACGTACAGCAACGCCTGATCCCGATGGCGATGGAGCCACGCGCCGTCGTCGCCGTCCCGCAACCGTTCGGCGGCGACCTCACGCTGTACACCTCCACCCAGATCCCCCACGTGCTCAAGGTGATGGTCGCCGTCACACTCGGCGTCCCCGAACACCAGTTGCGGGTGGTCGCTCCGGCGGTCGGTGGCGGATTCGGCGCCAAGCTCGACGTGTACGCCGAGGAACTGCTGTGCGTGGCGCTCGCCCGCAAGCTCGGCGGCCCCGTCCGCTGGAACGAGACCCGGTCGGAGAACACCGTCTCCAGCATCCACGGCCGCGGCCAGATCCAGCACATCGAACTCGCCGCCGACTCCAACGGCAAGCTCACCGCCGTGCGGGTCCGTCTCACCGCCGACATGGGCGCCTACCTGCAGCTGATCACGCCAGGTATCCCGATCCTCGGCGCGTTCCTGTATGCCGGCGTGTACGACCTGCCGAAGGCCTACGACTTCTCGTGCACCGGTGTGTTCACCACGCTCACCCCGACCGACGCCTACCGCGGCGCCGGACGTCCCGAGGCCACCTACGCGATCGAGCGGGCGATGGACGCTCTCGCCCGAGAGGTCGGCGTCGACCCGCTCGAGCTGCGCCGCCGCAACTTCATCCGTCCCGAGCAGTACCCCTACGAGGCGTTCACCGGGCTGGTGTACGACTCCGGCGAACACGACAAGGCCGCCACCGTGGCCGCCGACCTCATCGACTACGCCGGGGTCCGGGAGCGTCAGGCCACCCAGAACGTCGAGGGTGCCACGAAGCGCCTCGGCCTCGGCGTGTCGAGCTACTTCGAGATGTGCGGCCTCGCCCCGTCACGGGTGCTCGCCTCGCTGAACTACTCCGCCGGCGGCTGGGAGGCGGCGACCGTGCGCATCCTGCCGACGGGCAAGGTGCAGGTGGTCACCGGCACCACCCCGCACGGCCAGGGCCACGAGACGTCGTGGTCGATGATCGTGGCCGACAAACTCGGCATGGATCCCGCCGACGTCGACGTGCTGCACTCCGACACCACCATCGCGCCGCTCGGGATGGACACGTACGGCTCGCGGTCGCTGCCGGTGGGTGGTGTGGCGGTGTCGATGGCATGCGACAAGGTGATCGAGAAGGCCAAGCAGATCGCCGCCCACCAGATGGAAGCGAACGTCGACGACCTCGAGTTGGTCGACGGGGAGTTCCGTGTGGCGGGCACGCCCAGCAAGTCGACCCCACTCGCCGCCATCGCGTTCGCCGCATTCACCGCCCACGACCTGCCCGACGGCGTGGAGCCCAACCTCGAAGCGCAGGTCACCTACGACCCGCCGAACTTCTCGTGGCCGTTCGGTACCCACATGTGCCTCGTCGAGGTCGACACCGAGACCGGCGACGTCGACGTGCTGCGCTACGTCGCCGTCGACGACTGCGGCAACCAGGTGAACCCACTGATCGTCGAGGGCCAGGTGCACGGTGGCGTCATCCAGGGCCTCGCCCAGGCGCTGTACGAGCGCGCCGACTACGACTCCGACGGCAACCTGCGCACCTCGACCCTGGCCGACTACCTGGTGCCCGCAGCGAGCGACGTCCCACCGATCACGATCGGCCACTCGGTCACGCCGTCGCCGACCAATTCGCTCGGCGTGAAGGGTGTCGGCGAAGCTGGAACGATCGGATCAGCACCCGCCGTCATGAACGCCGTGGTCGACGCACTGTCGGGCCTCGGTGTCCGCAACGTCGAGATGCCCGCCAGCCCGAACACCGTCTGGAACGCCATCGCGTCCGCCAGCCAGTCCACCGACACCAGCCACAGCACCTCCGGAGGCCAACTGTGATTCCCGCACCGTTCGACTACGTCCGCGCCGAGTCGGCCGAGGAGGCGATCAGCCTGGTCGCCGAGCACGGCGACGAAGCGAAGTTCATCGCCGGCGGGCACAGCTTGCTGCCGATGATGAAGCTGCGCCTCGCCCAGCCGAGCGTGCTGATCGACATCGGTCGCCTGACCGACCTGTCGTACATCCGCGACCAAGGCGACCACGTCGCCATCGGCGCGATGACCCGCCACATGGACGTCGAGACCTCCGACCTGCTGCAGCAGCACGTCCCGCTGTTGGCGCACGCCGCCGGCCACGTCGGCGATCCGCAGGTGCGCCACCGCGGCACGCTCGGCGGCACGATCGCCCACGCCGACCCGGCGTCCGATCTCCCGGCGACCACCCTGGCGCTCGGAGCGACCTACGTCGCGCAGGGTCCCGGCGGCACCCGTGAGATCGCCGCCGCCGACTTCTACCAGACGTTCTTCGAGTCGGCGCTGGAGCCCGACGAGATCCTCACCGAGGTGCGGGTGCCGAAGATGAACGGCGCCGGCTGGGGTTTCCAGAAGTTCAACCGTCGCGCTCAGGACTGGGCGATCGTCGGTGTCGCTGCGTGGCGCAACGGCGACCAGGCAGGTGTCGGCCTCGTCAACATGGGTGCCACGCCGGTTCTCGCCGCCGGGGTCGCCAGCGCGATCGCGGACGGTGCCAGCACGGCCGACGCCGCCGAGCAGGCCGCTGCCGACACCGACCCGCAGGCCGACCTCAACGCCAGCATCGAGTACCGCCAGCACCTCGCCCGGGTGCTCACCCGCCGGGCGCTCGAGTCCGCCTCCGCCTGAGGCGTCGACCGCCCCGGTCCGCCGCCACCGATCCCGCCCAGCGATGAGCGAGATCCCCACATACGGGGCGTTGGCTCATCGGCGGCGCACCGTCATCGCCCGAACCCACGAGCGATGAGCGAACCCCCCGCATGCGGGGGCTTGGCTCATCGGCAGATGGGTGGCGAGCAGACCGGTCGAGGTCCACCCGACCCCACCCGGCACTAGCGTGGCGCCGATGCGCCGGCCCACCGTCACCGTGACACCGGTCGTGCGCCTGCTCGCCCTGCCCCTCACGGTCACGATCGCCGCGATCCTGGCCGTCGCCCTCCACCGCAACGGCCACACGCAGGGTGACGACTTCGCCCTCTATCTCCGCCAGGCCCGCAGCCTCTTCGACGGCGACATCGGCCAGGTGGTCGCCGACAATCGGTTCGCGGTGCTCAACTCCGACAGCGGTTTCAGTCCGAACGCCTACCCCTGGGTCTGGCCACTGCTGCTGTCGCCCTTCGTGCATCTGTGGGGTCTCGACTACGAGCGCCTGAAGCTGGTCGAAGTCGCCACGTTCTGCCTGTGGTTGGTGCTGTTGCACGGCATCGTGCGGCGACGGGTCGGATGGGCACCCGCGATGGCGATCGTGGCGGTCTTCGCCACCGCGCCCGCCTACCTGGCGCACACCGATCAGCTGCTCACCGAATTCCCGCACCTGGCGGCCCTGGCGCTCGTGATCTGGTGGTACGACCGGATCCGACGCAGCGCCACCCTGATCACCGCCCCGACCGACCGACTGATCGTGCTCGGCGCACTGATCGCACTGGCGTTCAACGTGCGACGCGAGTCGGTCGTGCTGCTCGGCGTGGTCGGGCTGATGATCGTGTACGACCTCGTGGTCTCGGTGCGCATCGGGTCGGATCGCCGAGCCACCCCGTCGTGGATCGCCGGCATGGTGGCAGCCGGCCGAGCGAACGCGGCGCGCATCTTCACCCCGTTCGCCGCGTTCGCCGTGACCGCGACGCTGGCGCAGCTCCTGCTGCCGACCGATCTGCTCCCGGACAACGGCAACAGCTCTGCGTTCCTCGACGACCGCCTGAGCGAGTACCCGGGCACCCTCAGCGACCAACTCGGCCTGGGTGAGCACACCTTGATCGGCGTCGGCATCCTCGCCGTCGCCGCGGCCGGCATCGTGATCGGGGTGCGTCGCCGTCCCACCCTCGACGCGCCGTTGGTGCTGCTCGCGTTGCTCAGCGCCGCGGCGCTCAGCACCCACCTGCGACGCGTCGACCGCTACTGGTTCCAGGTGACGCCCTGGGTGGTGTACTTCGCCACGGTGGCACTGCTGGCCGTCGCCGGCCGACTGGCCGCCCGGCTCCGGCGCACGAGGCCCGCCGGTCGGCGCGCCAGGCTGACGCACGTCGCCCGGATCGCCGCACTCGTGCCGCTGGCCGGCCTGGTGGTGGCCCACCTGGTGGTCCTGCCGGGCGACATCAGCACCGCGCAGGACTTCAACGACGCCGGCCGGGTCCAGTCGGGACCCTCGAATCCGGTCGTCGCGCCGGTGTTCGAGGCGGTCGAGTCGCTCACCCCGCCCGATGCCGTGATCGCCTACTTCCGTGCCCGCACGATGACGTTGATGACCGATCGCCGCTCGTTCCAGACCAAGCAGCTCGACCGGATCATCGGCCGCGCCGACTACTACGCCGAGCGCCGCAACTCGACCTACTGGCAGCCCGAACTCACCCGCAGTGCCGCCCGCAACGCAGGCTTCGAGGAGGTCTGGTCCGACCAGCGGTGGATCCTGTGGCGCGTTCCCGCCCCGACTCCCGCCCCGTAGGGTCCATTGCGATCGATACGCTCCCGCGCCGCTGCACCGTCACCCGCACCGTCACCCGGACATCGCCACCCATGACCACATCCGACCCCAGCCCCACCGGCCACGCCGTGCCCACCGGCAACACCTACGACAAGTACGGCTCGACCAATCCGATCGAACAACGGATGATGCGCGGGTTCTTCGACGCGCTCGACACGTTTCTCGACGGCCCGACGCCGAAGCGGGTCCTCGAGATCGGTGTCGGCGAAGGGATCGTGACGAGCCGGGTCATCGACCGCTTCGCCGGCGTGCCCGTGATCGGCCTCGACCTGCCCGACGACGACCTCGCCGCGCAGTGGCAGTCGCGTCAGTTGTCGTGCGCCTTCGGTGACGCGTCGCAGCTCCCCTTCCCCGACGACTCGTTCGAACTGGTGCTGGCGATCGAGGTGTTCGAACACCTGCCCGATCCCCCTGCGGCGATGGCCGAGTTGGCGCGGGTGTGCTCCGGCGAACTCGTGGCGTCGGTGCCGTTCGAACCGTTCTGGCGGATCGGCAACATGGCCCGAGGGCGCTACCTGCGCGATCTCGGCAACACCCCTGGCCACGTCAACCACTGGACCAACCGTGGCTTCGCCCGACTGGTGGCGGGACACTTCGACGTCGTCGCCCGTGCCACCCCCCTGCCGTGGACGATGGTCCGAGCCACCGTGCGCCACGCCGGTTCCGGACACACGGCCTGAGCAGTGGGCCGGTCGCGCCTCGTCAACCTGATCGGCATCGCGATCGGTGTCGCCGGGATCGCGTTCGTGGTGCGTCGAATCGTGCGTGATCGCTCGGAGATCGCCGACGCGCTGGGGGCGGCGAGTCTCGGATGGCTGATGGTCGGCGGCGTCACCGGCGTCGTGGCGATGTCGCTGATCGGCGCGAACTGGTTGTCGATCCTGCGCCGAGCGGGCGCACCCGCACCGTGGCGGCGCGGCATGTCGTGGTTCTTCGTCGGCCAACTCGGCAAGTACGTGCCCGGCGGGATCTGGCCGGTGGTCGGCCAGGCCGAACTCGCCCATCGCGGCGCCACCCCGCGTGGTGCGGCCTACATGTCGACCGCGATGTCGATGGTGGCCACGTTCCTCGGCGCGGCGACCGTTGCTGCGGTCACCGGGCTGGTCGCACCGTCCGACGGTCGGTTGCTGCCGGCCACGATCGCGACGGCGCTCGTGCTCGCGCTGATCGCGCTGGTCCTGCCCGCCGCGAGGTCGAGTCTGCATCGGACGGCCGGTCGCGTCACCCCGAGAGAGCTCCGACTCCCCGACCCGCGCTGGTTCGGGCTGCTGGTGCTGCGACACGTGCCGGTGTGGGTGTCGTTCGCCGGGATGAACGTCTTCGCGGTGGTGGCCCTCGGTACCGACCTTGACCCGTCGCTCGTCGTCGAATTGATCTTCGTCACGTGCGTGTCGTGGATGGCCGGGTTCGTGATCGTCGGGGTACCGGGCGGGATCGGGGTGCGCGAGACGATCTTCATCTCGATGACCACCGCCCCACTCGGCGCCGGCGTGGCGGTGTCGGCAGCTGTGCTCAGCCGGGTCGTGTCGATCGTGGTCGACCTGGCCGCGGCGGCGGCGTCGATCCCGATCGCCGGCACCGGTCCCGCCGGCTCGACGGCCGGCGACCCGGCCGGCGACCCGCCGACCGTTACGCTGCCGGTTGATGTCGAACGACGGTGACGGTGCCCACCGCCGCGATGCGGCAAGCCTGGTGAAACTGATCATCCAGATCCCCTGCTTCAACGAGGAAGGCACCCTGGCGATGACCGTCGCCGACCTGCCCCGCACGGTGCCGGGCATCGACATCGTCGAGTGGCTGGTGATCGACGACGGCAGCACCGACCGCACCATCGAGGTCGCACGCGAACTCGGCGTCGACCACATCGTGTCGCACGGCCGCAATCGAGGCCTCGCCACGGCGTTCATGACCGGTATCGACGCCTGCCTGCGGGCGGGCGCCGACGTCATCGTCAACACCGACGCCGACAACCAGTACCAGGGATCCACGATCCCGGACCTCGTCGCCCCGGTGCTCGCAGGACGCGCCGACATGGTGGTGGGCGAACGACCGATCGCCGAGATCGACGACTTCTCACGCACGAAGAAGCTCCTGCAGCGCCTCGGGAGCTCGGTGGTGCGCGGCTTCTCCGGCACCGGCGTGCAGGACGCCGCCAGCGGCTTTCGCGCCTACTCGCGCGACGCAGCCATGCGGGTGCAGGTGTTCGGCAAGTACACCTACACGATGGAGACCATCGTGCAGGCCGGATGGAACGGGATCGCGATCGAGTCGGTGCCGATCGGCGTGAACGCGAAGACCCGCGAGTCGCGTCTCGTGAAGAGTTCCAGTCGCTACGTGTGGCGGTCGGCGCAGGCGATCATCCGCAGCTTCGCGCTCTACAAGCCGTTCCGGTTCTTCTTCCTGGTCGGCCTGGTGCCGTTCGTGTTTGGCGCGGCCCTGCTGCTGCGATGGCTCGGGCTGTACCTGTTCGAAGACGAGTACACCAGCCGCGTCCCCAGCCTGCTCGCCGGGATCGGGCTGATCGTCGTCGCGGCACAGATGTGGGCGGTGGCGTTCCTCGCCGACCTCCAAGCGGCCAACCGCCGGGTGCTCGAAGACCTTCGACTACGTGCGTCGCGCGCCGAGTACGGCGGCGGCAGTGCGGATGGCGGCAGCTCACGCGCCGGACACGGCGACCACACCCAGGTGGAGTGATGCGCTCGCACACCACCATCGCGATCGCGATCGCCGCCTTCGTCATCGGCGGATGCGCCTCCACCGACGACCCCGCCGACGCCGGCAACGACGGGACCGTCCGAACGACGACCTCGACCATCGGCTCGCCCGCGGCGTCGTCGACGAGCGACCTCCCGACCACCACCACGGACGCGTCCACCGCGACCACCACCATCGCCGCGTCCACCACCACCGACGAGGTGGGTGCTCCTGCGGACATCGATCCGACGTCACCCCCTGCCCGGCTCGACGTCGACCCCGGCGCTGACCCTGACGCTGACCCGGGCCTCGACGCCGGGACGTTCGCGCAGCAGCTCTCCGAGGCCCACGGCACGATGACCGACCCCACTGCCGGGGCCGCCGCGCGCGAACGCGCCGGTCTCGAGTACCAGCTGACGCTCCGAGAGCTCGCCGACCGGCCCGAGCTCGACGAGGCCGTACTCGCGGCGAGCACCCCCGACGCATCTCCCGCGCTCGAGCGAACCGTGCGTGCCCGACAGTTCCTCCAGGCGCGCAGCACCGACCGGCCGCCGCGGCCGCTGCCCGACGTGCTGCCGGCGTGGACGGTCGTCGAACCCGAGCCGATCGACACGTTGCTCGCCCACTACGCCGAGGCCGAGCAGCTCACCGGCGTTGCCTGGTACTGGCTGGCAGCGATCCACCTGCAAGAGACCCGGATGGGCCGCATCGAGGGTGTGTCGAGCGCCGGCGCGGTCGGCCCCATGCAGTTCCTGCCCACGACGTGGGAGGCGTGCTGCATCGGTGATCCCACGGTGACGCGCGACGCCGTCGTCGGGGCCGCCACCTATCTCTCGCAGAGCGGCGCGCCGGACGACATGGCTGCAGCCCTGTACCAGTACAACCCGAACGACGGCTACGTCGCCGTGGTGACGGCGTACGCCGAGAGTCTGCGCGAGCAACCCGAGCTGTACGCCGGCTACCACGCCTTCCAGGTGTTCTTCGGTACGTCGGCCGGCACCGTGCGCCTCCCGATCGGCTACACCCGGCCCGAGCCGATCGACGCAGCGGCGTACCTCGCCGCGCATCCACAGGACGCCGCCTGACGCCGCGCGACACACCGGGTCGGCGTTCGTCAGAGCAGACCGAGATACGCGCCGCCGTCGACGTGCAGCTGGACGCCGGTGGTGAACCTGGCGGGCTCGCCGCACAGGAACGCGACCACGTGGCCGAAGTCGTCGGCGTCACCTGTCCGCATCGAGGCCAGCTGCTCGTCGCTGTACAGACTGGTGACGCGGGCCGTGCGATGCAGACCGGGCTGCACGCTGTTGACGGTGACGCCGTCGCCGGCCACCTCGAGTGCAAGGGTCTTGAGGAACGCGGTGGCGCCGGCGCGTGCGGTGTTCGACAGGATCAGCTGTGCCATCGGCTGGCGCACCGCCAGCGACGTGATCGCCACCACCCGCCCCCATCGCCGTTCCTGCATCGCGGGCACGGCCTGTTTGCACATCGCCACCACCGACATCAAGTTGAGATCGATCGCCGCCGGATAGGCGTCGACAGGCGTCGATGCGAAGTCTCCCGGTGGTGGGCCACCGGCGTTGGGAACCAGGATGTCGACCGCGCCGAGCGCGTCGACCGCGGCCTCGACGAAACCCGCGGCGCCGTCCGGCGTCGACACGTCGGCCACGATGGGCACACACCCGTTGCCGACGGCGTGCGCCGCAGCAGCGAGGCGGTCGGGGTCGCGGCCGCAGATCGCGACCTGGACGCCTTCTGCCGCCAGCGCCACCGCCGACGCGAGCCCGAGTCCTGATGTCGCTGCCGCCACGGCGGCGCGACGTCCGCTGATCCCCAGTTCCATCGTCTCACCGTACGACGTGACCGGCCGGGAGGATACGATCGCAGCCACCGACATCATGAGCGACAACTCCGGCAACGGCGGTGCACCGTACGACCAGCGAGCCCTCGATGCGATCGCCGACGCGGAGCCGTACCCGTACTGGCTCGAGAGCGTCGACCTTCCCGAATCGAATCCCACGTTGGTCCGCGACGAGCACTGCGACCTGTGCATCGTCGGGGGCGGCTACACCGGGTTGTGGACGGCGATCATCGCGAAGGAGCGTGATCCGTCACGCGACGTCGTCCTGATCGACAAGGCCGAGGTGGGCGGCGCCGCGAGCGGACGCAACGGCGGCTTCATGGAGGCGTCACTCACCCACGGGGTCGGCAACGGGTTGGATCGCCACGCCGACGAGATCGACACCCTCGAAGAGCTCGGCCTGCGCAACCTCAACGAGATCGAGGCGGCGATCGAGCGCTACTCGATCGACTGCGACTACGAACGCAACGGCGTGATCGACGTCGCCCACGTCAACCACCCGCCCTCGTACCTCGACGAGCTGCGCGAAGAACACGACGTGCTGCGCTCGATGGGCCAACAGGTGCGATGGCTCGACCAGGACGCGATGCGCGCCGAGGTCGACTCGCCCACCTACACCGGCGGGCTGTTCCGGCTGGGACGCGCCGCGCTGGTCGATCCGGCGAAGCTGGCCTGGGAACTCAAGCGCGTTGCCGAGGAACTCGGGGTGCGGATCTACGAACACAGCAAGGCGATCTCGGTCGACAAGGACGGGCGGGGCGTTGCGGTGGTCACGCCGCTCGGCACGATCCGCTGCGCGCAGGCCGTCCTCGGCACCAACGCCGACAAACCGTTGTTGAAGCGCATCAGCCAGTACATGGTGCCGGTGTACGACTACTGCCTGGTGACCGAGCCCCTGTCGCCCGAGCAACTCGGCCGCATCGGGTGGTCGGGCCGGCAGGGCCTGTCGGACATCACCAACCAGTTCCACTACTACCGGCTCACCGCCGACGACCGGATCCTGTGGGGCGGCTACGACGCGATCTACTTCTGGGGCTCGAAGGTGTCGGCCGAGCAGGAGAGCCGGCCCGAGACCTGGGCGAAGCTGTCGTCGCACTTCTTCGAGACGTTTCCGCAGCTCGACGACGTGCGGTTCACCCACACCTGGGGTGGGGCGATCGACACCAGCACCCGGTTCTCGGTGTTCTTCGGCTCGGCGATGTCGAATCGGGTGGTCTACGCCGTCGGCTACACCGGCTTGGGGGTCGCTGCCACCCGGTTCGCGGCCTCGACGATGCTCGACCTGCTCGCCGGACGCAGGTCGATCGCCACCACCACCGACTTCGTGAAGGACAAGCCGCTGCCGTTCCCGCCCGAGCCGTTCCGTTTCATCGGGATCCAGGCCACACGCTGGTCACTCGACCGCGAGGACACGACCGGCAAACGCAACGCCTGGCTGCGCACCCTCGACCGGCTCGGTCTCGGTTTCGACTCGTGAGCGTCAGCCGTGGCGTCCGACACCCGGAGGAGCGGCTTCCAGCACGATGATCGACCGGGGCCCGACCGTGACGGCCCCCTCGACCACCGCGTCGTCGTCCGGTGACGGCCCGGCGTCCCCCGGCTCGATGCTGGTGTCGATCGCGACGCGCCAGTCGCCAGGCACCTGCAGCGTGAAGTCGACGGGTTCCCACCACATGTTGGCCATCACGTAGAGCCCGTCGACCGCCCACGCGATCGAGCGCGACTCGTGACCGACGTCGGGGCCGCCGTTCGCTCCGAACGTGACCAGTCGGCTGCCCCATCGGTCGGGGTCCCACAGCACGGGATGCTCGGCGCGCACGGCGATCACGTCGCGCACGAACCGCTCGTGGTCGGCCCACGCAGCGGCACGATCCCAGTCGAGCCACGACGTCGCGTTGTCCTGGTTGTAGGCGTTGTTGTTGCCGCCCTGCGTGCGGGCGAACTCGTCGCCGGCGGCGAACATCGGCACGCCGTGGCTGAGCATCAACAGGCACACCGCATTGCGCAGTTGTCGGCGCCGCAGCACCATCACCTCGTCGGGCACGTCGACGTCACCCTCCCATCCGCAGTTCCAGGACCGGTTGTGATGGTGGCCGTCGGTGTTGTCCCAACCGTTGGCCTCGTTGTGACGATGGTCGTAGGC